>NZ_JAIBES010000055.1 GCF_019459305.1 Sphingopyxis sp. | reverse complement strand
ACCCCAAATCGATCTGCACCTCGGTCAACAACCAGATCTGCCACGGCGTGCCGAGCGACAAGGTGCTGAAAAACGGCGACATCGTGAATCTCGACATCACCGTCATCAAGGACGGCTGGCACGGCGACACCAGCCGCATGTATCTGGTCGGCGATGTACCGATCAAGGCGAAGCGCCTCGTCGAGGTTACCTATGAATGCCTGATGCTCGGTATCGAGCAGGCGAAACCCGGCAATCGCATGGGCGACGTCGCGCACGCGATCCAGACCCACGCCGAACGCCATCGCTATTCGGTCGTCCGCGATTTCTGCGGCCACGGGCTGGGCCAGATGTTCCACGATGCCCCCGAGGTGGTCCACGCCGGACGCCCCGGCACCGGACCCGAGCTGCGCCCCGGCATGTTCTTCACCATCGAACCGATGATCAACACCGGCAAATTTGCCGTGAAGATGCTCCCCGACGGCTGGACCGCGGTCACCCGCGACCGTTCGCTGTCGGCACAGTTCGAACACAGCATCGGGATCACCGAAACCGGCTGCGAGATTTTCACCGCGAGTCCCAAGGGCTTGAACGCGCCGCCTTGGGCCTGATCGTAACAGCGGTTTACACTTCGTCGTCCCGGACTTGATCCGGGATCCACGACTTCCGACGTCGCACTGGCCTTCGCGGCTCCGGAGCAAGTCCGGGGCGCCGATAAGAGGGAGCGCTCCGCCCCACATTCCCCCTTGCACGCGCGCCATATCGCGCGCAGACTTGACGTTAACGTCAAGCATAGGCGTCGAACGGGAGAGCATGAATGGCGAAACGGGTCTTGAAGGCCGCGCTGCTGAGCTGCGCGGCGCTGGCATTGGCGGCGTGCAACGCATCGAAGAATGAGAGCATCACCGGGGGTTCGCTCGACGATGCCGAAAAGGCCAGCGAGACCCTGCTCAAGACCGGTGGCAATGGCGACGACTGGGGCGCGATCGGTTTCAGTTACGACGAACAACGCTTCAGCCCGCTGACCGACATCAATGACAAGAATGTGGGCGAACTCGGCATCGCCTGGACCGCTGACCTGGAAGACGCACGCGGGCAGGAAGCGACGCCCGTCGTCGTCGACGGCGTGATGTATGTCACCCACGCCTGGTCGAAGGTCAGCGCCTGGGATGCCGCGACTGGCAAGTCCTTGTGGAAATTCGACCCCAAAGTCCCCGGCGCGAGCGCAGTCAATGCCTGCTGCGACGTCGTCAACCGCGGCGTCGCCTTGTGGGGCGACAAGGTTTTCGTCGGCACCATCGATGGCCGCCTGATCGCGCTTGACCGCAAGACAGGCGCCGAAATCTGGTCGACCCAGACGGTCGACACCGCAAAACCCTACACGATCACCGGCGCGCCGCGCGTGGTGAAGGACATGGTGCTGATCGGCAATGGCGGCGCCGAATTCGGGGTGCGCGGCTATGTCACCGCCTATGACGCGGATACGGGCAAGGAGCGCTGGCGCTTTTATACCGCGCCCAACCCGAAGAAGGAAAAGGACGGCGCCGCGAGCGACGAGATTTTCGCGAGCAAAGCCAACGCGACCTGGTCCGACAAGGGCGAGTGGCAGACCTCGGGCGGCGGTGGCACCGTGTGGGACGCGATCGTTTATGACAAGGATCTCGACCAGGTCTATCTCGGCGTCGGCAACGGCAACCCGTGGAACCATGGCACGCGATCGAATGGCGAGGGCGACAACTGGTTCCTCTCGTCGATCGTCGCGGTCGATGCCAGCACCGGCGCCTATAAATGGCATTATCAGGAAACGCCGGGCGAGACGTGGGACTATACCGCGACCCAGCCGATCATCCTCGCCGAGCAGGCGGTGAACGGCAAGTCGACCAAGGTGCTTTACCATGCGCCGAAGAATGGCTTTTTCTTCACCATTGACCGCACCAACGGCAAGCTGATCGACGCTAAGCCCTTTGTCGACGGGATCAACTGGGCGACGGGCTACGACCTCGCCACCGGGCGTCCGATCGAAAACCCTGAGGCGCGTTTCTACAAGACCGGCAAGCCCTTCATCGCGATCCCTGGGGCGCTCGGCGCGCATAACTGGCACCCGATGAGCTATAATCCGGCGACCGGGCTGGTCTATATTCCGGCGCAGCAGATCCCGCAGGGCTATCTCGCCGACATGAATGAGCTCGACAAGCGCAAGGTGCTCGGCTTCAACGTCGGGACCTCGCTCACCGGCACGCTGCTCCCCGACGACAAAGCGGCCTTCCGCGCCGCGGTCTCCGCGACCACCGGGCGCCTCGTCGCCTTCGACCCGCGCACCGGTAAGGTCGCCTGGGCGGTCGATCATCCCGCGGCGTGGAATGGCGGCACGATGACGACCGCGGGCAATCTGGTGTTCCAGGGTACCAGCCTCGGCCGCTTCCGCGCCTACACCGCCGACACCGGCAAGCAATTGCTGGACCTCGACATGCAGTCGGGGATCGTCAGCGCGCCCTCGACCTTTCGCGTCGGCGGCATCCAATACGTCGCTTTCATGACGAGCAAGGGCGGCGCTTTCCCGCTCGTCGCCGGGGTTGCAGGCGGTGCCACGCGCAAGATCCCGAACATCCCGCGGCTGGTAGTGCTCACGATTGGCGGCACCGGCAAACTGCCCGCGCCGCCCACTACGACAACGCTGGCGTGGAACCCGCCGCCGATGACCGCCAGCGCGACGCAGGTCGCGGCGGGCAAGGCGCAGTTCGGGCGCTATTGCATGGTCTGCCACGGCGACAGCGCGATCGGCAACGGCTTCACCCCCGACCTCCGCGTCTCGGGCACGCTGGCCAATGCCGAGGCATGGAAGGGCGTGGTGATCGACGGCGCGCTGAAGGATCGCGGCATGGTCAGCTTCGCGAAAGTGCTAACCCCGCAGGACGCCGAAG
The DNA here is from genome assembly GCF_019459305.1 of Sphingopyxis sp. Taxonomy (GTDB): domain Bacteria; phylum Pseudomonadota; class Alphaproteobacteria; order Sphingomonadales; family Sphingomonadaceae; genus Sphingopyxis. The sequence continues at coordinate 13,596 of NZ_JAIBES010000055.1, read as the reverse complement.
CGATCCGCGCCTATGTCATCGAACGGTCGAACTGGACCAAGGCGAATCTCGCCGACAGCTCGGCGCCGATGGGCCGGTAAAACACCTAACCTCCCTGTGACGAAGTCATGGGGAGGTGCCAGCGGCGTAGCCGCTGACGGAAGGGCCACGGCGCGAAGTCGCGGCCCCTCCACGATCGCCTGCGGCGACGATCCCCCTCCCCATCGCTGCGCGACAGGGAGGATATGATACGAACCTGCCACTTTTTTAGGCACCGCATCGCACCCGTTGCTCACCCCTTAAGCAACCGCGCAACATCGTGTCACAAATGTTACTGAAAGCTTGCGATTCGCCAATTGGCACGGCTCTTGATTGGTGCAAGATGACGGGGCCTCGCAGCGACTCACGGGTGCGAACCGGACAGGCAGGCCTGATCCGGCTCTGACTGCGAGCGATAGGATATGCCCAAGGGGGACGAAAAGCGTGAAGAAGATTGAGGCGATCATCAAGCCGTTCAAGCTCGACGAGGTCAAGGAAGCGCTGCACGAAGTCGGCGTCAGCGGCATCACCGTCACCGAGGCCAAGGGCTTTGGTCGGCAAAAAGGTCATACCGAACTGTATCGCGGTGCCGAATATGTCGTCGATTTCCTGCCCAAGGTGAAGCTGGAAGTCATCGTCGAGGACAGCATGGCCGAACGCGTCGTGGAGGCGATCGCCGCGGCCGCGCAGACCGGTCGCATCGGCGACGGCAAGATTTTCGTCATCCCGGTCGAAACCGCGCTGCGCATCCGCACCGGCGAGCGCAACGAGGACGCCCTTTAAAACACCCACTCCCCACCCTGTTCAACGAAACCGGCCGAGCCGGTCATCATCGCAAGAAGGAAGTTCAGACAATGGCTACGAAGCCCAAGGATATCATCGCCCGGATCAAGGAAAACGACATCGAGTGGGTCGACCTGCGCTTCACCGATCCCAAGGGCAAGTGGCAGCATCTGACGATGTGCGCCGGTGTAATCGATGAAGACGCGCTCGAAGACGGCCTGATGTTCGACGGCTCGTCGATCGAGGGCTGGAAGGCGATCAACGAGTCCGACATGATCCTGATGCCTGACCTCGACGCGGTCTATGACGATCCCTTCTCGGCGACCCCGATGCTTGTCATCTTTTGCGACATTGTCGAGCCGTCGACCGGCGAAGGCTATGCCCGCGATCCGCGGACGACGGCCAAGCGCGCCGAGGCCTATGTTGCCTCGACCGGCGTCGGCGACACCGTCTATGTCGGCCCCGAAGCCGAATTCTTCATGTTCGACGATGTCCGCTTCGAGACCGGCTACAACAAGTCGGGGTTCGAGATCGACGACATCGAACTGCCGACCAACACCGGCCGCATCTATGAAGGCGGCAACCTCGCCCACCGCCCGCGCGCCAAGGGCGGCTATTTTCCCGTCGCACCGGTCGACAGCGCCGTCGACATCCGCGCCGAGATGGTGTCGACAATGCTCGAAATGGGCCTGCCCTGCGACAAGCACCATCATGAAGTCGCTGCCGCGCAGCATGAGCTTGGCCTGACCTTCGGCACACTGACGCAGACCGCCGACCGCATGCAGATCTACAAATATGTCGTGCATCAGGTCGCACATGCCTATGGCAAGACCGCGACCTTCATGCCCAAGCCGATAAAGGACGATAACGGCAGCGGCATGCACACCCACATCTCGATCTGGGAAAAGGGCAAGCCGCTGTTCGCGGGTAACGGCTATGCGGGCCTTAGCGACATGTGCCTCTATTTCATCGGCGGCGTCGTCAAGCATGCGAAGGCGCTCAACGCCTTCACCAACCCGACAACGAACAGCTACAAGCGTCTCGTCCCCGGTTTCGAGGCTCCGGTTCTGCTCGCCTATTCGAGCCGCAACCGCTCGGCCTCGTGCCGCATCCCTTATGGTGCAGGCGCCAAGGCGAAGCGCGTCGAATTCCGTTTCCCCGACGCGATGGCCAATCCGTACCTGTGCTATTCGGCGCTGCTGATGGCGGGGCTCGACGGCATCCAGAACAAGATCCACCCGGGCGATCCGATGGACAAGAACCTCTATGACCTGCCGCCCGAAGAACTCGCCGAAGTCCCGACCGTCTGCGGCAGCTTGCGCGAGGCGCTCGACGCGCTGATCGCCGACCACGACTTCCTGCTCAAGGGCGACGTGTTCACCAAGGATCAGATCGAAGCCTATGTCGAGCTGAAGTGGGACGAAGTGTATCGCGTCGAGCAGACCCCGAGCCCGGTCGAATTCGACATGTACTACAGCGCCTGATCCGCAAGGGTCAGCAACGCCAAGGAGGGCGCCCGGTTCGGGGGAACCGGGCGCCCTTTTTCGTTTGTTCGTCCAACGCAAGCGCTAGCGCAGCGCCATCATCCCGCGCCATCCCGCGCCTGCAAAACAGGCGAACAGGAGCGATCCGAATGCGAGCGACACCAGATCGAGCGGGTGCGGCCCGGCGGCCAGTCCCACCGCGGCGGCGCCGCCCCAGATGATCGCGATCAACAGAAGAAGATTGCCGGTGATCGCGGATATTTCGACCGTCAACTGGCGCCACAGCTCGTCAAAACCCCGCCACATCCACACCGATATCGCTGTAAAGCCGACCAGAACCGCCAGCAGAATCCAGAAAGCGAGCGCTGGGGTGACCAGCGCCGCACCGCCCGCGGCGTCAGCCGCCGCCGCATGCGCCAGCAACATGACCGCTGCGCCCAGAATCAGGCAGCCGACAGCGCTGCCAGCCATGTTCGCGCGCTCCTCGACGATTTCTTCGGCATCGGCGACGTTGAGCAGCCGCTGGCCGAACAGGCGCGGCGCTACCGTTCCGATCCCGACGAACATCCCCATCAGTGCATAAACCAGCCCGATGCCGAACAGGATGATGGACGATCCCGTCCAGTCGAAACCGCCCTGCCCCTCGACCAGCTGCAACCCCGCGAACATGCCTCCGGCGCCCGCAGCCGCGCCGATTGCTGCCTGCATCGCCATCTTGCGCCATCCGGCGGCCTTGCTTGCCTGCGTCGTCATCTCGCTACTCCTTCGCCGTCCAATGATCGATAAACAGTTCGCGCACTTCGAGAGCGAACAGCCCCGCCATGCGGAGCGCGAGCGGCAGGCTGGGATCATATTTGTCGGTTTCGACCGCGTTGATCGTCTGGCGCGATACCCCCAGGCGCCGGGCAAGTTCGCCCTGGCTCCACCCCGCCGCTTCGCGATATTCGCGGACCCGATTTTCCACAGCCGCTCCCTTACCTGTCAAGAGCTCTTTACAGTGAGTCGTCTGGCCTGTCAAACACTCTTTACATACAAAAACGGCAGCCATTGACGCTTTGGTAAATCGCCAACGCTATACCGACTTCGCCTTTCAGGGGGATCGCGATGCTACGCTCCACAATCTTGGTTGCCGTGATGCTGCTGACCGCGAGCTGCGGCAAAATAGCCGAGCTGGCGAACCAGACCCGCACGGTCGCGGCGCCACGCGAAGAGGTGTTTGCGAAAATGTTTGGCGATGACAGCGCCTTTACCGGGATGCCGCTGGTGACCAACGGCGGATCGACGCGCCTCTATGAGTTGGTCGCCGAAAAGGGCGATCCGGGTTTCGAGAAGATGGTCCCCGATGAGCGGCCCGACGCCTATAAGATCAAGATAGCGGTCGCGATGGAAATCCCTCGCGAAGCTCATCTGATCTACAACGTCGATGACGGCGCGCTGATGACGGGGCTCAAATTCACCTTCGAAGAGCTGGCGCCCGATCGCACCCGCGTCGATTTTGCCATCGACGACCTGGCCGGCGACGATGCGAAAGGCTTGACAGTCAATCGTCTGGTCCTGCGAAAAATCGCGCAAGAGGCACTGGGCAAACTCAACGATTTCGATGAGGCCAAAGAGCCCGACTGACGCCGCCCGGCGCAAGGGCTCTATGGTAAATCGCCGGGGTTGCCGCCGCTATCGACCCATGGCAGGTTGCGAGCGGGGTGGGCTTGATCGCGAAAGGCAATTTGGCCATGCGGAAGCGCGTCTCCCTCCTCCTCATGTCCCTGTTGCTCGCCTCATGCGGTGGCGGTGGCGGTAGCAGCGGCGGCACCCCGCCCACGGCCAATGCCCCGCCCAGCTTCACTTCGCTGCAAACCGCGAGCGTCGCCGAAAATAGCACCGCCGCCTATCAGGCGACCGCGACCGATCCCGATGGCAACACCCTGACCTTCACCATCGACGGCGGCCCCGACGCGGCGCGTTTCGCGATCACAGGTGCTGGCGCACTCAGCTTTGGCGCAGCGCCCGATTTCGATCTGCCCGGGGACGCCGACGGCGACAATGTCTATACGGTTGTGCTGCGCGTCAGCGACGGTCAGGCGAGCGTGACGCAGGCGGTCAACATCACGGTCACCAACTGCCGCGAGGGCATATCGGTAGCGCGCGTCGGCACCGGCTTCAGCCAGCCGCTCTATGTCGCCCCGATCCCCGGCAGCAGCAGCGTCTATGTCGTCGAAAAGGGCGGCAACGTCTATCGCTTCGACCCCGCCAATGGCAGCCGTACGCTCGTGCTCGACATCACCGACATTTCGACCAGCGGCGAGCGCGGCCTGCTCGGCCTCGCTGCCTATCCCGACCATGCGACGTCGCAGCGCCTGTTCGCGGTCGCCACCGCGACCAACGGCAATGTCCAGGTGCGGCGCTATACGCTGGGGCAGCCGAACAGCTCGACCAGGTACGATACCGTGCTCGACATCCCGCACCCCGGGTTCGACAATCATAATGGCGGCTGGATCGGCTTTGGTCCCGACGGCCATGTCTATGTCGCGGTCGGCGATGGCGGCGGGGGCGGCGATCCCAACAACAATGCACAGAACCGCAATGTGCAGCTTGGCAAGATCCTGCGCTTTGCCGTCGGCGCAGGCGGCAGCAGCTATGCTCCTGCACCCGGAAATCCATTTATCGCGAGCGGCGGCGATCCCTATGTCTTTGCCTTTGGCCTCCGCAACCCGTTCCGCGCTTCCTTTTCGGGCTCAACGCTGCTGATCGGCGACGTCGGCCAAAGCGCGGTCGAAGAAGTCGACATGGTGACAACCTCGCAGCCGGGGCTGAACTTCGGCTGGCGCTTCCTTGAGGGCACCCAGCCCTATGCCGGCACCGCCCCCGCGGGGCTGACCAATCCCGTGCTCGAATATGGCCATGGCAGCGGCCCAAGGCAGGGCCGGACCGTCACCGGTGGCTATGTCTATCGCGGCCCGGTGACATCGCTCCAGGGTCAGTATGTTTTTGGCGACTTTATCTCGGGCAATATCTGGTCGGTGCCTTTTTCCAGCATGATCGCCGGACAGACGCTTCCGTCGTCGCGCTTCGCGCGGCGCAACGAGGATTTCTCCCCCGACGCCGGGACGCTCAGTTCGATCGCCTCGTTCGGCGAAGACAGCGCGGGCAATCTGTTCATCGTCAGCATCGGCGGCAGCATATTCATGGTCCGCCCCGGCTGATCGCTTGCCCGCAGTCCGTGCAAGCGGCACAAGGGGGACGTCCAGAGGAGTCCTCCATGAAATCGCTGCCATTTGCCGCCCTGATCGCGCTTCAACTCGCACTCGCACCTGCGGCTCAGGCAGAGCTTAGCAAGGCCGAAAGCGCGATGGCAAAAATGGTCGAGGCCGAGCAACCGCGCTCGATCGCGCTGCTTGAAAAGCTGGTCAACCAGAACAGCGGCTCGCTCAACCTCGAGGGCGTCGAAAAGATCGGGGCGATGATGCGCGCCGAGCTCGAACCGCTGGGCTTCACGGTGACCTGGAAACCGATGCGCGAGACCGGCCGCGCCGGGCACCTGATCGCGACGCACAAGGGCAAGCGGGACGGCAAGCGCCTGCTCCTCATCGCGCATCTCGACACGGTCTTCGAACCCGATTCGCCCTTCCAGCGTTTCGAGCGCAGGGGCGACTTCGCCAAGGGACCGGGGGCGGGTGACGATAAGGGCGGGATGGTCGTGGCGCTCGCGGCGCTGCGCGCGATGCACGCGGCGGGGACGCTGAAGGGCGCCAATATCGAATTTCACATGACCGGCGACGAGGAGGATGCGGGAGACCCAATCGAGATCGCACGCGCCGACCTGATCGCCGCGGGCAAGCGCAGCGATGTCGCGCTATGTTTCGAAGGGCTGATCCGCGATGCGGGTGCCGACATGAGTTCGATCGCACGTCGCTCGTCCGAAAGCTGGACTGTCACCGCCACCGGCAAGGCCGGGCACAGCTCGGGCATTTTTAGCGCCAATACCGGCGACGGCGCGATCTATGAACTGGCGCGGATCATCCACCGTTTCCGCACCGAGCTGCCCGAACCCAATCTGACCTTCAACGTCGGACTGGTCGCGGGCGGCGAGCAGGCTATGCTCGACGAAGGCAAAATCCGCGCCAGTGCCACCGGCAAGACCAATATTATTGCCGCCACTGCCGTGGCGCGCGGCGACCTTCGCACGCTGTCGGGCGAACAGGCAACGCGGGTGAAGGACAAGATGGCGGCGATCATCGCCGACCATGCACGCGGAACTTCAGCGACCCTCGCCTTCGACCCCGGCGGCTATCCCGCGATGGCGCCGACCGAGGGCAACCGCGCACTGCTCGTCCGGCTGAACGCGGTAAACCGCGACCTCGGCCTGCCCGAAATGGCGGCGCTCGACCCGTTGAAGCGTGGGGCCGCCGACATCAGCTTTGTCGCCCCCTTCGTCGATTCGCTCGCGGGTCTTGGCGCTTACAGCACCGGCGATCATGGCCCCGAAGAAACCGTCGACCTGCCCAGCATCGCGCGGCAAGCGACGCGCGCTGCCATATTGATGTCACGGCTGAGTGCTGAAAAACGCTGAGCCGTCACCTTTGTCAGTTGGCGTTGCTTGATTCATCCGCCACAGTGATTAGGTAGCAATCCGAGACGTATTCAGACACGCCGATTGGGAGAGAGAAAATGAGCGACACCGCAACGCACCTCAAGCAGAATTTCATCGGCGGCCAGTGGGTCGATAGCAAGGGCGGCAAGCCGCACGACGTAATTAACCCGGCGACCGAAGAAGCTGCCTCGACGATCGTTCTCGGCACCGCCGCCGACGTTGACGATGCCGTCGCCGCAGCACGCGAGGCACTGAAAAGCTGGTCGCAGACGACGCGCGAAGAGCGCCTCGACCTGCTCAATCGCATCGTCGAGGAATATAAGAAGCGCGCGCCCGACCTTGCCAAGTCAATGGCAAGCGAAATGGGTGCCCCGGTAAGCTTCGCGGGCACCGCACAGGTCGGCGCGGGCATCGGCGGTTTTCTTGGCACGATCGCCGCGCTGAAAGACTTCAACTTCACCGAAAAATACGCCGCGGGCGTCATCGCTTACGAACCGATCGGCGTCGTCGGCATGATCACGCCGTGGAACTGGCCGCTCAACCAGATCGCGCTGAAGGTCTCTCCGGCGCTCGCCGCGGGCAAAACGATGGTTCTCAAGCCCTCCGAAGAATGCCCCGGCAACGCGACGATCTTTGCCGAAATCCTCGACGCCGCGGGCGTCCCGCCGGGCGTCTTCAACCTCGTTCAGGGAGACGGCCCGACCGTCGGCAACGCAATCAGCGCACACCCCGGCATCGAAATGGTCAGCTTCACCGGCTCGACCCGCGCCGGTATTCTTGTCGCTAAGGCCGCCGCCGACACCGTCAAGCGCGTCCATCAGGAACTCGGCGGCAAGTCGCCGAACATCGTCCTGCCCGACGCCGATTTCGCCGCGGTGCTGCCGCCGACGGTGCAGGGCGTGCTGGTCAACACCGGACAGAGCTGCATCGCCCCGACGCGCATTCTGGTCCAGAAAGAGCGTCAGGCCGAAGCGGTCGGCGTCATCAAGGCGATGTTCGACGGCACGGCGGTCGGCGACCCGATGAGCGAAGGCGGCCATATCGGCCCCGTCGTCAACAAGGCGCAGTTCGACAAGATCCAAGGTCTGATCCAGTCGGCGATCGACGAAGGCGCGACGCTGGAAACCGGCGGCACCGGCTTGCCGAGCAACGTCAATCGCGGCTATTACATCAAGCCGACGGTGTTCTCGGGCGTCACCCGCGACATGCGGATCGCCAACGAAGAAATCTTCGGTCCGGTCGCGACGATCATGGCCTATGGCGACCTCGACGAGGCGGTCGATATTGCCAACGACACCGAATATGGCCTGTCGGCGGTAATCTCGGGCGATCCGGCGCAAGCCGCCGGGCTGGCACCGAAGCTGCGCGCCGGAATGGTCGCCGTCAACGCTTGGGGGCCAGGACCGGGTGCGGCATTCGGCGGTTACAAGGCATCGGGCAACGGCCGCGAAGGCGGCGTGTTCGGGCTGAAGGATTTCATGGAAGTGAAGTCGATCAGCGGCATTCCGGGCTGATATCCAAATCCTCCCTGTGGCGAAGCCATGGGGAGGGGGACCGCCGCGAATCGGTCGTGGAGGGGCAGCGCCGTTGCGCCATTGCCCTTCCGTCAGCGCTCCGCGCTGCCACCTCCCCATCGCTTCGCGACAGTGAGGATCAAAGTCGACGCTACTGATTCAACCCATGTTTCTTCAGCGCATGGCGGATCTGGTCGTAACTCAGCCCCAACGCTTCGGCCGCGACTTTTTGATTGAAGCGGCAGCGCGCCATCGTGTCAGACAGGATCTGGCGTTCATAGGCGTCGACCGCGGCGCGCATGTCGCTGACCGGGCCAGTAGGCATCGCAGTAGATACGGGCGCGGTTTCGGCGGGGGCAGCCGATGCGCCGCCGGCCGCCTTCGGCGCCGATTTGCGCACCACGGGCTGCCAGGGGCTCGCGAACGGATCGAAGCTTAGCGCATCTACGGGCTTTTCAGGGTCCGCCCAGCGATAGATCGCGCGCTCGATGACATTGCGCAGTTCGCGGACATTGCCCGGCCAGTCATGGCCTTCCATCGCGGCGAGCGCGCGCGGTCCGAAGCCCGGCCATTCTTCCCAGCCAAGGACGGTGGCCATCCGTTGCCCGAAATAGGTGGCGAGCACCTCGATATCGCCCTCACGCGCGCGCAGTGGGGGCAGGGTGATGACCTCGAACGAAAGGCGGTCGAGCAAGTCGGCGCGGAAGCGATTTTCATCGACCAGCGCGGGCAGATGTTCGTTGGTGGCCGCGACGATGCGGACATCGACGCGGATCGGGCGCGACGAACCGACGCGAGTGACCTCACCATATTCGACCGCGCGCAGCAGGCGTTCCTGCGCGCCCATCGACATCGTTGCCAGCTCGTCGAGGAACAGGGTGCCACCGTCGGCCTCTTCGAACCGCCCGGCGCGGGTGCGCGTCGCGCCGGTGAAGGCGCCTGCCTCGTGCCCAAACAGCTCGGACTCAATCAGCGTCTCGGGCATCGCGGCGCAGTTCAGGATGACATAGGGCCGGTCCCAGCGCGTCGACAGGCGGTGCAGGCGTTCGGCGATCAGTTCCTTGCCCGTCCCTCGCTCGCCGATCACCAGCACGGGCCGGTCGAGTGACGCCGCCAGGCTGGCACGTTCGACCGCGTCCTGAAACGCCGCCGACTGGCCGATAAATTGGGTCTCGCGCTCCATTCCCAATGATTGGCAAATTTTCCCGCTCGATGGCAAGTCAATTCGATCGCGGAAGCGATTTGCGCGTGAAGTTGCGCGCATTTGCGCGGCTTGGCGCAATTGGCACGGTGTCTGCATAGTTGGATACGAACCGGGGCAAATTGTTCCGGTGCAGCGAAAAACCACAGGAAGGTTAGATCATGAAGTCGATGTTTGCCCAAGCCGCCACTTTCGTGCTGAGCACGGCCGGAGCGCTGGCCATTCTCGTCGGAGCGATCGACCAGCCGCAGGTTGCGGCCAGTGCCACCGGCGTTCACGCCGGCCCGCTGGTTGCCGCTGTCATGTCCCCGGCGGTCAGCGCTTTGGCCTGACCGGCACTGGTGCCGGGGCACTCTCCCCCCTTGCCCCGCCCCGGCACCAGCCTTTTATAAAAGACCAAGGTCTCCAGATTTCGACAGGAGTTTTTCAAATGGGTATTTTTTCACGCACCCGCGACATCATCGCCGCCAACGTCACCGACCTGCTCGACCGGGCCGAAGATCCCGAAAAGATGATCCGCCAGATCATCTTCGAGATGAACGAAACGCTCGTCGAAGTCCGCGCTTCCGCCGCCCGCACGATCGCGGACCAAAAGGAAATGCGCCGCCACATCGCCAAGCTGGAAAGCCTGCAGGAAAGCTGGAAGGAAAAGGCCGAACTCGCGCTGTCGAAGGACCGCGAAGACCTTGCCACCGCCGCGCTGGTCGAAAAGCAGAAAGCCGGCGACATGGCCGAGCGTCTGAAGGCCGAAATCGCCGTCCTCGACGACGCGCTCAAGGGCTATGAAGACGACATCGCCAAGCTGCAGAAAAAACTCAGCGAAGCGCGCGCTCGCCAGTCGAACGTCTCGACCCGCCTCGAAAGCGCCGAGAACAAGTTTAAGCTGCGCGAAATGACCAATGGCGACCGCGTCGAAGATGCCTTCTCGCGCTTCGACATTCTCGAACGCCGCGTCGACGAAGCCGAGGGCCGCGCCGATGCGCTGAACTTGGGTTACAAAAAGTCGCTCGACGAAGAGATCGCCGAACTCCAGGCCGCCGACAAGGTCGCCGACGAGCTCGCCGCGCTCAAGGCCGCGCACGCCAGCAAGCAATAAGGAACCAGACCGATGGAAGAAATCATCATCGTCCCGATCGTTATCGGAACGCTCTTCCTCGGTCTGCCCTGGCTGATCCTCCACTACATCACCAAGTGGAAACAGGCCAAGACGCTGACCGGAGAAGACGAGCAACTGCTCGACGAACTGTACGACACCGCGCGCCGGCTGGAAGGCCGCCTGCACACCGTCGAACGCATCATCAGCGCCGACCATCCCGACTTCCGCCCTGCGGTGCGTAGCGATGAAGAACTGGCGCAACTCGAAAATACCAGCCGGAGGAACTGAGATGTCTGCCAGCCGCACGAAATTCTACCTCGACAAGCAGAACGCCAAATGGAGCGGCGTATGTGCCGGGATCGCCGATTACAGCGGTGTCGACGTCCTCTGGGTCCGCGTTGGCGCGGTGCTGCTGACGCTGATGGGGGGCTTCCCCTGGACGCTGATCGCGTACTGGATGGTCGCCTGGATGGGCACGCCGAAACCCTTCGCGCTCTATGGCTCGAACGAAGAAGCGAAATTCTGGCAGGGGGTACGCAGCAATCCGACCGCATCTACCCGCGATATCAAGTCGCGCTTTCGCGACATCGATCGCCGCCTTGCCGACATCGAACTCTACTACACCAGCCACAACCGTCGGCTCGCCGACGAGATTGAAAGCCTGCGCTGAGCGGCGGCTGACACGCAACAGGGAGAAAACAGATGAATTTCGGTGGTACCGGTTTCGTCCTCGCCATTATCGCATTGTCGATCGGCGGCTGGATGTTCACCACCTGGATCCGCGCCAAGCACGGCTATCCGGTTGAAAATGAATGGGGTGGCACGGTTCATCGAACCGACCCCGACGCTGATCGAAAAATCGCGCTGCTGACCGACGACAATGCCAAGCTGGCAGGCCAGGTCAGCCGTCTCGAAGAACGAATTTCGGTTCTCGAACGCATCGCGACCGAAACCAACGGTCAGGCGGCGCAGCTCGCCGACCAGATCGACCGCCTGCGCTGAGGGGAATAATCATGAATTTCGACACGATCAACGCCCTCGCTCCCGTCGCCGCCATCATCGGCATCATGGCGGTCGGTGGCTGGGTCTTCACCACTTGGCTCCGTGTCAAAAACGGCTATCCGCTCGACGGTGCCTGGGGTCAGGCGGTCTATCCCAAAAGCAGCGACGAGGCGATGGAACGCGTCAAGCTGATCAGCCAGGAAAATGCCCAGCTGCGCGCCGAACTCGGTTCGGTGAAAGACCGCCTCGCGGTGGTCGAGCGCATCGTCACCGACGAGGGCAGCCGGCTCAGCCACGAAATCGAGGCGCTGCGGCGCCCGGCGAACTGAGGAGAAATCTGATGGGCGACGCCATCTGGATCCTTATCCCCCTCGCTCCCTTCCTGCTCGGCGGCTTCGCCATCTGGTCGAAGCATCAGCAAAAGATGATCGAGAAGCAGTCGGAAATGACCGCCGAAAAGGCCGCCCAATATGCGGCCGCGACCGAACGGCTGGAGCAGCGGGTGCGCGTCCTCGAACGGATCGTTACCGACAAGGGAATTGACGTCGCCGACGAGATCGAAAAGCTGCGCGACGCTCCGCTGAACTGAACTGAACTGAAGCAACGATAAGAAAATACGGAAGGATCCCCCCATGAACCCGTTTGAAATGGTTATCGGCATCGTCCTGATCGTCACCATCGGCAGCGTCGTCCGCGCCAAATATGGTGTCCGCCGCGACAACAAGGGCAACGAGTTTTTCGCCGCCCCCGCCGACAATGCCGAGACCAAGGCGCTGCAATCCGAAATCCGCGCGCTCAAGGACCGCATCCAGGTGCTCGAACGCATCGCTACCGACCATAACCGCGCCGTGACGCTCGATGAGGAAATCGAACGGCTGCGCGACCGGTCGCCCTCCTGACGACCGTGACGAAGAAGGAGCCGCATCATGGCCACCATTACGTCTGACCTTGCCTCCAACCTGATGGTCAGTGCCGTCGCGCTGACCGCCCTGACCATCATGAGCCTGGCCGCGCTGCGCGGCTGGCGCGACTGGATCCAGCTCAAGCGCGAAGAACTCGCCGCAGGGCATGTCGCCGTCACCCATGACGCGACCGTTCCCCACGCGGGATCGCGCATCGAAATCGCCGATCTGAAGGAACGGCTGCGCAAGCTGGAAGCAATCGCAGCGGGGGTGGATCTGTAGCGACGTTCGAGCGGTAAAAAACCGTTCGCATCGAGCGAAGTCGAGATGCCCATCGGCCTCGCGCTGACCTGACGGGTGTCTGGACTTCGCTCGGTACAAACGGGCATTATGGGCCTAGCGCTCTTCCCACTCCCCCCCAAATCTGCCACTGCGCCGCCATGCGCAGCCTGACAAATATCCACGACGAATATGACTTCCTCGACGGCGACGATCGTTATCGCCTGCTGATCGAATTGGGGCGCGAGCTCGAACCGATGCCCGACGCGCTCAAGACGGACGCCACGCTGGTGCGCGGTTGCAGCGCCAGCGTCTGGGTCTATCCTGTGCCGCAAGAGGGCGGCGGCCTGCATTTCCTCGCCGACAGCAACGCCGCGATCACCAAGGGTATTGTCGCCCTCGTCCTCGCCGCGGTGCAGGACAAGCCCGCCGCCGAAGTCGCCGCGATGGACGTCGCCGCCGCGCTCGCCCCGTTCGACCTGACCCGCCAGCTGTCGTCGAACCGCACCCAGGGCGTCCCCAACATGATCGCACTGGTCCAGGACACCGCAAGGCGCTTCGCCGCGGGCTGACCGGAAGGCGCCTGTTCTAGTACTACAGTTGCATTTAATGTCGTGTTCTTCGGTGACATTGAGCCGCGATCGCTTGGTGGGTTTGGCGCCATCGGGACCAAGCCCAGATGAAGGCGGGATGGTGTTGAGCCGCGAATATGAGCTTTGCGATGAGGCG
>NZ_JAIBES010000045.1 GCF_019459305.1 Sphingopyxis sp. | reverse complement strand
GGGGCTGCCCCCCCGCCCGGGGCTTCGCCTCCGGCCGGGGCTTCGCCTTCGGCGGGCGCGGCGGCTTCGGGGGCGGGCAGCGGCAGGTTCGAACCCTGGCTGTTCATGTAAACGATCAGGTTCGCGCGATCTTCGGCGCTGCTGAGGCCAGCGAACGACATTTTGGTACCGGGCGCATATTTGCGCGGGCTGGCGAGCCAGGCGTCCATGCCGTCGAAGTCCCAATTGCCGGGAACACCCTTCAGCGCGTCCGAATAGGCGAAGCCGGCGACATGGCCGTGCGGCTTGCCGAGCGCGCCCCACAGATTCGGGCCGATGCCATTGGCACCGCCCGAAGCGATAGTGTGGCATGCGGCGCATTTCGCGAACACGGCTTCGCCCTTCACCGGATCGGCGGCGGCGAGCAGGTTGGCGATCGGCACCGCGGCGGCGGCACCGGCGCCGGCTTCGGCGTCCTCGATCGGAAACCCGGGCTTTTCCGGGTTGTGGCTTGCGAACAACATGCTCGACCCGATGGTCAGGCCCAGCGCGCAAATGCCGGCGAAAAGCACCCAGCCAGCGATAGTGTTGTTGCGATTGTCCATGCTCTAGCAGCCCCGTTAGCTGGCGCCCGCTTGCCGGACGCGTATCTGATTTGGAGGCTCCCTTACTGGTGCGGCGACGGCGGCGCAAGGGGATGAAATGGCCGATCGCGACCGGTTGCGTCGCTTCGGTCCTGCGGCTATGCGCCGCGGCTCCAATTGGGGAAGGCAGTCATGGGCAGTTATTCGGCTTCGGCGCAGCATCTGGTCGATGAAATGCGGGTGGCGGCACTCGCCGAGCCCGCCCGCGGGCTGGCGTTTCAGGGCGCGCCCGGAGCCAACAGCGATCTGGCGGCGCGCGAATATGATCCCAGTTCGCTGCCGTTGCCCTGCTATGCTTTTCAGGACGCAATCGACGCGGTGCGCGATGGCCGGGTCGACCGCGCGATCATTCCGATCGAAAACAGCCTGCACGGCCGTGTCGCCGACATCCACTTCCTGCTCCCCGAATCCGGGCTGTCGATCGTCGGCGAGCATTTCCTGCCGATCCGCTACGGCTTGATGAGCCGCGACCTTGGCCCGGTGACGCGTGCGATGAGCCACGAGCAGGCGCTCGGCCAATGCCGCCACTGGCTGCGCGCGAACAATATCGCGCCGGTTGCGCACAGCGACACCGCGGGCGCCGCGGCGTGGGTCGCCGACAGCGACGAGGTCGGGCTTGCCGCGCTGGCGCCGCCGCACGCCGCCGAACTTTACGGGCTGACGCTGCACGGCACGGGTATGGAGGATGCCGATCACAATATGACGCGCTTCGTCGTGCTGGCGCGCGAACCGCTTGCCGATTTTGGGGCGATCACCGGCCCGGTTATGACAACCTTCATGTTCGAGGTGAAGAATATCCCTGCCGCGCTCTACAAGGCGCTCGGCGGCTTTGCGACCAATGGCGTCAACATGACCAAGCTGGAAAGCTATCAGACTGGTGGCAGCTTTGCCGCAACCCAATTCTACGCCGACATCGTCGGCGCGCCGGGGGACGAACGGATCGATCGCGCGCTCGAGGAACTCGACTTCCAGACCAAGTCGCTGCGGCTGCTTGGCACCTACGCGCAGGCGCGCTTGCGCCCCTAAACCCCGCGGCGGCGGAGCATCCGGGCGGTCGCTGACGTCTGGACGATGAACAGTGTCACCAGGATGCTGGAAACGACCAGCGCGAACAGGTCGAACACCGAGACATTGGTGCCGCCGATGTCGGCGCCGCCGATAATTGGCATCGCGACCGTCATCGCCATCAGCATCAACCGCAGCTCGGTCGGCCCGCCCGCCATATAAGACAGGCGAAACTCGCCGACGACCTTGGCGGCGATGAAGGTGTGGATCGACAACAGGAAATATCCGATCACCGCCATCAACGCGACGTCGAAGCGCATATAGGGGCTCATCCCGATCGCGCTGACCATCAGCAGCGTGGCAAGCGCATCGACGCTATGGTCGACAAAATAGCCATAATTCGGGCGCTCGATCTGGCGCCAGCGCGCGAGGCTGCCGTCGAGCGAATCGCCGAACCAGTTGATCACATAACCCGCAAGGCACAGCCCCAACCATTCGCTGTCGATCCAACTGAGCATATAACCTGCCGCCACTATGACCGCGCCGACAAAGCCGAGCAAGGTCAGCTTGTCGGGGGTCACCCATTGCGGCAGCCGCGGGCAGATCCAGTTAAGCAGGCGGCGTTCGCTGCGCGCGAGAATATTCTGCTGAATACGGACCGGCGCCTGCGCGACGGGCTGAAACTTGCTCATGGAAATCCTTCGTTGCTGGCTGTCACATACTCGCCAGCTGAATGTCATCGGATCGTCATAGAGCGAAACTTGCGTGGGCGAAAGGGGCGGGCCGACGCTGCGACTTACCGGGGCGCCGGTCTACCGACGGCCTCAAAATGCGTCGCGGGCTCCGCACGGCGCGTCGTAACGAGATAATCGAAGCCAATCAGCAGGAAGCGCGAGAAGGCCGGCAGGTCACGCAGTTTCTTGCCCTGCAAACTGTGGCGCAGCGGCGCGAGGGGGATCAGGACATGACCATGGGCTGGAACCGCGGCATCCGCTAATCCGGCCGCGTGGAGGATCGGGGCAATCGCTTCGTCGCGATAGGGCTGGACGCCGGTGAAGCCCTCCGGCGATGGCTTCACCGCTCGGACCATGCCCCCCATCGGGACATAGGCGATATGCAGCGACGTGCGGCCATTGGCGGCCGCAAGGCCCGGGAGCAGCGACCCGATATCGTAGATCGAGGTCGGCGTCGTTCCGCGACCTATGTGATAGGCGCCCATTTTGAACAGCACACGCGGTGCCGGTACCGCGGCCGCGCGGTAAGCGGAGAGAAAATAATTCTGCATCAGAACCCGTCGCTCTTCATTATTCTGAAGATATTGGCCGTCGTTGTTAAAGCGATAGATGCGAGCGCTTTCGGCGAGAGCGTCGATGATCGCCGCGGCTTGGGCATCATCGGGAAATCCCTTTCGCAGTTCGGCGAAATCGGTCGGTCCGGCGGTTGACATCATGATGCCGCCGAAGTTTCCTGCGCTCAGCGCCGCGCGGTCCTGTTCCAGCCAGGCGGCAAGTCGCGCGCGTACCGCTTTGTCTTTTGTTCGTGCCGCAAGCAATTCGAGCAGGATCGACGGCGCGCCGATGAATTCCTGATCTATTCCCCATAGCCGGCCGGACCGCGCAAAAGGTGCAGCAAGGGCTGCGTCTTCGACGTTGGTGAGAAACGGCATTGCCCATGGGCGCCCGGCGAACGCGCCGACGAGCGATTCGACGCCGCCGGTTTCGATTTGCGCGGCGATCCATTCGGCGCTGTGCGGTCCAACTTCAACTGCATGATAAACGGGGCCGGCATCCTGCGTTTCGGCGATTGCCGCGGCGTCATGCGCGAGCGCCTGCGCCAATTCGGGCGATCCCGACAAGCCATGATCTTCGCCCAGCGCGATGAACTGGGCAGACGTCATCGCATCGCGAAGACGCTCGCCGCCGGGACCCGAAAGGCCGTCGGATGAAAAGGCAATCGGGAGAATTTCGATCTTTTCGCCAACCGTCGGCGGCTCGGTGGTTTGCGCTCCAGCGAGGGTAGCGAACGACATGAGGGCAACGGCGATGAAACTGCTCAGCGTCCTACTCGGCATGACATGCGCTCCTTCTCCTTACTGTATTATATGCACAGTACAGTCGAACGCAAGGTATCGGTGGAGATGATCAGTCCTGCCAGGGACCGATCTCACCGACCTCACCGATCGTACGAAAGCGGACCGCATCGTCGACCCACGCCACTTCCCACATCGGGGCGGGGCGCGCCCATTCGCCGATGACGAACAGCGGCAGCCGGTTGGCAGAGACAAAAGCGAGATCGCTCGCGCTGGGGCCGGGAACCGGGGTTTCGTAACGCTGGCGCAGCCGGACGACCGCCAGGGTGCTTGGCGGGGGTGCGGGCAAAGACTGGCGTGCCGGAAAGCCGGTGCTGACAGCGACCACGGGAAACCCCTTATCGTCGCGCGCGATCAAGAGCACCTTGTCGGCGCTCGCGATCGGGCCGTTCACCGGGCGCCCGGCGACCTTCCGTCCCGCAATCGCGATATATTCACGCAGGTCGCTGTCGGCGATCGGCGCTACCGCCGCAATGGCGTTCCGCGCGGGCGCCGCGATGGGGTCGGCAGCGAGCGCCGCGACGAACAGCAGGGCCGCGATCAATGCGCTTCGCCCCAGCTTTTGCCGATGCCGATTTCAACTTCGAGCGGGACTGACAGCGTGACCGCCGGTTCGGCGGCGCCCATCATCACGGTGCGGATAACCGCGCCAGCGACTCCGGCCTTGTCGGTGGGGGCTTCGAACACCAGCTCGTCATGGACCTGCAGCAGCATCTTGACGTCGGACAGGCCCGCATCGGCGAGCGCCGCGGGCATCCGCGCCATCGCGCGTTTGATCAGGTCGGCGCTGGTCCCCTGGATCGGCGCGTTGATCGCGGCGCGTTCGCTGCCCGCGCGTTCGTTCTGGTTGGCCGCCTTGATGCGCGGGAACCAGGTTTTGCGGCCGAACAGCGTTTCGGTATAGCCCGTTGCGCGCGCGCGTTCGAGCGTGTCGGTGATATAGTCCGAAATGCCGGGGAAGCGCTCGAAATAACGTGCGATCAGCGCCTGTGCCTCGTCGGGCGTGATCTCGAGCCGACCCGCCAGGCCCCAGCGCGAAATGCCATAGAGGATCGAGAAGTTGACCGTCTTCGCCTTGCCGCGCGTGTCGCGGTTGCTTTCGCCAAACAGCTCGATTGCGGTCGCGCTGTGGATGTCTTGCCCCTGCGCAAACGCTTCCTTGAGTTCGGGAACATCGGCCATATGCGCCGCGAGCCGCAGCTCGATCTGGCTATAGTCGGCGGCGATCAGGACATGGCCGGGCGCGGCGATGAAGGCGTCGCGGATCTGGCGGCCGGTCTCGGTGCGGATCGGGATGTTCTGGAGGTTCGGATCGGTCGACGACAACCGCCCGGTCTGCGCTCCGACGAGGCTGTAGCTGGTGTGGACGCGGCCCGTTATCGGGTTAATCTGTTGTTGCAGCGCATCGGTGTAGGTCGATTTCAGCTTTGCAAGCTGGCGCCATTCGAGAATCTTGCGCGCGATCGGCACCCCGTCGCGTTCGAGCCGTTCGAGTTCGTTCTGGTCGGTCGACCAGTCGCCCGACTTGCCCTTGCGGCCGCCTTTGAGGCCGAGTTTGTCGAACAGGATCTCGCCGAGTTGCTTGGGACTGCCGATCGCGAACGGCTGGCCCGCGAGAGCGTGGATTTCACCCTCGGTCCGTACCATTTCGGTCGCGAATTCGCCCGACAGCTTGGCGAGATAATCGCGGTCGACCATGATCCCCGCGCGTTCCATCGTTTCGACGATGGCGGCGAGCGGGCGGTCGACCATCTCGTAAACGCGCGTCCCGCCCTCGATCGGCAGGCGCAGCTTGAGCAGCTTCCACAGCCGCAGCGCGACATCGGCATCCTCAGCGGCATATTCAGTCGCGCGGTCGAGTTGCACCTCGGCAAAGCTGATCTGCGATTTACCCGTCCCGCACATGTCCTTGAAGGTCAGGCAAGTGTGGTCGAGGTGGAGCTTGGCGAGCTCGTCGAGACCGTGTTGGTGCTTGCCCGCGTCGAGCGCAAAGCTCATCACCAGCGTGTCGTCATAGGGCGCGATGGTAATGCCATGCTGCGCGAGCACGCCGATGTCATATTTCAGATTATGCCCCACCTTGAGCACCGCATCGTCGGCGAACAGGCCGCGTAGCCGGTCGAGCGCCGCGTCCAGGGCAATCTGCTCGGGCTTTTCGGCAAACATGTCGGTGCCGCCATGGCCGAGCGGGATGTAACAGGCTTTGCCCGGGGCGGTCGCGAGACTGACGCCGACCAGCCGTCCAGTGACGCTGTCGAGGCTGGCGGTTTCGGTATCGACCGCGACGACATGCGCGGCCTTGGCGTCGGCGATCCAACGGTCGAGGGCGTCAAGCGTCGTCACTGTTTCATAGAGCGACCGGTTGATCGCGGGCATCGGTGGCAGCGCCGGGGAAGAGGGTCCGGAAGCAGGCGCGGCGGCGGCTCCGGTACGCGGCAAGGTCGGCGGACCACCCGGCGTCGCGCCAAGGTCGAGCTTCGCCGACAGCGAGCGAAAGCCATGTTCGTCAAGGAAGGTCTTGAGCGGCAACGGCGGGATCGCGCCGAGTTTCAGGTCGTCGAGCGCATCGGGCAGCGGACAGTCGCGCTTCAGTTCGACCAGCACCCGCGACAATCTCGCCATGTCGGCATGTTCGATCAGATTGTCGCGCAGCTTCGACACCTTCATCGTCTCGGCACCCGCGAGCGCCTTTTCCAGATCGCCATATTCGACGATCAGCTTGGTCGCGGTTTTCGGCCCGACCCCGCGCACGCCGGGGACATTGTCGACGCTGTCGCCCATCAGCGCGAGCACGTCGCCGACGAGGTCGGGGGTGACCCCGAACTTCTCGTTTACCGCGTCGATGCCCATCCGGACATTTTTCATCGTGTCGAGCATATCAACGTGCGGGCCGTCCCCGGACTCCCGGATCAGCTGCATCAGATCCTTGTCCGACGACACGATCGTGACATCCCACCCCGCGGCGACTGCGGCCTCGGTATAGCTGGCGATCAGGTCGTCGGCCTCGAACCCCTCGGTCTCGATGCACGGCAGCGAAAAGGCGCGCGTCGCGTCGCGGATCAGCGGGAATTGCGGGCGCAGATCTTCGGGCGGCTCGGGCCGGTTTGCCTTATACTGATCGTAAATGTCGTTGCGGAACGACTTGCTGCTATGATCGAGGATGACCGCCAGATGCGTCGGCCCGTCGGCATCGTGCAGATCCTTGGCGAGCTTCCACAGCATCGTCGTGTAGCCATAGACCGCACCGACGGGCACTCCGTGCGGGTTCGTCAGCGGTGGCAGGCGGTGATAGGCGCGGAAGATGTAGCTGGAGCCATCGACCAGATAGAGATGATTCTTGTCCGACATGGCGGCGGTGTAGCAGCGGTGATGCGGGCGGCCTAGTCTCGCGCCAGCGGCGGCAGGTCGAAATGCAGCACCTCTTCGCGCGCGCCAAGCTTGGTGTACAGCGCGACCGCAGGCGGATCGACATAATGGGCCTGGACGAACACCGCCTACGCGCCGGTTTCGGCGACAATATGCTGAACCTCTTTGATTAGTGAGGTAGCGATACCGCGGCGCCGATAAGTTTCAACGACCGCCAGATCATAGAGATAAATTTCGCTGCGCGCCGCCTCGAGTTTGGGCAGCTCATAAGCGGTGGGACCGCCGACAATGCGGGCATCCAGTTCGGCGACGAGCAGGATGACCCACTCCTTGCCGAGCTGCCCTGCCAGCCAGCCGTTGTCGGGACAATCGTGGCGATAGGTGACGGAATCTTCGAGGGCGGCGGCATAGACGGTATTGAGCGCGCGCACCGCGGCGACGTCTGCAATCCCCAAACCCTGATGATCATGACCTTCTCCACCGTTCGATGGCCTGCCAGCCAAGCCATGCGGCAAGCGGCATGCCGATCGCTCCGAGCATCAGCAATTCGGTGGAGGTGCGCTCGACCGCCGCGGCGCCGATCGCGGCATAAACGACCCCGACGCCCAGATTGCCCAGCGCAACCGCGCACAGAAAGCTGCGAAATTCCATTCCGGCGACGCCGGCGGCGATCGGAGTCAGTTCGCAAAGAATCGGCACCGGGCGCGAAACGATCAGCGCGAAGGGGCCCGCGCGTTCGGCAAGCAAGTGCGCGCGCTCGAGATCGTCGGCGCCGAGCAGGCGCGCCGCCAGCGGCCGGGCGGCCCAGCGGCCGAGCGCATAGCCTGCGCTACTTCCGCCCATCAGCCCAAGCCAGATGACGAATGTGCCGATCGCAAAGCCGAATGCGGCGCCCGCCAGCGTGTTGGTCACGCCGTTCGGGACGGGCAAGAAGGCGTCGAGCGTCAGCGCGGCGACGATCAACACCGCAGCAGCAAAGGGGCGCTTATCGGCCGCTGCTAGCACCCGCTCGCTGATCAGGAGAAATTCTTCCTGAAAGATCAGCGGCACACCGACCACGAGCGCCAGCAGGACGATGATCGTCAGCCAGCGCCGCAGCGGGGTCGGGCTGTCTGCCATGCCTTTGTCCAACGCGTCAGTCGCGATAGTCGATGGTCAGCTTGGCCGCCGCCGCAACCGCAGCGGTGCGGGCATCGTCGGTCGTGCCGCCCACGACGCGCGCCAGCGTGACGCCCATGCGGCGGTAGGGGCGGGTGACCGGCTTGCCGAAGATGCGGGCGTCGATCGCGGTGGCGGAGTCGGGCGCCGCGAGCGCGTCGGCCAGACCCGTGATCGCGAAGTCCGCCGCGTCGCGGTCGGCGAGCAGCACCGCGCTCGCGCTGGCGTCAGAGACCGCGATTGCGGGGATCGGCAGGCCGAGGATCGCGCGGGCGTGAAGGTCGAATTCGGACAGTGATTGCGAAATGAGCGTCACCATGCCGGTGTCGTGCGGACGCGGGCTGAGTTCGGAAAAGATGACCGCGTCGCCCTTGACGAAAAACTCGACCCCGAAAATACCGTGGCCGCCGAGCGCATCGACGACTTTTGTCGCCATATCCTGCGCGCTCGCGAGCGCCACGTCCGACATTGCGGCGGGCTGCCAGCTTTCGCGATAATCGCCGCGTTCCTGCCGGTGGCCGATCGGCGGGCAAAAAGTCACGCCATTCTTGTGGCGCACGGTCAGCAGCGTGATCTCATAATCGAAGTCGATAAACGCCTCGGCAATCACGCGCAGGCGGTCGCCGCGCATCCCGGCGGCGGCATAGTCCCACGCCGCGTCGATGCCGTCCGTGTCCGGCACGGTGCTCTGGCCTTTGCCCGACGAGGACATCACCGGTTTGACGACCAGCGGGAAACCGATGCGCGCCGCGGCTGCATGCAGCGCTTCGCGCGTTTCGGCATATTCGAAGGTCGAGGTGGTGAGGCCGAGTTCGCTGGCAGCCAGGTCGCGGATCGCGTCCCGGTTCATCGTCAACTGCGCCGCGCGTGCCGAGGGGACGACATGGAACCCGGCGGCCTCGACTTCGGCAAGCACTTCGGTGCGGATCGCCTCGACCTCGGGGACGATATGGTCAGGCCGGTGCCTTTCGATTGTTGCGCGCAGCGCCTCGCCGTCGAGCATCGAAAAGACCTCGATGCCATCGGCAACCTGCATCGCCGGGGCGCCTTCATAGCTGTCGCAGGCGATGACGCGGCAGCCGAGCCGCTTCGCCGAAATGACAAATTCGCGGCCGAGCTCGCCCGAACCGAGCAGCAGGATGGTGGCGGTGGGGGTCATAGTGGCCAGCTTTCGGTGTCATGGTCGGGATGTTGATGATTGCTCGCCTTAATCGTCGCGGCGGGACCGGTCATAGTTTCTTCGGTCGTCCCTTCGCGTTGCACCGACGGCAATGTATCGAACCACGGCATCTGCCCTTCGATCCCGAACTGCATCTTTGGCGGGAACTGGGCGGCATCATCGAGCGATCCCGTGGTGATATTCAGATGCTTGCTTGCCAGATAGTCATAGGTGAGCGGCGTGCCGCAGGTCGGGCAGAAACCGCGCTCGACCGGATCGGAGCTTTTGAAGATACCGGGCGTACCGCGCGTCCAGCGAAAGGCATCGCGTGGAACCCCGACCAGCGCCGCGAAAAAATTCCCCGCCGCCTTCTGGCACATCCGGCAATGGCAGATGTGCGAGGTGTCGAGCACCGCGGTCACATGATAGCGCACCGCGCCGCATTGGCAGCCGCCCGAGGCCTGAGTTTCGATCCTGTCCATGGACATTGTGCCTATCAAGGACGGCGTGGCATCACAACCGATGCGGTCATTCAATGGTGCGGGAACACCCTACTTTGCCGCCCCCTAGCCGCGCAGGCAGTGGCGGCTTATAGCTAGCGGGAGGGAAGAGGGAGAATTTCAAGATGCTGGATAATTTGCCGGAGCTATTGCTGCGACATCGCCGAATGGTGGGTATCGTGGCCATCGCGATTGCCATTCTGACCTGGGCCGTCGACCTGACCGGCCTCGTGTATGAATGCCCCTATTGCCGCAGCCAGCGCACCGTCATCGGTCTGCTCGGGCTGTTGCTGATGCTACCCAATCCGGCGCACTGGCTGGTGCGTTACCTTTCTGCAGTGTTCGCAGTGTTCGGCCTGTCGGTTGCTGCGACCCAGCATTTCCGAGGCTGGGGGCGCATCATGGGCGGCGAGTTTGAGTGGGGCGAGCAATGGTATGTGAACGCATGGATGCTGTCGGGCTTCGCCTTGTTCATCATCGTCGGCCTGCTGCTCCTGATCTGGAACTGGCGGCCTGGTGAGGTCGCAGCCCCCTGACCAATCAGGCGATCATTCCCACTCAATAATCCAGTTCGCCTTAACGAATTGAAAAACAAAGAATAAATATTACGTACGATATGATCGAACGACAGACCGTCAAGAAGATAAAAATTTGAAATTAAAAGAGAAATACCAAATTTTTGACAAAATCTCGAATTCGAAGACAATCGGCTGCATTCGAGCGTCGCATTCCCACAATCGAGACTTTAGCCGTTTAAGGTTCGTCGATAAACACCGTCAGTGACCTGAACGCTCCCCACCATTCTACCATGCAGCTTCCGCTTTGCGGCTCATTTCAGTCGTGCGGTCTGCCATTCCAACGCGCGGCGCTCCCGCGATCCGGCGCGTACCAGATGCGTCACGGATTGCCGTGCGCCTATTGTCGAGAAGTCAAACGAGAACGACGGTCTGATTTCCATTGCCGATGATCCGATGTTCGGCGTGCCAGCGGACGGCGCGGGACAGGACCGATGCCTCGACCTCGCGGCCGATGGCGACCATTTCGTTCGCGGTTGTCGCGTGGCTGACACGGCGCACGTCCTGTTCGATGATCGGACCTTCATCAAGATCGGCGGTGACATAGTGCGCTGTGGCGCCGATCAGCTTGACGCCGCGGGCCTTCGCCTGATGATAAGGTTTCGCGCCCTTGAAGCTCGGCAGGAAGCTGTGGTGGATGTTGATGCAGCGGCCAGCGAGGCTCGCGGCGAACTCGTCTGACAGAATCTGCATATAGCGGGCCAGCACGGTCAGCGCGGCGCCGCTTTCGTGGATGATTTCTAGGAAACGGCGCTCTTGTGCCGCCTTGTCGGTGCGACCGACGGGAAGGTGATGATACGGGATGCCGTGCCATTCGACATATTTGCGCTCCTGATCGTGATTAGAAACAACCCCGACGATGCGGATCGGCAGGGCGCCAATTTCGACTTTGTGGAGCAAGTCAACGAGGCAGTGGTTGAATTTCGAGACCGCCATCAGGACCGGCATCGGCTGTGTGATGTCATGGACCTCCCAATCGAGGCCCAGCGTTTCGATGGCGGGTGCAAGATGATGCGGCAGGTCCGCAATCGCCGCGTGTTCACTCGCCAATTCGGTGCGCACAAAAAAGATGGTGCTGTCGGGGTCGCCGTAAATGGCGGCTTCGCGAATGTCCCAGCCGTTTGCAGCGAGCAAGGATGAAACGCTGGCAAGTATACCGGGCTGATCTGGGCAGCGGAAGCGGAGCACGCAGCGCGCAGGTTTCGGTTTGGTCATGGCGGGGGTCCGGTCGGTTCGGGATCAGGCGAGGCTTGCGCTCTGGCTGATCAGGTGCAGGAGGTAGGGGGTGTAGCTTTGATCGGCGAGCAGCAGATACGTCGGCGCGTGATCGGTGCAGGCGACGAGCACCCCGATGTCGCCAAAGCGCGTGCGCAGTGCTGCTCCGACGGGGGTGCTGGCGGGGCGGAGGTCGAGGGCGGTGAATGCAGCAAGGCAGGCGGTACCCGCCGCGCCTTCAAGCTGGAGCGCAACCAGTCCGTGGGTGATGTCGAGTGTCAGTATGGTTTCCCCGCGAAGCGCCGCATCGGTGCGTTCGAGCGCCGCCGCGACCTGGTCCGTGAGGCCGATCAGCAACCACTCGTCGGGAGCGATCGCGGCCAGTGCGATGCCGATGCCTTCGGTATAGCGATTGGGCTTGGGGGTGATGACGCCGATTGCTTCGGCCAGACGGGCCGCGGCGCCGGGGAGGCCATAGACCTGGACCTTCGCCACGGCCAGACCGGCGTCGTGGCGGCACCATGCGGGCATCAGCGAGGCGTCAGACATCGAGCCGGGCTCCTTGCGGGTCATAGCGGCAGGCGCGGGTGATGCGCGCTTCGCGCCATGCGCCCAGATCCCAGACACGCACACTTTCCCCGATCCGCTTTTCACCCCGCTCGATCATCGCGAGAGCCAGCGGCGCGCCCAGCGTCGGCGACCATGCGCTCGACGTGACCCAGCCCTCGCTAGGCTGCGGCTGCGTCGTCCCGGCGGGGAGGATATGCGCTCCAATCGCGAGCGGAGCCGCATTGCTGTCGGTCGCCTCCAGTCCGACAAAGCTGCGCCGGTCGCCGCGCAAGCCGTCCGGACGATGCGCCGAGCGGCGACCGACGAAATCCTGGGTTTTCTTCGCCATGATCGCGCCAAAGCCGATGTCCTGCGGTAGCGTGGTGCCGTCGGTATCCGCCCCGATGTGCAGGAAACCCTTTTCGATCCGCATCGTCATCAGCGCCTCGACGCCGAACGGGACCATGCCGTGCGACGACCCCGCCGCGATCAGCGCCTCCCACAACGCCCCGGCACACCGCCACGGTACAGCGATCTCATAGGAAAGCTCGCCGGTAAAACTGACGCGCGCGACGCGGGCCGGGATGCCGCCGATATAGCCGCGCTGCGCGGTCATATGTGCAAAGGCGTCGGCCGAAAAATCGATATCGGACGCCAGCATGTGGAGCACGCTGCGCGTCTTCGGACCGACGACATTGGCGACCGCCCAAGAGGTCGTGACATCCTCCACCAGCACACGCATCGTCGTCCATTCGCATTGCAGCCATTCTCGGAATGCCTCGGTGATGGTGGCGGCGTGGCCGCTGGTGGTTCCGACAAGGAAATGGTCGTCGGTCAACCGTGTCACGACACCATCGTCGAACACCGTACCATTCTCGCTGAGCATAATTGCATAGCGGCAGCGACCGGGTTTCAGCGTGCTGATCCGGTTCACGTACATAAGATCGAGGAAGGCCGCGGCGTCCGGTCCTTTCACTTCAATTTTGCCGAGCGGCGAGGCTTCGAAAATGCCGACCGCGGTTCGCACGGCCAACACTTCGCGGCGGACGGCATCGGCTTCACTTTCGCCGGGCCGCAAATAGGCCGCGGGACGCATCCAGCCGCCATATTCTTCATACGACGCATTTCTGCCGGCATGCCAATCATGGAGCGCGAGCTGACGGCGGGGGCGAAGGCCGTCGCCAATCCGGTGACCGGCCAACAGCCCGAACGGGATTGGGTCGTAGGGCGGACGGAACTTCGTGGTGCCGATCGCCTCCATCGGTTTGGCCAGCAATGTGCTGAGAATGCCGATGCCGTTGACATTCGATGTTTTGCCTTGATCGGAAGCCATGCCAAGCGTGGTGTAGCGTTTCAGATGTTCGACCGACCGGAAATTCTCACGCGCGGCGAGCGCGATATCGCCTGCGGTCACATCGTTCTGGAAATCGACCCACGCCTCGGCGTCGGGGACATCGGATTCCGATATCGACCACAGCGCAGCATGGGGCGGCCCAGGACGTCGCGTCACGGCCTGTTCGCGTGCCGCGGCGAGGGTGCTGTAACGCGCAAAGTCGCCTCCCGCACCGCCGATGCTTCGGTGGCCGGGACTCCCGTCTTCGGGAACAAAGCTGTTCAGATCGTGATCAAAGGTCAACCGTCCGGCGCCCTGCGAATGAAGATGCACCGCGGGGTTCCATCCACCCGACATCAGCAGCAGGTCGCACCGCACGGCCTGTGCAGGGCTGTCGATGCGTCCCGTAGGGGACACGCGCCCGATCCGCACAGCGCGCACTGCCCGCCGACCTATCGCCGCGGCGGGTGCCATGTTGGAGTGGACCATAATGCCGAGCCCTTCGGCGCGTTCGACCAGCGCCGGGGACGGGGACGGCCGGGTATCGACGATCGCTATAATCGTTGCTCCCGCCTCGGCCAGATCGAATGCGGCATACCAGGCGCTGTCGTTGGTGGTTGCGACAACGATCTCACGCCCCGCAACCACGGCATGGCGATGCAGATAGGCCCGCGCCGCCCCTGCAAGCATGACGCCCGGACGGTCGTTGCCCCGGAACACCAGCGGTCGTTCGATGGCCCCCGTTGCCAGAATCAGCGCGTCGGCGCGGACCCGCCAGAACCGCTGCCGCGGACCTGAGCGTTCATGGGTCGGTATATGGTCAGTCAGGCGCTCGCACAAGGAGACGAGGCCGTGATCGAAATGGCCAGTCGCCAGCGTGCGAGTCATCAACGCCACATTGGGCATGGCGGATAGCGTACGCAGCATATCCTTGATCCAGACGGCTGCGGGCTTGCCCTCTACGCTATCGCTGGTTCCGGCCAAGCGGCCGCCCCAATGCCGACCACCCGTCACCAGCATCACCGACTTCCCGGATATCGCTGCGTGCTGAGCGGCCGCGAGCCCCGCGATGCCGCCGCCGACGATCAGCACATCGATATGCGCCGAGGTCTGTTCATAGCTATCGGGATCGGTCAGCTTGGGTGACGCGCCCAGACCGGCGGCCTTGCGAATCAGCGGTTCGAACACCCGCCAGGTCGGCCACATGAAGGTCTTGTAATAAAATGCCGCCGGGATGAAGCGTTTGAAGATGCTGTTGACCGCAAGCAGGTCGAAGCGAAGGCTGGGCCATGCGTTGACGGGGGCTGCATCTAGACCATCGTAAAGCTCAACATAAGGCGCCTTGAGATTTGGCGTGGTACTTGCGCCGCGTTCGAGTTGAACGATAAAATTGGGTTCGTCGAGGCCGGCAGCGATCAGGCCGCGCGGGCGGTGATATTTGAAGCTGCGCCCAATCATGCGGACGCCGGACGCCAGCAATGCAGACGCGAGCGTGTCGCCGGCGAAGCCGGTGTAGCAGCGGCCCTCCCACCGAAAATTGATCGGGCAGCTGCGGTCAATATCGCCGCCGCGTTTCAGCCGATAGCCGCTCATGCGCCCGGCTCCGGCACGGGGCGCGGATCGGTGATCCCGAAGATGGCGAGGATACGATGCGACGCCGTGTCGCGCGCGATGTTGAACCACAGGCCGCAGCCGAAACGATGATGCCAACGCTCGAAGCTGAGCCCTTTCGCATTGTCGCGGTAGAAGAGATAGTCCGCCCACGCAGCGTCGTCAGTGGCGGCAGGATCAGCAGGGCGGACGATCGGGCTCTCGCCGCCGCAGCGATATTCGCTTTCGGCGCGCGGGCCGCACCAGGGACATTCGATCAGCAGCATGAAAACCTCAATGGGCGATGCCGGATGCAGCGGCTTCGTCGATCAGCGCGCCGGTCCGGAAACGATCGAGCGAGAAAGCGGCGGCAAGCGGATGCGCCTCGCCCGTCGCCATGTGGTGGGCGAGGCAAAAGCCGCCGCCGGGTATCGCCTTGAAGCCGCCGGTTCCCCAGCCGCAATTGAGATAGAGGCCTTTCACCGGGCTTTCGCCAAGGATCGGCGTCGAATCCGCCACTACATCAACGATGCCCGCCCACTGCCGCAACAGGCGAACGCGTGAGAATTGCGGGAACAGGTCGATCAGACCCGCGGCGGTATGTTCAAGCACAGGCAGGCTGCCGCGTTGCGCGTAGGAGGGGAACAGGTCGAGCCCGCTACCGATCACCAGTTCGCCCTTGTCCGACTGGCTGAGGTAGGTGCCGGTGGACGGCGCAAGGACGACGGTGTCGAGCACCGGTTTGAGCGGTTCGGACACAAACGCCTGTAGTGCATAAGATATGATAGGCAGGCGAAAGCCCGCCCGTTCGGCCATCACGCTGCTGTGTCCGGCGACCGCCATGCCGACGCATTCGGACGCCATGTCGCCATGCGTCGTTTGCACGCCGACGATATGGCCGTCGCGAATGTCGAACCCGGTGACATCGCAATTCTGGATAATGTCGACGCCCAGGCGGTCCGCGGCGCGCGCATAACCCCAGGCGACGGCATCGTGGCGCGCCGTGCCGCCGCGCGGCTGGAGCAGGCCGGCAAAGATCGGAAAACGCGGTAATGGGTTGAGGCCCGGAATGCGCCGCTGCACCTCATCGGCCTCATGATATTCGGCATCGACGCCGTTGAGACGCATGGCGTTTACCGAACGGCGCAGCATTTCGACACCATGCCGATCATGCGCAAAGCTCCACATCCCGCGCTGCGAAAACATGATGTTGTAATTGAGCTCGCGCGACAGCCCTTCGTAGAGCGTCAGCGAAAAATCATAGAAGCGTGAGCTTTCGGGATAGAAATAGTTTGAGCGGATGACGGTCGTGTTCCGGCCCGTATTGCCGCCGCCGATCCACCCACGCTCCAGCACCGCAATGTCGCGGATGCCATGTGTTCTGGCGAGATAATAGGCTGTCGCCAGCCCGTGTCCGCCGCCGCCGATGATGATCGCTTGATAGCGTTTGCGGGGTGCTGCGTCCCGCCAAGCGGGATCCCATGTTCGCTGACCTGCAAAACCGGCGCGCACGAGCGACCACGCTGAATATCGTGTCACCGGTGCTGCTCCCCCGTTTGTTACAACCTTTGCGGAGAGCATAAATACATTACTGTATTTATGCAATGGCCTGATCGCAGAATTTGCGATCAGGCGGGGGCAGGGGGCGTGACGGCCAGGCGCCGCGCGACAAGCGGCATGCATAAAGGAATGGTGAGAACGCAGCTGAGAAAGCCGAGAATACCAAGCATCGAATAGGAACCAAGGTCCGTGACGATGCCGCCGATCGGGGCACCGATCGCGAACGCAAAACGCTCGCAGCCCCCGCCCAATGTCCCGGTGCGGCCCGAGGGATCGATCGACGCGGCGACTCCCAGAAACACCGAATATTGGTACATGTAAAAGATCCAGTAGGTAAGGACGCCGAGCGCGAACATCACCGTCCCCGTCGCAAAGCCGAGCATCAGGCAGGATATGCCGGTGCCAACCAGCCCGATCACCATCGACAGGATGCGCGGCGACCGGCCGCCAAACCATGCTGCAACGCCAGTTCCCAATATGCCGCAAAGCGCGCTCAGCGACAGGATCGTCGCGGTCGTTTCGGGCGCAATCGCCAACCCCTTGGCGATCCGTTCGGCAAAACTCCACAGCGCGCCTGTCCCCAGCGAATATCCTGCCCACATCAGCATGAGCGCCAGGACCGCCGGCTGACGAAGCAGGCTTCCAGCATCCATCGTGGGCAGGCTGGCGCGCGCCTTGAATGCGAGCATCACCGGCATGGTGACAAGGATCGCGATCGCAACGGCAAGAAAGGCGCCCATTGTACCGAGATAAATGCTTGCCATCGGCATGATGAACATCAGGGCAACGACATAGGCGACCGCGCCGCCATTGCCGATGGCATAGACGCGGTCGGGATTGGCCGCGGTCGAACCGCCGGTAATCGTCGCTGCGAAGACCAGGCCATAGCCGGTTCCGGCCAGCGCAGCGAACAGCAGCAGCAGCGTGAAGGATCCCGGTACCATGTACATCAGCACATGCGCGCCGATCGTCAAAACCGCGCCTGCCATCGCAACGGTCACTGACCGGGCGCGATGAATGAACGGGGCGAGCAGGATCATCGACAGGGCGAGGGCGCCGATCTGGAAGAATCCGAAAAGCCCGGCTTCACGCCCATTCAGGCCCATGTCCATAAGCGCGCCGACCTGGAACGGCATCGTCGAAGTGCCGATGTGCGCGATGCCATTGCCGATCACGACTGCTGCGATCAATGCAAGGCTATCCGACCTGCGTGCCATCATCTTTTCCCTTCAGACCGCGCGCTGGCGTAGCCGTGCCTTGCGCTGGCTGCGCTAGGAATACATCTATGTATTGACATGTCCAGCCCCTCGCAACAAGCCATCGACGGCAATTTCGGTAGGCGGGCAAATGATTGACCGCACCCATATTTATCCGGCAATGAGGCACTATGACCGAGAAAAAATCGACACCGGCAAAAACCGGCGCGGGGACGGGGAAGACAGGGCGCACCTGGCGTCGAACGCCGCCGCCCGAGCATACGCCCTCGACGCAGGAATGGGTCGATACGGCGCGGCAGACGCTCATCGATGAGGGTATCGTCGGTGTCAAGATCGACCGGCTCGCCAAAATCGCCGGGGTCACGCGGGGTGGATTCTACTGGCGGTTCAAGAACCACACCGAACTTCTCGACAAGCTGCTCGAAGACTGGCGCTCGTCCAACACGCAGCCCATGCTCGACGTGCTCGCTACGCCGGGGACCGTGAACGAACGGCTGTCGCGACTGGCCAATCTTTATATTTCAGAGCAGGGCTTCAGTCCGGCCTATGACCGGGCGGTGCGCGCATGGGCCAATTTGGCCGCGGACGTCGAAGCCGTAGTGCAGGAGGTCGACGCGATCCGCATCGAGGCCATTCGTAAGGTGTTTGTCGAAGGTGGGTATGACGAAGATGATTCGATGATCCGGGCCCGCATCGTCTATTTCCACCAAGTCGGATATTATGCGACCGGGCTCCAGGAATCGCACGAGCAGCGGCAGGCGCTCGTCCGCAGCTATGTAAGGGTTCTGACCGGGCGCGATTGAGTCGAAGTTCGGCACCGGCCCTTTCCATTCGCTGGATTTCTTCGTCCGAGGCGATCTATCGTTCCCAATCACCGGCGATGCGTGCGTGGGGGCCGATCGGCGCTGCGCATCAACATCTTGGCCTTGACAGTCCCAAACATAACATCGATACAAAATACACATCTGTATTGTAAGATTCAGATAGGACAGCGGGGAGGCGCCGACCGTGGCCTGCTCGCATATTGGTTCCGAGTTTCGTGTTGAGGGCTGGTGGATATGACCGAGTTGCGCACTTTATACCCGCCGGTCGAGCCTTATGAGACCGGCCTGCTCGACGTCGGCGATGGTCACCATGTCTATTATGAGCGCGTGGGCACCCCCGGCGGCAAGCCAGCGGTGTTCCTGCATGGCGGCCCGGGCGGCGGTATCGCGCCATCGCATCGCCGTCTGTTCGACCCGCGCCGCTATGACGTCCTGCTGTTCGATCAGCGTGGTTGCGGCCAGTCGACCCCACACGCCAGCATCGACGCCAATACGACCTGGCATCTCGTCGCCGACATCGAGCGATTACGCCAACTCTTCGGCGTCGAAAAATGGCTGGTATTTGGCGGATCGTGGGGATCGACGCTCGGCCTCGCCTATGCCGAAATGTATCCGCAGCGCGTCAGCGAACTGATCCTGCGCGGCATTTTCACCGTGACGCGAGCGGAGATCGACTGGTTCTACCGGCTCGGCGTTTCAGAGGTTTTTCCGGACAAATGGGCGATGCTTCAGGCTCCGATTCCGGAAGCGGAGCGCGGCGATATTGTCGCAGCCTATCGTCGTCGGCTGACCGGCACCGACCCGATTGTGCAGGTCGAAGCGGCGAAGGCCTGGACGCGATGGGAGTGCGAGACATCGACATTACTCCCCGATGCCGCGCTCGCGGAGCTGTGGCGTGATGACCGCTATGCGCTGGCGTTTGCGCGGCTGGAGAATCACTTTTTCACGCATGAAGCTTGGCTGGAAGACGGGCAATTGTTGCGCGACGCGCATCAGCTGCGCGGAATTCCGGGCGTGATCGTCCACGGACGCTACGACCTGCCATGTCCGGCCAAATACGCTTTTGCGCTGCACAAGGCCTGGCCCGAGGCCGACTTTCATCTCATCGACGGCGCCGGTCACGCCTATTCGGAACCCGGCATTCTCGATCAGCTGATCCGGGCGACCGACCGCTTCGCTGAACAGGCGCCGCCCGTTCGGATGGATGTCTAAAAGGGTGGCCGTCGCGTCAGTTCTCCCGCTCGCGGCGGGCGACCCCGTCGACCAAGGCTTTTGGGGTCATCCCAAGGGACTGGCCTATCTGGCTTTCACCGAGGCTTGGGAGCGCTTTTCCTTCTACGGCATGTCGGCACTGCTGCTGCTCTATATGATCCAGCATTTGTTGGCCCCGGGCGTGGCGGACAGTGTCCTTGGTTTTGCTGGCGTCCGATCGGCGATTGAGACACTGACCGGACCGCTATCGAACCAGGCTTTCGCCAGCCAGATGTTCAGTCTCTATACCGGGCTGGTCTATTTCACGCCGATTTTCGGAGGGTTGCTGGCGGACCGTCTGCTCGGACAGCGCCGCACGGTGGTGCTCGGCGCATTGCTGATGACGGCCGGCCATGTTCTGATGGCGTATGAAGCGAGCTTTCTGATCGCGCTGTCGCTGCTCATCGCGGGAACGGGGTGCCTGAAGGGCAATATCTCCGTGCAGGTCGGCCAGCTCTATCGGCCCGAGGACGGCGAACGGCGGACGCGCGCCTTTGCGATCTTCTCCGCTGCGATCAATGTGGGTGCGCTGCTTGGCCCGCTGCTGTGCGGCATTCTAGCGCAGGTTCACGGCTGGCATGTTGGCTTCGGAACGGCGGGCGCGCTGATGCTCATCGCGCTGGCTACCTATCTCGGCGGCTGGAAACATCTGCCGCCCGATCGCAAGCGGCAGCGCGGTTCATCTGAAGCGCGAGCGCTGTCCGCCAGCGATTGGCGGAATATCGCGGCGCTGTTGTTCCTCGCCGCGATCAGCATCCTGCCTTGCGCCGCCTATTTCCAGGAAATGAACGCTGGCTTGTTGTTTATCGACGCTTCGGTCGATCGCCAGCTGTTTGGGTGGACGGTTCCCACGGCGTCATTCAACGCGCTCGACGGCCTGTTCTGCATTCTCGCGGTGCCGACCTTGATCGCGCTGTGGCGCTGGCAGGCACGGAGTGGCGGCGCAACGGGTGAAATGACCAAAATCACGATTGGCTACCTGATCATTGCCGGAGCAAATTTGATGATGATCCTGCCCGCCGGCTGGGCCGACCGCGGCGAGGTTGTGGGAGCGATCTGGCCGGTCCTGCTCTACGCCTTTAATGCGTTGGGCTTCACCTTCTATTGGCCGACGCTGCTCGCCCTATTCTCGCGCGCCGCCCCGACGCAGGTCAATTCGACGATGATGGGTGCGGTCTTCCTGTCCGTGTTTCTGG
The DNA here is from genome assembly GCF_019459305.1 of Sphingopyxis sp. GTDB lineage: Bacteria > Pseudomonadota > Alphaproteobacteria > Sphingomonadales > Sphingomonadaceae > Sphingopyxis. Next base: position 52,239 of record NZ_JAIBES010000045.1, on the reverse strand, counting down.
GCAATCTTCTGGTTGGCAGCTTTGCCACATTGTGGGAGTCGATCAGTCATGTCGGCTTCTTCGCGCTGCACGCGGCGTTCGCCTTTGCCGCTTTTGTTATCATGCTGTTTGTTGCACCGGCTTTGAGCCGACAGCTTCTCGCTCATCAGTCGGCCTGATTTTCTTGTCTGCCCTTTCGCCGTCCGGATTCGCTGCGCGCAATCCGGCGCGGTCTTTGGCCGCGGATGCGGGCAGCGTCCGATGGAAACGCGCGCGAAAAACCACCAAAAATGCGAAAAAGACCGTGACAGTTTATTGACAATACATCGATGTATTGTACAACGGTATGGGTTCGGGTTTGAGGGGATTCGAAAGAGGCGGGCTGTCCGCCCGCACTTTGATCTCCTCGACAATTCGCTCGGATACGCACGGGTTCAGGAGGAAGTTTTCGGGGCATGCTTTGCCGATTGTCTTGCAGGTATTCGCGCCCCGGTCGTCGTCATTCGCATCGCCTTGTTCCGCACAGCGCTAGCCGCTGCATTTGGAACCATCGCATTGTTACAAAAGAATAATATTTGATCCAGTCCAGTTAGAGGAGGGTTATGTGTCACTGAGGGGGATAACGGCAACATTGGTTGCGAGCGCGTCGACGCTCATGTTCAGCGCAGGCGCTTCGGCACAAGAACCGGGCGTCGAGGCGAGCAATGCGGATGAAATCGTCGTCACGGCGCGCTTTCGCGAGGAGTCGATCCAGGATATCGGCGGCAGCATTGCCGCGCTCGATGGCGCCGAGCTTCAGCGCTCGGGCATTGTCGATTTCGAAGATCTGGCGAACCGCGTGGCGGGCGTCGAATTGCTCGATCGCGGCCCCAACACGAATGAAATTAACATTCGTGGCGTGACCAATAGCACGCAGGTTTCGGGAAACGCGCTGCAGCCGCTCGTCTCGATCCTTGTCGATGATATTTCGGTGGCGTCGTCATCGGCGTCGCAGCGCGACTTCAACTTTTTCGACTTCGACCGAGTGGAAGTCCTGCGCGGCCCGCAGCCCACCTATTTCGGCGAAGGCGCGATGGGCGGCGTGATCCGCTATTTCTCCGCCGACCCCGATCTCGACAGCGGCAAAACCTTTGACGGAACGTCGAGTGGCGGCGTCAGCTCGACCAACAACGGCGGCGTCAATTATCGCGTTGAAAATGCCACGAGCCTGATCCTTGTACCTGAAAAACTGGGCATTCGGATCGTTGGGTTCTATCGCAAGGACGATGGCTACATCGACAACCTCGGCCTCAACAAAAACAATATGAACGATTTTGAATCGTTCGGTGGCCGCGCGATCATCGTGGCGCGCCCGACGGAAAATCTGACCCTGCGTCTCGCGGCGCATGTGGGACGCGACGATATCGGCGAGCTAAATTTTATCGAACCGACAACAATCGGCGCCAGCGTCGGCACCGAAGACCTCATCGCGCCTTCGTTGAGCCTGATCGACGGTCTGAACCAGGATGACTTCGAACTCTACAGCGGCAAGATTTCGTACAATTCGGGGCCGATCACGATCGAGTCAATCACCGGCCTTTATAAGCGTCGGCGCGAAGCGGAGACGTTCAGCTCGGCCTACACCTACGGGTTCGAGGGCTTCTTTAACGCATTCCCGCCGTTCAACACCGCAAGCAACCTTTTGTCGTCGGACCTGACCGCAATCGCGCAAACCCGTGGTAACGAGCGAAGCGTGTCGCAGGAGTTCCGCTTTGTATCGGACTATGATTCGCCGCTGAATGTTGTCGCGGGGGCGTTTTTCCAGGACACGAAGGCGACCTCGACCGCGCTGGTCACCGGTGATGGCTATGCCAATATCACCGATACGGGATCGACCGAGATCGAGCGCAGCACGACGCGCGTCGATACGCGCCAGTTCTCTGGTTTCGTGGAGCTGAGCTACGATGTTTCGGACCGGCTGCGGCTTTTTGCCGGCGCCCGCTACGTCAACGAAAAGGTGAAATCGACGCTGGTCGAATCCTTTGTCATCGGCATCTTCTCACCGATCTTCACCGACCCCAGCGACATTTTTGCGCCGATCTATTTCCCGGTGCCGAACGACGTCGAGGCGCTGACCGCCCCGGGCGGTCCGGGGACGAGTTTCGATTTCAAGCTCAACACTTTTCTGCCGCGCGTGGCGTTCGAATATGACATCACTCGCGACGTGATGCTGTACGGCACGCTGGCGCGCGGCGTGCGCAACGGCGGGCTGAACAGCCCGTTCTCGGCGCTCGGCTTCGGCCCTGTCGGCTCGCCCGAGTTTGAGGACGCGCTAACCTATGGGTCGGATGACATCGTCACGGGTGAAATCGGGGTCAAGTCGCGCTGGATGGACGGCGACCTGACATTCAATATTGCGGGCTTCTATTCGGATTTCGACAATCCGCAGATCGGGATCAGCAATCCCGGCGCACTGACCGCCAATGGGCCGCAGCTGCGCATCTATGGGTTGGAAGTCGAAAGCGTTTACAAGGCCAGCAGCAATGTGTCGCTGTTCTTCAGCGGGAATCTGACCGAGGCCGAATATACCAAGGGGATGTCGGTGTTTGCCGTTGCTGGCGCGCCTGCCGACTATCAGGATCTCGCCAAGGGCAACCGTCCGCCCAACGTCCCGAGCCTGTCCTTCTCCACCGGTGCGGACCTTCGCTACCCGCTGGACAGCGACGACCTCGAACTCACCGGGCAGATTGCGTTTCAGTATATCGGTGAGCGCGAAACCTTTCCGCAGAACTTCGCGACCGGCAAATTGGGCAGCATGGAAATGCTCAATCTGCGCGTTGGGTTGGAACGGGAGTGGTGGTCGCTTACCGCCTACATGACCAATGTCCTGAACGATCTGGAATTGCAGGCAACGACCATTCCGACCAGTTCGGCACGGTTGGTCAACGGTGTGCTCGACGGACCGCTCTCCTCGGCGTTCATCAACCGCCCGCGGACAACCGGCCTCACATTGACGGTTCGTTATTAATGATGTCCCAAGTGGCGGCGGTTCGTTCTTCAAACGGATCGCCGCCACCACCTCCAAGCCCAGGAATTTCGATGATCGAGACCTATATTCGGCGAGCATTGGTCACAATATTGTTGGTTCTGGGTACAACATGGGCGACCGTGGTGCCGGTCGGCGCAACCGAACAGGATGCAGCGCTGACGCGCGCCGACGTCGAACGAGCCTCACTCTTCTATCCGGCCAACGTGCGCAAACTCGTGCGCAACGCCGCCCCGGTTCCCAACTGGATCGCGGGCGGCGATCGTTTCTGGTATAGGCACGAATTCGATGGCGGTTTCCGCTTTGTGACCGTGGACGCGGCGACGGGCGATGCCGAGCCGTCGTTCGATCATCAGGCGATGGCGGCGACGCTTTCGCGGGAATTGGACCAAGAGGTCTCACCCAAGCAGCTGCCGTTCGCGTCGATCACCTATTCGCAGGACATGCGGGGCGTTTCCTTCACCAGCGGGGGCAGATTGTTCGAATGCAACCGTGCAGGCACGAGCTGTAAGGGGCGATCCGATCCTGCCTCCGATCCCGCCATTGTCGTTTCGCCGGACGGAAAGAGCGCCCTGCTCACGCGCGACAGCAATTTGTGGCTTCGCGATATGGCGACAGGGGCCGAGCGTCCGCTAACCACCGATGGCACCGCACAATTCCCCTATCAATATACCGCATTCAAGACGACCTATGTCGAGGAACGGCGCGGTCAGGCCAAGCCGACCTATGCCGGTGCGACCTGGTCGCCTGACGGGCGGTATGTGCTGGCCATCCGTACCGACCGTCGCGGCGTGAAGACTGCGCCATATGTGGTCGAATATCTCGCACCCGACTCACCGCGCCCGATCGCGCACCAGATCGCGATGCCGACCCCCGCCGACGCGCCGGAAATCCCTTATGCTCTGGTGCTGATCGACCTGGAGGACGGCGGTGTTGTGCCGGTTGATGGCGGTGCGCTCGGTTTCAACGATTATGCGCCCTATTGGGCGATCGTCGGCGAACCCGGCTGGGACATTGCGGATAGCGAGCTGTACCTTGCGACCTCGACCCGCGATTCGCGCGCGCTCGGGCTTGTCGCGATCGATTTGGACAACGGGACCAGCCGCACGGTGCTCGAAGAGCGCGCCGATCAGTTTCTCAATCTCAACCCCTTCGACTATCACGTCCCCAACGTGCGCCTGCTGGCGGCGCGCGACGAAATCCTGTGGTGGTCGCAGCGCAGCGGCTGGGGCCATCTATATCGTTACGACGCCCCAACAGGGGCGTTGAAGAATGCCGTGACGACAGGCGAGTGGGCGGTGTTCGACATCGTCCGCGTCGATGAAGCGGCGGGATTCGTCTATTTCACGGCAGGCGGGAAAGAGGCGGGGCGCAATCCCTATTACCGGCATCTCTACCGCGTCGCCCTCGACGGCGGCAATCCGACGCTACTGACGCCCGAAGACGCCGATCATTCCTATACGAACTTCCCGGCGCGCGGTCTTAACGGGCATTGGGATACACCGGTCGAACGGTTCTCGCCCAGCGGCCGCTATTTCGTCGATACGCATTCGACGATTGCGAGACCGCCAACAACGGTTGTTCGTGGAGCCGACGGGACGTTGATCGCCAAGATCGTTGATGCCGATGTGAGCGCATTGCTGGCGACCGGCTGGACACCGCCCGAACGGATCGTGGCGAAAAGCGCGGACGGCAAGCACGACATCTACGGCGTCCTCATAAAACCGACGAATTTCGTCGCGGCCAAGCGCTATCCGGTGATCGAGCAAATCTATGCCGGGCCGCAGGTGTCGTTCGCGCCGCAAGGGTTTACCGACGCGCTGGGCGCGCGGGCGGCCTATATGCAGGCGCTGGCCGAACTGGGTTTTGTCATCGTCGTTCAGGACGGGCGCGGGACGCCCCGGCGGTCGCGCGATTTCCACATGGCACCGATGCAGGACGAGGACTCGATCGCGCTTGGCGATCATGTCGCAGGGATCCGCGCCGCCGCAAGCAGCCGTCCCTATATGGATCTTGATCGGGTGGGGATTACCGGCATTTCGTTTGGCGGTTATGCGTCGGCGCGGGCGATGTTTCTCTTCCCGGAATTCTACAAGGCCGCGGTCTCGATTGCCGGGCCGCACGATTATCGCACGATGATTTCATCGATTTCGGTGGAACGCTTCTTCGGTGTGCCGGGAGAGAAGGGCGCCGATGGCGACGCTTATGCGCGGGTCGACAATCTGCATCTCGCGGACCGTCTGAAGGGCAAGCTGATGCTCGTAGCGGGCGACATCGATCAGAATGTGCCGTTCAACCAGACCGTCGCGCTTTCGGACGCGCTGATCAAGGCGGGCAAGGAATTCGATCTGGTGCTGGTTCCCAACGCCGCGCACGATGTCGGCTATCATCCTTATGTCGCGCAGCGGCTGGCGGGATATTTTCTGCGTCATTTGAAAGGGCAGGAGCCGCCTGTACCGTTCGCGCAGACGCTGAAATAGTCTTGGGCTTGGTGGAGATTGATTGATGACGACTGACATGAACCGTCGCGGCCTGATGAAACTTGCTGGCGGCAGCGTATTTGCGGCTGCAGCGGGCCCGGGGGCGACATCGTCTGCCGCAACGGGCGCGCCGCCCGCTACGACACCTCCCGTCACCACGCCGGTCGTTGTGGACGGGTGCAGCCCGTCGGCACCGACCGCCGAATATCTGGCGCTGCTGCGCAAGGGCGGGGTCGACAGCTGGAGCGTCAGCATGTTGCCGACACTGCTTCAGATGTCGGCGCTGCTCGAGTTCGTCGATGATCATTCGAACGATGTGGGCATTGCGAAAAGCGCCGCCGATATTCGGCGCCTGAAGCAGGAAGGCAAGATTTCGCTCACCATCGGCTGGCAGGAAGCCGACCTGTTCGCGATGAAGGGCGAAAGCGATTGGTGGTCGAAACCGCCCAGGACCACGATGCGGCTGTTCTACGAAACCGGACTGCGGGTGGTCGGCCTTGTCTATAACCTCACCAATGCCTTTGCCGGCGGCTGCCTTGACCCGAAGGTTGGTTTGACGAAGGCTGGCCGCGCGGTCGTTGGCGAGATGCAGAACCTTGGCATTTTGGTCGATGTTGGCGGGCATATGGGCGAACAATCGAGCCTCGACGTGATCGCGATGGCTGAGCGCCCGATTGTCTGTACCCATTCAAACGTCGCGGCGCTCAACCCCAATCCGCGCAACACCTCCGACCGGGTCATCGAGGGGATCGCCAAGACTGGCGGCCTGTTCGGCGTCAGCGCGATCGACCCGTTCATGAGCTGGAGCGGCAAGGATGTCGGGAAGCGCCAGCAACCGCTGAAGCGCGCCAATGTCCAGCGCTATGTCGACGAACTCGACTATCTGAAAAGGCTTGTCGGCGTCGATCATATCGGCATCGGCGGCGACTTTACGGTCGGTTCGACCTCATCGATCTACCCCGACGAGTCCTTCGCCTTTCCGGCCGAAATGACCTATGTTCAGGATCCGATCCAATATGCGAACGGCTTTGAAGATATTTCGAAGCTTCCTGCCGTTCGCGCCGAGATGGTACGCCGTGGCTGGCGCAAGGACGAGATCGACAAGGTGATGGGCGAGAATTGGATGCGCGTTTATGCGGCAAGCTTTGGCGGCTAGCGCCGTGCGGCCCGCGCATGACCGGTTCACCTGACACGATCATGTCACGGACGCGCGCGGTCGACAGGCTCGACCTCAAGATCATGGCAGCGCTCGAACGCAACGGGCGGATGACAAAGGCTGAGTTATCGGACGTCGTCGGCCTGTCGGTGACGCCCTGCTCCACGCGCATCGCGAAGCTGGAGGCGGCTGGGTTCATCAAAGGCTATCACGCGGATATCGACCTCGAGCGGATCGGCAATCTCTCCCAATTCACCGTCGTCGTGAGCATCCAGCAATGGACGCCCGAACGCGCACGGCAGTTCGAGGAGCTTGTCGCGGGGATTGCCCAGATAATCGAGTGCGACGCCGTATTCGGCTCGGTCGATTTTGTGATGCGCGTCTATGCGACCGATGCCGATCATTGCCGCGAAGTTATGGAGCCGCTGCTCTCGATCGGGCTCGACACCATCGTATTTCCGGTCTCGCGGACGGTACGGGCGCTCTACGATGTTTCGATAACAGCGCTCGTCGCCAAAAAAATATGACGCGTCGTCGCGCTCCACCGCCAGCCTGCCTCGGTGGACCTTTCAGTATCGCACGAAAGGCGGGCGACAAGAGGAAGCTGCTGTTGTGACCGTCCAATTCAGCCGCAATTCCTGTGCGGTTTATTCTAGCTGCGGTGCGGCAAGAGCGTGTGCCAAGCCGGGCTTCGTGGACGCTCAATTCCAAACTTTCTTGTTGAGGGCGATATGATCGAGCTGCGCAAACCCTATCTCCTGTTCGTCGGGGACATTACCAAAAATCTCCAAGCCAAAACCGCCTTCGGTATTCGCGACTGGTCGCGCGACGCCTGTATCGGTCAGTTTCGCCTCAGCGAGAATGCAGTTGATCTGGGTCTGCCCGATCTTGCGCCCGAAGCGGCTGCGATGCAGGGGGCTGGGTCGCTCGTGATCGGCGTCGCACCGATCGGCGGCCAGATTCCTGCAACTTGGCATTCGGCGTTGCTTGCCGCCGCGCAGGCAGGGCTCGACATTGTGAGCGGCATGCACACATTGCTCGCCGAGGTTCCGCACCTTGCCGAAACCGCGCGAACATCGGGCGCGCGCCTTGTCGATGTTCGCGTGCCGCTGCGGGATATTCCCGTCGCCACGGGCCGAAAGCGGACGGGCAGGCGCTTGCTCACCGTTGGTACCGATTGCGCGCTCGGCAAAAAATACACGGCGCTCGCGCTGACGGCGGCGCTGCGAAGCGCCGGTGCTGACGTCGATTTCCGGCCAACGGGGCAAACGGGCATTATCATCGCGGGTTCGGGCATTCCGATGGATGCAGTCGTTTCCGACTTCATCGCGGGCGCTGCTGAAATGCTTTCGCCCGATGCGCCGGAAAATCATTGGGACGTGATCGAGGGGCAGGGGGCGATCTATCATCCCGCCTTTGCCGGGGTCACTCTCGGCCTGATCCACGGCTCGCAACCAGATGTCCTGGTCCTGTGCCACGAGCCCGGCCGCGACCATTTCCACTCCTTCCCCGATTTTCCTACGCGTTCGATCGGCGAAGTCGCCGGTGCGTGTCTCGACGCCGCGCGCGTGACCAATCCCTCGGCGCGGCTGGGTGCAGTAAGCCTGAATACGTTGCGGCTGGACGACGCGGCATGTGCGCAGGCGCTCGACCGCGCCAGCGAAGCGCTTGGCGTACCCGCCTTCGACCCGATGCGGACGTCGATGGAGAGTGCGGTCGCGTCGATATTGGGTTCTCCCCGTGGATGACCACTTTTTCCGTACGGGGGGCTCCGTACCGATGCGTTTGCCCGCACGCCGCTCGCAGGCAACTGGCCCATTCAACCTGACCAATTTTGAAGGACCATATTGATGTCCGGCATTTCCCTCGACATTGCCGTCGAGACTTTTCCCTTCGCGGCTCCCTTTCGTATTTCGGGCTATGTTTTCGACCATCAGGACGTCGTCGTGGTGACCTTGACTGACGGCGAGTACATCGGCCGCGGCGAAGCTTCGGGCGTCTATTATCTGGGCGAAGATCCGGCCCGCATGATGGCACAGATCGAAGCGCAGCGCGCGCTGATCGGGAGTGGGGTGAGCCGCGAGATGCTGCGCGGCGCGATGCCAGCGGGTGGCGCGCGCAACGCGGTCGATGCCGCGATGTGGGATCTGGAGGCCAAGCGGACGGGGCAGGCGGTCTGGCAACTTGCGGGTCTCGCCCCGCCGAAACCGCTCGCGACCACCTTTACCCTGAGCGCCGACGATCCGGCAGCCATGGCGCGCAGAGCGACCGACTTTGCCGACGTTCCGCACATAAAGATCAAACTGACTGGAGAACTGCCGCTCGACGTTAAGCGGGTTCGCGCGATCCGCGCGGCTCGGCCTGACGCATGGCTGGGCGTCGACGGCAATCAGGGATTCGCCAGAAGAGACCTCATTCCGTTGATCAAGGTGCTGGTCGAGGAAAGGGTGTCGCTGCTCGAACAACCCTCGCGCCGGGGCCGCGAGGCCGATCTTGACGGGCTCAAATGCTCGATGCCAATCGCGGCCGACGAGAGCGTGCTGACCCTCGACGAGATCCCCAGTTTGGTTGGACGGTTTGGTGTCGTCAATATAAAGCTCGACAAATGCGGAGGTCTGACCGAAGCGCTCTTGATGGCCAAGGCGGCGCGTTTGCATGGTCTTGGCGTGATGGTCGGCAATATGGTCGGATCGAGCCTGGCCATGGCGCCGGCGTTCGTGCTCGGGCAGCTTTGCGATATCGTCGATCTCGACGGACCGATTTTCCTAGCGCGTGATCGCACACCGTCAGTCGTTTATTCGCGCGGCCAGGCGACATGTCCGCCCGACCTTTGGGGTTGGCCCGCTTGACGTCCAGGGCGCTTCCTTCGACTGCCCGATGCACGCGCAGGGCAAAGGCGCTATTCGGCGCGCTCAGCGCCCCCCTGCTGTTCGCCGCCGCGCCGGCGCCCGATTTCGACATAGTCATTAAGGGTGGCCGCGTTCTCGATGGTGCCGGCAACCCGTGGGTTTACGCAGATATCGGAATCAAGGATGGCCGGATCGCCAAGATCGGACCTATTGCTGCGACGGGCGCAAAGGACATCGACGCAACCGGAAAATATGTATCCCCTGGCTTCATCGACATGATGGATCAGTCAGGCAGCGTGCTTTTGAAACAGGGCGCGGCCGAAAATAAGCTGCGCATGGGCGTGACGACAATCATCGGCGGCGAAGGCGGGACGCCCGTTTCGGCGCGCGAGATACCGCAATATTTCGACGACCTCGCGGCGCGCGGCATCGCAGTCAATTTTGGCACTTATTACAGCGCGACGCAGGCGCGCGTTCAGGTGATCGGCGACGCTGCGGGCGCGCCAACGCCCGCCCAACTCGAGCAGATGCGCCTGCTGGTCGATACGGCAATGAAGGCGGGGGTGTTCGGGGTCAGCACCGCGTTGATGTACCCGCCCGATTCCTTTCAATCAACCGAAGACCTGATTGCGCTGGCGAAGGTCGCGGCGCGTTGCGGCGGCTTTTATGCAACGCATATGCGCGACGAAAGCGCGCGTCTGTTGGACGGCATCGACGAGGCCATCCGCATCGGCGAGGAAAGCGGCGTAAAGGTCGAGATTTTTCACCTCAAGGCCGCCTATGCCCCCGGCTGGGGCAAGTTGATGCCTGAGGCGATCGCGCGCATCGCGGCAGCGCGCGAACGTGGGATTGATATTGCGGCCGATCTCTACCCCTACACCGCCGCGGGCACGGGGTTAGAGGGCACCGTGCCGGGGCACGTCTTTGCCCAAGGGTTCGATGCCGGCGTCGCGAAGCTTCGCGACCCCGCGCTGCGGGTGCAGCTAAAGCTCGACGCCGCTGCCGGATCGGTACCGGGATGGTCGAGCATGGTCGAGGCCGCGGGCGGCTGGCAGAACATCGTCCTGGCTAATTCATACCATGACGACAACGTGCGGTTTCATGGCCAGAATTTCGTCGAGATCGGCGCCGCGCTGCACAAGCATCCGGCGGATGCGGCGTGGGATATCATGCTCGACGCGTTCCCCAACCGCGCCTTCGCCCTCTATTTCGTTATGGATGAACGCGATATTGAAGCCGTTATCCGGCAGCCTTGGGTCAGCATCGGCAGCGACGCGGCGGCGACCGAGGCATTGGGTGAGCTCGATGGCATGGGGCTGCCGCATCCCCGGTCCTACGGTACCTTCGCGCGCGTGCTCGCCGAATATGTCCGCAGCCGCAAAATATTGTCGTTGGAGGATGCTGTCCGCAAGATGACGTCCTGGCCCGCACAGCGCTTGGGGCTTACGGATCGGGGTGTCTTACGCGAGGGGCTGCGCGCCGACGTGATCGTCTTCGACGCAAAGGAGGTTCAGGATCATGCGAACTGGACGGTGCCGACACGGCCCGCGTCAGGCGTCGACGAGGTGATCGTGAACGGCGTGCTGACACTGGAAAAGGGGCGGCACACCGGCGCGCGCTCGGGAATGGTGCTGCGCCATGGGTGCGAAGGATGATGGGAAACAGCGGCCCGCCATCGCTCGACCGGATCGACCTCGAAATTCTCGCCACGCTGAGAGCGGACGGGCGGACCAGCAAGATCAATCTTGCAGATGCGGTCGGATTGTCGCCGACCCCATGCGCCATGCGAATCGAGAGACTGGAGGCCGCCGGGTTCATCCGCGGTTATCACGCCGATCTGGACCTGGAGCGGCTAGGCAATCTCAGCCAGTTCGTCGTCATGGTCAGCATCAAGGATATTACGCCGCATAAGTCCGGGCAGTTTGAAGCTATTGTGAGCAGGAGCATGAACATTGTCGCGTGTGACGCAGTGTCCGGAGCGGTCGATTATGTGATGCGGATATTGGCGCGGAACGTGCGGCACTACCACGAGATCATGGAACCCTTTCTTGCAATGGAACTCGACTATACGACCTATCCGATCTCGAAAAATGTCAATGACCGCGCCGAGTTCGACCTTGAGCGGGTGCTTGTGTCGAACATTTTACTAAATGGCAGATGCTGGGTGCGACAAGCCAGATCGGCTGAGCCCAGATCGTTCTAATGAATAGAACGACAGCTACTGCCTATCCGGGTCGGAAGGCGGCTTGACTGAAGTCGACTAATGGCCGTCAATATTCAACATGCCACGAAACCGGAACTTCCCGGCAGCGATTGCCGAAAGAAATCATTTTATCAGACGCTTGGGGTCAATAAAACCGGGGGGAGACCGACAAACGGGGGGAGACCGCTCTGCCCGATCCGACATTTTGATGAAAAATCGGCCCCAAAAATACCGTCAGAAATACCGCCAAATTGTATCGCTATGCACCAACCATTTGCTGCGAAGGCGTCTGAATTCAGCGAAATACGGTTCGTTGACAACGGAGAATATATGGTACACGCTAGGGTAAATAAATATCTGTAAATCAAAGATAATTCATTAAATGCCCACGTCTTTTTCATTCCCACTCGATCGTCCCAGGCGGTTTCGAGGTATAGTCATACACCACACGGTTGATGCCCTGCACCTCGTTGATGATGCGCGTCGCGCAGCGGCTGAGGAAAGCGGCGTCGAAGGGATAAATGTCGGCGGTCATGCCGTCGGTCGAGGTGACGGCGCGCAGCGCACAGACGAAATCATAGGTGCGGCCATCGCCCATCACGCCGACGGTCTTGACGGGGAGCAGCACCGCGAACGCCTGCCAGATCGCGTCGTACAGTCCCGCGTTGCGGATCTCGTCGAGATACACCGCGTCGGCCTTGCGCAGGATATCGCAGCGGTCTTTCGACACTTCGCCGGGGATACGGATCGCGAGGCCGGGGCCGGGGAAGGGGTGGCGGCCGACGAAGATGTCGGGGAGGCCGAGTTCCTTGCCGAGCAGGCGGACCTCGTCCTTGAACAATTCGCGCAAGGGTTCGACCAGCGCCATTTTCATGCGCGCGGGCAGGCCGCCGACATTGTGGTGGCTTTTGATCGTGACGCTCGGCCCACCGGTGAACGACACCGATTCGATGACATCGGGATAGAGCGTGCCTTGGGCGAGGAAGTCGGCGCCGCCCAGCTTCTGGGCTTCCTCGTCGAACACGTTGATGAATTCGCCGCCGATGAACTTGCGCTTCGCCTCGGGGTCGGTGACCCCCGCGAGGCCCGCCATAAAGCGTTCCTCCGCATCCACGACCACCAGCGGAATGTTGTAATGGTCGCGGAACAGACGTTCGACCTGTTCGCGCTCGTTCATGCGGAGCAGGCCGTGATCGACGAAGACGCAGGTCAGCTGTTCGCCGATCGCCTCGTGGATCAGCACCGCGGCGACCGCGCTGTCGACCCCGCCCGATAGCCCGCACAGCACGCGCTTGTCGCCGACCTGCGCGCGGATCTCGGCGATCTTGGTTGCGCGAAATTCGGCCATCGTCCAGTCGCCACTGCACCCGCAGACATGGCGAACAAAGTTGGCGATCAGCTTGGCGCCGTCGGGGGTATGCACTACTTCAGGGTGGAATTGCGTGCCGTAATAGCGGCGTTCGTCGTCGGCGATCAGTGCAAAGGGTGCGCCGTCGCTGACCGCGACGATGCGGAAACCGGGGGCAAATTCGGTGACCTTGTCGCCGTGGCTCATCCAAACCTGATGGCGCTCGCCCACGTCCCACAACCCGTCGAACAACACGCAGGGTTCGGTGACGGTCAGGAAGGCGCGGCCGAATTCGCCGTCGCGCTCGCCATCGGCGCCGCCGGGTTCGACGCGGCCGCCAAGCTGCTGGCTCATCACCTGCTGCCCATAACAGATGCCCAGGACCGGCAGTCCGCTGTCGAACACCGATTGCGGCGCGCGCGGACTGCCGTCGGCGGGGACCGAGGCGGGCGAACCGGAAAGGATGATCCCCATGGGCTGCATGCGCTCGAGCGCGGCTGCGGCCTGCGTGAAGGGGACAATCTCGCTATAGACACCCGCTTCACGGACGCGGCGGGCGATGAGCTGGGTTACCTGGCTGCCGAAATCGATGATGAGGATCGATTCCCCAATATCGAGCTTTGGCGCGGCGGATGTGTCTGGAGTCGGCATGGCTGGCCGATAAGGGCAGCGCGCCATGCTGTCCAGCGGTGGATATGACCCATGGTGGAACTCGGATGGCCTCGACACATTGTTGCGACAATTGCGACATAAATGAACCGCCGACAAAGACGCGCGTCAGCAAAGGTTCAGTCCTGCAGCGCCAATAAGAAGCAAGAAAAACAAAAGGCTCTCCCCCAATGACCTATGCCGACCGCTCCCTTTCCGCGCGCGCCCTGTTGCTCACCGCCAGCGCCGCGCTCGCCTGGCCTGCAATGGCCGAAACCGACGCGATGCGCGTCAGCGCCGCCGTGACCGCGGTTGCCGACCAGCCGTCCGCGCCAGCTGCCAGTGCGTCGAGCGATCCCGAGGACGAGTATGACGATATCGACGGCGACGAAATTGTCGTCACCGCGCCGCGCCTCGCCGGGCAGCTCGAAACCGACATCAAGGCCGAAGCTGAACTCGATGAGGCTGCGGTCGCTAGCTACGGCGTCTCGAATGTGTCCGAGCTGCTCGAGGCGCTCGCGCCGCAGACGCGGTCGGGCCGCGGGCGCGGCGGCGGGCGGCCGATCATCCTGATCAACGGACGCCGTATCGGCGGCTTTGGCGAGGTGCGCAACCTGCCCCCCGAAGCAATCGCCAAGGTCGAGATTTTCCCTGAAGAGGTCGCGCTGCAATATGGTTATTCGGCCGACGAACGCGTCGTCAACATGGTACTCAAGCCCAATTTCCGCCAGATCGCGGTTGAGGCCGAAGGCGGCATTCCGACCCAGGGCGGGCGCTTCCAGAGCGAGGTCGAGGGCAGCTTTCTGGCGATCGGCGAAAATGGCCGGGTCAACGTGAATGCGGGCTGGGAACAGTCGACGATGCTGACTGAGAGTGAGCGCGGCCTCGGCCCCGCGACGCGCAGCCTGCTGCCCGAAAGCGACACCTATCTGATCGATGCGACGATCCAGCGCAGCCTGAACAAGGTGACCGACGCGTCCATCAACCTGCGGCTGGACCAGACCGACAGCTCGTCGTTCCTCGGCCCCGTCGTAGCCGGCGGCGACGTCCCACTCGAACGCGACAGCCGCAGCCGTAACCTGGCGACGACCGCCAGCGTCAACGGTATGCTCGGCGACTGGCGCTGGTCGCTATCGGGCAATTATGGTGATGCTGATCAGCGCACCTTCACCGATCGGGTGACCGGTGCGCGCGACCGGTTCGACAGCAGCCAACAAAGCTTTGGCGGCAGCGCGAACCTGTCCGGCACCATGACCGAAGGCTGGGCCGGGCCGATCCGCCTGTCGATGACGGGCAGCTATTCGGGGCTGCGTTTCGAAAGCCAGTCCGAACGCTCGGGCGCAATCACCACCACCGAGCTGAGTCGCGACACGCCGAGCGTGTTCGGGTCGCTGACGGTGCCGCTGCTCGATCCCGAATATGAAATCGGCAACATCGGCCGCGTTTCCCTGACGCTGAGCGGGCAGGTCGCCAATCCTAGCGATTTCGAGGCGCTCAAGAACTGGGGCGCAAACCTCAACTGGGGCGTCACCGACAATCTGTCGCTGATCGCGAGCTTCAACAATGATGAAGCCGCCCCGGGTATCCAGCAGCTGGGTGCGGCGCCGTTGGTCACGCCCGCGGTCACCTATTATGATTTTGCGACCGGTCAAACGGTCGAGATCACGACGACAACTGGAGGCAATCCTTTCCTGCTTGCCGAACAGCGCCGTGACCTCAAGCTCGGACTGAATTGGGAAGTGCCGATGCTCGAAGGCCTGCGCCTATCGGTCAATTACAACCGCAACAAAAGCAGTGACACGTCGAACAGCTTGCCGCTGCTGACGCCCGAGATTGAAGCGGCGTTCCCTGATCGCGTCACGCGTGACGCCAATGGCGCCCTGATCGCGCTCGATCAGCGGCCGGTTAATTTTGACGAGACGGAGAATTCGCAAATCCGTTGGGGTCTGAACTTCGGCAAGAGCTTTGGCCAGCCCGAGCAGGCGGCGCGCCCCGGTAGTGGACCAGGTGCTGGCGCCGACCGGTCGCGCGGCGGCGGTGGTCCGCGAGCTGGCGGTCGCGGCGGCGGCGGCCCCGGCGCGATGTTTGGCCGCGGTCCGCAGGGCGGGCGCTGGTCGGTGTCGCTGTACCACACCTACAAGCTGACCGACACAATCCTGATCCGTCCGGGCGTAGCCGAACTCGATTTGCTCGACGGTTCGGCGACCGGCAGCGGCGGCGGTAGCAACCGCCACCTGCTCGAGCTCGACGGTGGTGTGTTCTACAAGGGCATGGGCGTGCGGCTCAGCGCCAAATATGACAGCGGCAGCACCGTCACTGGCGGCACCGCGGGCGACCTGAACTTCGGCGATCTGGCAACTTTTGATCTGCGCTTCTTTGTCGATCTGAACCAGAAGCCGAAACTGATCGAGACCTTGCCGTTCCTGAAGGGGTCGCGTCTGCGTCTGTCGATCGACAATCTGTTCGACGCGCAACGCAAGATCACCGATGCGAACGGTGTGGTACCGCTGAACTATCAGCCCGGCTACATCGACCCGCTGGGCCGCTATATCGAACTGGAGTGGCGCAAGACGTTCTGACGAAAAATCTACCTCCCCCTCGATGGGGGAGGCAGCGAGACTTGCCAGCTTGCTGGCTTAGTCGCAGCGGTGGAGGTGCAGTCTCGGCCAGAACCTACGGTGCAAGGTCGCACCGTCACCCGCATCCAACTCAGCCTAGCGCCTGTGGCGCAAGGCTTCATATCCTTCCCCCATCAAGGGGAAGGGATCAGGCCGCAAGACCGACATTTTTGACCTTGCCCGCGGGCGTCCGATCAGCGGGAACGAAGGTGAGCGCGCTCACAAACTGCGCTGTACAGCTCGCCCAGCTGTAGCGCGCGCCCAGCGACGCGGCATCGCCGCGGTCGCACGCCAGTGCGGTGTCGATCGCGCGGCCCAGATCTTCGTCGAGCGCGCCTGCTCCATCGCGGATGATGTCGCCGGGACCGGGAACGGGAAAGGCGGCGACCGGGGTGCCGCAGCTTAACGCCTCGATGACGACAAGACCGAAGGTGTCGGTGCGGCTGGGGAAGACGAACACATCGGCGCCCGCATAGGCTGCCGCGAGCGTTTCGCCGCCAAGCTTGCCGAGAAACAGCGCGCCGGGGTGCTGCGCCTTGAGTGCTGCAAGCGCGGGGCCATCGCCGACAACGACTTTGGTGCCGGAGCGGTCGACATCCAGAAACGCACCGATATTCTTTTCGACCGCTACGCGCCCGACATAGAGCTGGATCGGGCGTGGCAAGTCGGAATAGGCGGGATGCGGTGCGCGGTCGGCGTGGAACTGCTGATGATCGACCCCGCGCTCCCACATCATCGTCTGGCCGAGCCCCTGACCGGCGAGTTCGCGCGCCAGGCTGCGCGTCGCGACCATGATGTGCCGCGCCGGGCGGTGGAACCAGCGGATGAAGCGCCATATGAACGCGGGTGACAGCGGCAACCGCGCCGCGACATATTCGGGAAAGCGAGTGTGATAGGCGGTGGTGAACGGAAAGCCGTGTTTCAGGCACCAGCGTCGCGCCGCCAGCCCGAGCGGCCCTTCGGTTGAGATATGAATTGCCTGCGGCGCAAAGGCGCGGATATGCCGCCCGACCTTGCGCCAACCCGCAAACGCGAGGCGGATTTCGGGGTAGGACGGGCAGGGGATTGAGCGAAACAGGTCGGGCGAGACGACGCTGACCTCATGCCCCGCGGCGCGCAACTCGGCGATTGTTGCCTGCAAGGTACGGACGACGCCGTTGACCTGCGGCTCCCACGCGTCGCTGACGATCAATATCCTCATGCGGCGCGCGCTGGGGCGGGGAGTTCGAGGACCGTCGGCACGGCGCGTGCCGCGACTTCCTCGGCCCAGTGCAATATCTCCATCGTGCCGTCATGATGCTCGACCAGCGCGGTGCAACCCTCTACCCAGTCGCCGTCGTTATAATATTCGGTGCCCTCGATCTCGCGCATCTCGGCGCTGTGGATATGGCCGCACACCACGCCATCCACCCCGCGCGAGCGCGCGGCGTGGGCGACGACTTCCTCGTAGCGCCCGATAAACTGGACCGCGTTCTTGACCTTGTGCTTGGCGACCATCGACAGCGACCAATAGGGCAGGCCAAAGGCGCTGCGGATGCGGTTCACGACCACATTGCACTTCATCAGCGCGGTGTAGGCGGCGTCGCCGACGAAGGCGAGCCAGCGGTGCGCAAGCATCACGGCGTCGAACTCGTCGCCGTGGACGACCAGCAATTTGCGGCCGTCAGCGGTTTCATGGATCGCCTCGCGCCGGATCTCAACCTCGCCAAAATCGAAGCCATCGAACGGCTTGACCATCTCGTCATGGTTGCCGGGGACATAGACAACGCGCGTGCCGCGCTTGGCGCGCTTGAGCACCCGCCAGACGACGTCATTATGTTCGGGCGGCCAGAAATGGCGTTTCTTGAGGCGCCAGCCGTCGATGATGTCGCCGACCAGGTAGAGCGTCTCGCAATCGACATGGTCGAAAAAGTCGATCAGCATCGCGGCGTTGCAACCGCGGGTGCCGAGGTGGATGTCGCTGACCCACACCGCACGATAGCTCCGCCGCTCGCCGATCAGGCGTTCGGGGACGTGCGGGTCGGTGGCGAAGGGGTCGGGAAAACGCGCGGGGATGGGCAGGGTCGAAATCGATGCCATGTCACACTCCGTAAACAGCTTTTGGCTGCCCACGGCCTAGACAGGAGTTTTGTGACACTGTGCGATTCAAAGCGGCGTCGGTTCGGCGACGATTTGGGGGCGGTTTTGTGACAGCCCGCCTTTCCTCCCCCTTGATGGGGGAGGCCGCGAGACTTGCCAGCTTGCTGGCTTAGTCGCAGCGGTGGGAGTGTGCTATCGCTCTGAAGCGACAGCGCGAGGATGCGCAGCCACCCCCATTCAACTTCGCCCATCAAGGGGGAGGGCTTTTCAGGTCCGCCGAATCACCAAATTGCGGATTTCGCTCATATCTTCCATGGCGAAACGCACGCCTTCGCGGCCGAGTCCGCTGTCCTTCACCCCGCCATAAGGCATATTGTCGACGCGGTAGCTCGACACGTCGTTGACGACTATGCCGCCGACATCGAGATGGTCCCATGCGTCGAGCACCTTTTGCAGGTCGCTGGTGAACAGCCCCGCCTGCAACCCGAACTTACTGTCGTTGACCTCGGCCAGCGCGTCCTCCCATTTGGCGAACTTCGACAGGACAACGACGGGGCCGAACGCTTCCTCGACGACGACATCGCTACCCGCCGGGACATTCTCCAGCAAGGCTGCCTCAAGCATGTTGCCGTCGCAGCCGCCACCCGCCAGCAAGGTCGCGCCCGCGGCAACTGCATCGTCGATCCAGCCTTTCAGGCGCTGCGCTTCCTTGACCGAAATCATCGGCCCGATGAAGGTGCTGCGGTGCTTGGGATCACCCGATTTCAAGGCTTTGACCTTCACGGTGAGCATGTCGCGGAACTTGTCGTATATGTCCGCATGGATGATCACGCGCTGTACATGGATGCAGCTTTGCCCCGACTGGTAATAGCCGCCGAAGATGATCCGCGCGAGCGCATGGTCGAGATCGGCATCCTTGTCGACGACCACCGCTGCGTTGCCGCCCAGCTCAAGCACGACCTTTTTCTTTCCTGCCTTCGCCTTGAGATCCCAACCGACGCCGGGGGAGCCGGTGAACGACAGCAACTTCAACCGCTCGTCGGTGGTAAACAGGTCGGCTCCCGCGCGACTCGCGGGCAGGATACTGAACGCGCCTTCGGGCAGGATGTCGCATTCGGCGAGCACTTCGCCCATGATGATCGCGCCCAGCGGCGTCATGCTGGCGGGCTTCATCACGAACGGACAGCCGATCGCGATCGCGGGGGCGATCTTGTGCGCGGCGAGGTTCAGCGGGAAGTTGAACGGCGAGATGAAGCTGCACGGCCCGATCGGCACGCGCTTCCACATCCCCATATAGCCCTTCGCGCGCGCCGAAATGTCAAGCGGCTGGACTTCGCCATAATTGCGCGTCGCTTCCTCAGCGGCGATGCGGAAGGTGTCGATCAGGCGGGTGACTTCGCCCTCGCTGTCGGCGATCGGTTTGCCAGCCTCGACGCACAGTGCGTAGGCGAGTTCGTCGAACCGCTCCTGAAACCGCGTCACGCAGTGCAGCAGCACGTCGCGCTTCTCGAAACTTGCGAGCCGCGCCATCGGCTCGGCGGCGCGCACCGCACCCGCGATCGCTTCGTCGATCACATCGGGGGTCGCCAACGCAGTGCGGAACGCGACCTTGCCAGTGTATTTGTCGGTCACCTCCAGGTCGGCGTTCGGCTGCACCGCCTTGTTGTTGAGATAGAGCGGATAGACGTCTTTGAGTTTCATGCGGATTCTCCCCCTCCCCTTGGGGGGAGGGACCCTTTTATTACATCTCTTTCGATATCTTCTTGATATCGGTGTTCAAAATCTGATCGTTCTCGCTGTAATCGACCGGACAGTCAATCAGATGCACCCCTGGTGTATCGCGAGTATGCGCCAGCAGTTCCTGTAGATGCGCGGCGCTGGTCACGCGGTGGCCGTGGGCGCCATAGGCTTCGGCATATTTGACGAAATCGGGGTTACCATAGGTCAGGCCCCAATCCTTGAAGCCCATATTCGCCTGTTTCCAGCGGATCATGCCATAGCTGTTGTCGTTGAGGATCAGCACCGTCATGTTGAGCCCTAACCGCACAGCGGTTTCCATCTCCTGGCTGTTCATCATGAACCCGCCGTCGCCGCACACTGCCATGACCTTCCGATCGGGATAGATCATCGCCGACATCATCGCGCTGGGCAGGCCGGCGCCCATCGTCGCCAGCGCATTGTCGAGCAGAACAGTGTTCGGGCGATAAGCGGTGTATCCGCGCGCGAACCAGATTTTGTACACGCCATTGTCGAGGCAGATGATGCCATCGTCGGGCATCGCGTCGCGGATCGACTGGACCAGATGCGGCGGAAAGATCGGGAAACGCGCGTCTTCGGCCAGCGGCTTGGTATGTTCGATCTCGCCCTGGCGGAACTTCAGCATGTGGTCGAATTTCCAGCTGCCGCTGGGGACGATGTCTTCCTTCATCTGCCACACTGCATTCGCGATATCGCCGATGACCTCGATATTCGGGAAATAGACCGGATCGACTTCGGCGGTCTTCGACGACACGTGGATGACGGTCGGCCCGCCGCGCTGCATGAAAAAGGGCGGTTTTTCGATAACGTCATGACCCAGGTTGACGATGCAGTCGGACGCCTCGACCGCGCGGTGGACGAAATCGCCCGAACTGAGCGCGGCGCAGCCCAGAAATTTCGGATGCCGCTCGTCGATCACACCCTTGCCCAATTGGGTCGTCAGGAACGGGATGCCGGTCTTTTCGATGAATTGCAGCAGCATGCGGCTGGTCATCGTGCGGTTGGCACCGGCGCCGATCACAAGCACGGGTGACTTCGCGGCTTCGAGCGCCTTCACCGCCTCGCGGATCGATTTGACGTCCGCGGTCGGACGACGCGAGTGGCTGCGTTTCAGCGGCGTCGCGTCGGTATGTTCGTCGGCGATATCCTCGGGCAGCTCGATATGCACCGCGCCGGGCTTTTCCTCTTCGGCGAGGCGGAACGCTTCGCGGACCCGGCTCGGGATATTGTCCGATGCCGCCATCTGGTGGGTATATTTGGTGATCGGTCCCATCATCGCGACGACGTCGAGAATCTGGAAGCGGCCTTGTTTCGATTTCTTGATCGGCTTTTGCCCGGTGATCATCATCATTGGCATGCCGCCGAGCTGGGCATAGGCGGCCGCGGTGACGAAGTTGGTAGCGCCGGGGCCGAGCGTCGCGAGGCAAACCCCGGTCTTGCCGGTATGGCGGCCATAGGTCGCGGCCATGAACCCCGCGCCCTGCTCGTGCCGTGTCAGGATCAGCTTGATCTGCGTCGATCGCGACAAGCTGTCGAGAAAGTCCAGATTTTCTTCGCCCGGGACGCCGAAAATATACTCGACGCCTTCTTCTTCCAGACATTCGATGAACAAATCGGATGCTTTTTTCATGTACAGTCGCCCCCTCAGCCACGCACCACCCCGGTGCGGCCCCAAGCCATGCTGGCGACCCACAGCATGAATTTCGGCGCAGCGGCTCCCGTCGTCAGGCCGCGAGTCCCTGCTGCTCCGATGGGGTTTGTAACGAGGGGGGAGGGGGTTGTCACCCTGCGGGGTGGCGAAGAGTCGGACGGTCAGTGGCGGTCGATGAAAAGGTCGCGATCGAGGCGGCCCGATACTTGCGATCCGGCGGGAATTTCCGCGCTGCGCCCGGTGGCAACAAATGGTAGCAGAAGAAAGGCCGCCGCAGTGGCTGCTGCATCGTCGGCGCCCCCTTTGCCTCTGGCTTCGAGTGCGCCGCTGATCCGCACAGTACCGCCGGGAAGCTCGGCGTAGAGAAACTGGACTTCTAACCTGCCCTTCTTACCGAATGCGCCGCGCTGGTCGGCCTGGCTCAACTGGCCAACGACAATGGTATCGGCGGGTATCGCCACGATGCCGTCGACGATCAGCGGTGACGCAACTTTCAAATAGAGAAGATCGCCTTTGACGCTTTTCTTGCTGGAAACGGTGTTGGTGGTGACGAGGTCGATGATGGTGCCCGCCGGGATCAGAATGCTTGACTCGGAAGCGCCGGAAATCGGCAAGCCGTTGTTTGCATCCCGGCTCGACGCCGGGTTGGCGAGCGCAAGGCCGATAGTGACGGCGAGACGCCATGTCATAGCCCGGGCGGCACCGCGCGCGGGATTTCGATGTCCTGCTCAACGAAGCCGGTCATCAGTTCGCCCGCCTTGATCTTGGCGTTGTTGCCCTTGGCAAACAGACCGAGCGGACCGAGCGCGAGGATCCCGAGCGCGGTCTCGCCGCCACCGCCGGCCCCCTTGGCGGCGTTGGTGCCATTAATCGGAATCTGAAGGCCGCGGCTTTCGACATAGAGAAGCTTCGCCTGCAACTTGCCCGATTTCCCAATATTGCCGCTGCCCGTCGCGGCGGTGACTTCGCCCCACCCTGTGGCACCCACCGCGATGACGACGTCACCATCGACGATCACGGGCTTGTCGACGCGCAATTTGAAACGATGGCCTGCCCGATGCGTCTTGGTCGTCACTTCGTTGATCACCATGAAATGGATCGGCGTGTCGCGCCGCAAAAGCAGCGGCAGAACGACCGGCGCGGTCCGTACTGCGGCGGGCTCGACCGTCATCGGTTCGGCCGCGGCGGCGACCGGAACGGGGGGGGCGGCCGGCGCGCCCTGCAACGCCGCCATGGACCAAGCCGCGGCAAGCGCCGCCTGAAGTGCAGTCATGATATCCCCCTGAAACCCCGGCGACTTTTAGGCCATGATCGGGGCGCTTTGCCAAGACAAAATCTGGTTGACCTTGGCCCGCCGTGCGTCGGATGAAAGCCGCTCCATTGGGGGAGCACTATCATGAAGCGAATCAACCTTCTTGCGGCGGTCGCCGTGACGGCAATGGCCGTGGCGACACCGGCGGTCGCGAAGAAAAAGGATGTGACCTACGTCGTGGTCAACGAAGAGATGGGCGTGCCGGTCTTTCCGCACGACATCACCGACCAACCCTATAAGATCGTCGGCGTCGTGACCGCGGGCGTCCGCAAGGCGACGATTTTCAGCAAAGAGCCGTCGCAGCAGAAGATCTATGACGAGATATGGGAACGCGGAGAAAAGCTTGGCGCCGACGCCGTGATCGGCGCCAAATATGGCGACAGCCACATCACCGCACTCAGCTGGGGCAATACGAAGGCCGGCGGCGTCGCGATCAAGTTCCTGACCGCTGAGGAAATCGCTGCGGGTGCCAAGGGTGACACGCTGGAGGGTTTCGACCCCGCAGCTTGGTCCGGGAAGACGAAATAGACGCCTCCGGTGGAGGCCGGGTGTTAAAGAAACAAACAAGGGGAGCGGCGTTGCTGCTCCCCCTTTTGCTTTCAGATCAATCGATATCGAACAATCCCGCGAGCTGTTCGACCATTGTACCGCCAAGCTGTTCGGCATCCATGATCGTCACCGCGCGGCTGTAATAGCGCGTGACGTCGTGGCCGATGCCGATCGCACACAGCTCGACCGGCGAGCGATTCTCGATCCAGTCGATCACCTGGCGCAGATGTTGGTCGAGATAGGCGCCATGGTTCACCGACAAGGTGCTGTCGTCGACCGGCGCACCGTCGCTGATCACCATCAAAATCTTGCGTTCTTCGGGGCGGCCGATGATGCGGCTGTGCGCCCATGTGAGCGCTTCGCCGTCGATATTTTCCTTGAGCAGCCCTTCGCGCATCATCAGTCCCAGCGACTTGCGCGCACGGCGATAGGGTTCGTCGGCGGGCTTGTAGATGATGTGGCGCAGGTCGTTGAGGCGCCCGGGGTGCGCGGGACGTCCGGCGGCGAGCCAGTCCTCGCGGCTCTGGCCGCCCTTCCAGGTCCGGGTGGTGAACCCCAAAATTTCGGTCTTCACGCCGCATCGTTCCAGCGTGCGCGCGAGGATGTCGGCGCTGATTGCGGCGATGCTGATCGGCCGCCCGCGCATCGATCCCGAATTGTCGATCAACAGGGTGACGACGGTGTCGCGAAAATCGGTATCGCGTTCGATCTTGTAGCTCAGTGACTGGCCGGGCGAGACGATCACGCGCGCGAGCCGTGCCGCGTCGAGCTGGCCTTCCTCCTGATCGAAATCCCACGCGCGGTTCTGCTGCGCCATCAACCGGCGCTGCAAACGGTTAGCGAGCTTCGTCACCGCGCCCTGCAGATGCTGCATCTGCTGGTCGAGATAGGCGCGCAGCCGGGTCAGTTCGTCGGCATCGCACAGCTCGGTCGCGAGAATGATTTCATCATGCTTTTCGGTGAAGCGCAGGTAATTGAAATCGGGGATGTCGCCGGGCAGGCGGTTGGGGCGCACGGGCAACATGCCCTCATCGCCTTCGCCGCCCATTTCGGGTTCACCGTCGGCTTCCATTTCCTGCGCGTCGGGGTCGCTTTCGCCGTCGTCTGCCTGATCGCCGGCCATTTCGGCGCGCGCATCGACCTGGCTTTCACCGGCGCCACCGTCTTCGCTGTCCTGCTCTTCCTGGCTTTCGTCGGCTTCGCTCTCATCCTCCTCGCCGCCATCCTCGCCGCCCTGTTCCAGTGGTTCGTCGCTCTGGATCAGGTCGAGATGGCGCAGTGCGAGCTTGGCGGTTTCGGCAAAGGCCGCCTGATCGTCGAGCAGCATCGACAGCGCGGTCAGGTCGCCGCCGGCTTCCTTGGCGATCCATTCGCGGACCAATGACAGGCCGGTTTCAGTCCCCTGCGGCGCGGCCTCGCCGGTCAGTGCCTCGCGCAGCATAAGCTCGAGCGCGCTCGACATCGGGACGTCATCGCGGCCCTGCGCGCGCGAAATCGGATCGCTGCGCATCCGCATCGCCAGACTAGCCGATAAGTTGGCGCGCATGCCGTCCATATGGCGCGCGCCCAAAGCCTCGATCCGGGCGCGTTCCATCGCGTCGAAGGCGGCGGCGGCGAGCGGTTCGGCTGGACGCGCCGCAGCGTGCAGCTTCTCGCTGTGGTGCTTCATGCGCAGCGCATAGGAATCGGCAAAACCGCGCGCTTCGGCGACCTGATCGGCGGGCAGGGTGCGCGAAGGGGTCGGCACCTTGATCGCCTTGCCGATCTGCGCCGGGGCGTCGGCGGTAAAGCCTACCTCAACCTCGGCATCGCGGGTGACGGCGCGGGCGACGCTGGAGAGCGCAGCCTTGAAATCGTCGAGGGGCGAGGAGGTGGTCATTTCGAGTCGGCTCTAACTAGCTTTTACGAAGGAAGGAAGAGAGCCAGAAATTTCTCGTTGCGATCGTCACCCCGGACATGATCCGGGGTGACGAATAGGGAGTAGATAACCAGATAGCTAAGCTCGCTTGACGCCGTTCAGGCGCGGGCGCATCCGGCTGGGATGAGCTCTCCCGCCCTGTCCCTAATGAAAAAGCCTTGGATCGTCATCGCCTGCGCGGCGTTCATCGTCACGCTGGCGATGGGCGTCCGCCAGTCGTTCGGGCTGTTCCTGCCGCAGATGAGCGTCGATATCGGGATCAGCCGATCCGACTTCGGCCTCGCGATGGCGCTCCAGAACCTGCTCTTCGGACTGGTTCAGCCGTTCGTCGGCGCGCTGGCCGACAAGCATGGCGCGGGCCGCGTCGTGCTAGGGGGCGCGCTCCTTTACGCGCTCGGCTTGATCGGCGCGGCGTTTGCGACCGATGCGATCGGGCTGCATATCAGCTTCGGCATTTTTATCGGTATGGCGCAGTCGGCGACGACTTTTGTCGTTGTGCTCGGCGCGGTCGGGCGCGTCGTCAGCCCCGAAAAGCGCAGCAGCGCGTTCGGCATCGTTACCGCGGGCGGGTCGCTCGGGCAGTTCCTTGTCGTGCCGCTCGCATCGATGCTGCTCGGCGAAGTCGGCTATCACCAGACGCTATGGATCATGGCGGGACTGGTCGCGCTATGTGGATTGCTGGCGATCGGGGTCGCCGGTCGCACCGATGGCGGGCCGGGCGTCGCTGCCGAAGCCGAACAGACGGCGCGCGAGGCGCTCCGCGAAGCCGGGGCCCACCATGGTTTCTGGCTTCTCAACGCCGGTTTCTTTGTGTGCGGTTTCCACATCGCTTTCATCGCGACGCATCTGCCCGCCTATCTCGACGACAAGGGGCTGGGGATCGGGATCGGCGCGCAGGTGCTGGCGCTGGTCGGGCTTTTCAATATCCTTGGCTCCTATATCTTTGGCCGCGCGGGCGATGTGCTGCGCCAGAAATATGTCCTGTCGGGGCTCTATGTCGCGCGCGCTGCGGTCATCGCGCTGTTCCTGTTCCTGCCGCTTACCCATGCCAGCGCGCTGGTGTTCGCGGGCGCGATGGGCTTTCTGTGGCTCGGCACCGTGCCGCTGACCAGCGGCATCGTCGGGCGCATCTTTGGCATCCGCCACCTCTCGATGCTCTATGGCATCGTGTTTTTGAGCCACCAGGTCGGCAGCTTTTTCGGCGCGTGGATGGCGGGACTGATCTTTGACGCCACCGGCAGCTATAATATTGCGTGGGGCATTTCGATCGCGCTTGGGCTGTTTGCGGGCCTCGTCCACCTGCCGATCGCCGACGCGCCGGTCAGGCGGCTGCAACCGGCGTGAGGGTGCGGCGGCAGGACGCGGTGGCACTTGGGCTGTTCGCGGTTGTCGCAGCGGGCGGACTATGGCTGTGGACGGGCGAGGGGCCAGCGATCTGGCTGGCCGACTTCGCCGTCATGTGCGGCTTTTAGGGCGCAGCAACCACCGGCACGCGGTTGCATATCGCTTCGTCGTCGGGCTTGGGTTCAGCCGGATCGGGGAGCAGCCGGAACACATGCGCCAGATGCGTCGCGATCCGGTCGGGTCGCGCCCGTTTGTCCGCGACGACATCGACGAAATCGCGGCACGCGACCGCGCTGCGCAGGAAATTGCTGTGCCCGGTCGCGCTGCGCGACACATCGGTGGTGTCGACAACGGTCAATCCGGCAACTGACACCGGATAACAGCGCACCGGCAGCCCCTTGGCTTTCAGGTCGGCCGCCTCGAACGGATCGAAACAATAAGGCGAACCGAGCCGCGGATAGCCGTGCAGGGCGCGCGACGCGGCGAGCGCCTTGTCGGCGTGCGAGACATAGACGGTGATCCGCCGGTTGTTGGCGACGCGCCGCGCCGACAGCACCTCTTCCTCGATGTCGCGTTCGAATGTCTCGCGGTCGATGTCGGGTGACGCGAGGATGACGTTCGAAATATTGCTGCTGTCGGCATTGCTCGACGTGCGATCAACATAGGCGATGGCCGGAATGACCAGCCGCGCTCCCAGCGAGTGCGAAACGACGACGATTTCCTTGACCCACGGCCGCTCGGCGAGCGTCTTCAGGAAATCACGGAAATTGCGGACGTCATGATACATATTGGTCTCATCGACCGCGTAGCTCAGCACTTCGCCCTGCGACGGCCAGCTATATTCGATCACCGGCCCGTCAAAGCCGGTCATCCGCGCGATCTGTGCGGCATCCTTCGATGTCGTCTCGAACGTCTCGCGATAGCCATGGACATAAAGCAGGACGCGGCCCTGCCGCCGATCGGTCTCGGCCTGCAATGCCGTCCACCAATCGGCCGACGCCTGAAACGCCATCGGCGTGCGGAGCTCTTTCTTGCCTCCTACCTCAACCTCGCGCGGCACGGCAAAACGGCCATAGCGGATCTTGTCACCGCGGTGGCGGAGCATGCTGATATCGCCAGTGCGGCAGTCGGGCAGGCGGGTGGTGGCAAAGAACAACGCCAAGGCGTCGCCATCGACCACCGCACCCGGCTGCGCCGTACAGCGCGGATCGGCGACATATTCGGCGTGGCGAACCGGGCCATAATCGACGGCAGCGATGCTGCAACCCGACAGCGCCAACGCGGTTGCGGCCACCATCAGGCGGCGCATCATCGTCACTTGCCGATGACGCCTTCGGGCAAATCCTCGCCGAACACGCGCTGATAATATTCGGCGACAATCATCCGCTCGGCCTCGTCGCATTTGTTGAGGAAGCTGAGGCGGAAGGCGAAGCCGAGGTTGTTGAAGATCGCGGCGTTCTGCGCCCAGCTGATCACGGTGCGCGGGCTCATGACCGTCGAGATGTCGCCGTTGATGAAGCCTTGGCGGGTCAAATCGGCAACCTTGACCATATTGGCAACCGTGGCGTTGTCGGTGTTCGGCACTTTGGCCAGAATGATCGCGCTTTCGGTCGCGGCGGGCAGATAGTTCAAGGTGACGACGATGTTCCAGCGGTCCATCTGGCCCTGATTGATCTGCTGCGTGCCATGATACAGCCCGCTCGTATCGCCGAGCCCGACGGTGTTGGCGGTCGAGAACAGACGGAAATAGGGGTTTGGGCGGATCACGCGATTCTGGTCGAGCAGGGTCAACTTGCCCTCGGCTTCCAGCACGCGCTGGATCACGAACATCACGTCGGGACGACCCGCATCATATTCGTCAAAGACGAGCGCGGTCGGCGTCTGGAGCGCCCAAGGGAGCAGGCCTTCGCGAAATTCGGTAACCTGCTGACCGTCGCGCAGCACGATTGCATCGCGGCCGACGAGGTCGATACGGCTGATATGCGCGTCGAGGTTGACACGGATACAAGGCCATTTCAGCCGCGCCGCGACCTGTTCGATATGCGTCGACTTGCCGGTGCCATGATAGCCCTGGACCATCACGCGGCGGTTGAACTTGAAGCCGGCGAGGATCGCGAGCGTCGTGTCGCCGTCGAACACATAGGCGGGGTCAAGGTCGGGAACGCGTTCGTCGGCCTCGCTGAACGCCGGAACCTTCATGTCGATGTCGATGCCGAACAGCTCGCGCGCATCGACCTCGATATCGGGCGCCGCGAGGAGCGTCGAACCGTGATGGTCGGGAAGGCTGTTTGGAATATCGGTCATGTCAAAGGTCCAGCGAAGGCGGTCGGGAGAGAGTCGCCGGTGCCCGGCGCTTCGGCTAGCGCGGTATAGGCGTCGGTTTCAGCTTGCAACGCCTTTTCAGAGCAGCCCGAGCGCCTTCATCACCGCCGACTGGTCGTAATAGGGGCGTTCACAG
Organism: Sphingopyxis sp.; assembly: GCF_019459305.1. Classification (GTDB taxonomy): domain Bacteria; phylum Pseudomonadota; class Alphaproteobacteria; order Sphingomonadales; family Sphingomonadaceae; genus Sphingopyxis. The sequence goes on along the minus strand of NZ_JAIBES010000045.1, from coordinate 22,864 downwards.
ACGATCTTGTCGCCTCCGGGAGCAAATTCGAAACTCGCGGCCATGCGGATGCGAAACGCCTTGCCGGTCGGTTCGATCGTGCGCAGCCCCAGCTTCAGCTGGCCAAGATGCGTACCGGTCAGCCAGAATTCGACGAGCACCGTGTCGGTCGCAGGATCGGTGGCGATCGCGATCACCTCGTTAGCCTGATCGGGAAACGGCTCGCGCGACGCCGCGAAATAGGATCGCACCGCGGCTTCGCCGTCAAACACCGTACCGGGGCCGAGCAATTCGTAGCGCGGATGATCGAACGTCGCGATCACGCCGTCCCAATCATGGGTGATCTCAAGTGCCATATGGCGGCGAACCACCTCGATGCGGGACTCATCCAATTTGCTCATCGCACCTATCCCTCAAGCAAAGGCCTTGGTCTTGCGGAGCAATTGATACGCCGCGACGACCTCACCCAGCCGCGACTCGAAACTGCGGTCGCCGCCGTTACGGTCGGGATGATAGCGGCGGACGAGTTCGCTGTAACGTCGCCGCAGCGCGGCGCGGTCGGCGTCGGCGGCGAGGCCGAGCAATTGCATTGCGCTATGCTCCTCGCGCGTCAGCCCCGGATTGGCCGCCCCGCGCCGCGCCTCGTCCATCCGCTGGCGAAAACGCGCGCCCAGCGCATCGATCGGATCCTTGAAATCGGCCCAGCGCGGCGGCAGGTCGGCGCTGCCCGCGGGGCGAAAGCTGCGACTTTCGGTCTCCCATCCCGCGGTCGGCGACTGCGCCGCCATGATCTGGTCGGGGTTCATGCCCTCGAAGAAATTATATCCCGCGTTGAATTCGCGGACATGGTCGAGGCACAGCCAGCGATATTGCGGCGGCCCGTCCGGAGAGCGTGTCCAAGACATCGGGGCGCGAAACTCGCCCGCTTCACGGCATCCGGGCGCGGCGCAGGGTTCGTCGCGCGGGACGCGACCATGGAAACGGTTAGGGCGGGGGGGCGTCGGCAAAATCCGCTTTCGAGAGATGGGGGAGGTCTTATAAATTGGCGACGGAGCGGTTATGGTCAACCCCATGAGCAGCAATGGCCCCGTGCAGCAAGAGATGGAAAGCATGCTTCGTGCAGCTTTTCCCGACGCCACTTTCAACCTGAGCAACGATAGTGCCAGCCATCACGGCCACGCGGGCGACGATGGATCGGGCGAATCGCATTTCAGCCTGACCATCGAATGGGCGGGCTTTTCCGGGATGGATCGCGTCGCCCGCCAACGCACGGTGAACAAGGCGCTCGGCGATTTACCGGGGCAGCGCGTTCACGCGCTCGCGATCAAGGCAACAGCGCCGGGAGAATGATGATGGTCGCCAAGGTCAATCTCGCCGAAGCCTTTGCAAAAATCCCCGAAGCCTGGAGCCCGCATGTCGCGGGCGACATCAACAATTTTCAGGTAAAGCTAGTCAAGCTCGACGGTAAGTTTGACTGGCATCATCATGATATCGAGGACGAATTATTTCTCGTCGTCGCCGGAAGGATGAAAATGGGGCTGCGAACCGGCGACGTGATCGTGGAGCCGGGCGAGTTCATCATCGTGCCGTGCGGTGTCGAACATTGTCCCGAGGCGCTGGGCGGCGATTGCCATGTCGTGTTGCTCGAACCCGGATCAACCCTGAACACCGGCAATGTCGAGACCGAGAAGACGCGGCGAACGCTGGAAAGGCTGGACTGACGATGGATATCATCACCCCCTCGACCCACGATCTGGGCGCCTTGGAAGTGCGGCGGACGCTGCCCAACAAGGCGCGCACGATGGTCGGCCCCTTCATTTTCGTCGACCAGTTTGGTCCGGCGCATTTCGACCTCGGTACCGGCATGGACGTGCGCCCGCATCCGCACATCAACTTGGCGACCGTCACCTATTTGTTCGAGGGCGCGATCGATCATCGCGATAGCCTGGGTACGCTGGCAACTATCCGACCCGGCGCTTGCAACCTGATGACCGCGGGTAGCGGCATCGTCCATTCGGAACGCACCCCGGCCGCCGAGCGCGCTACAGGCTCTGGCATTTCGGGAATGCAAACCTGGCTTGCGCTGCCCGATGGCAAGGAAGAGATCGATCCGGCATTCGAGCATGTCGGGAAGGACAATTTGCCGCTGATTGAGGACGGCGGCGTGTCGGCTCGGATCATCATGGGCAGTCTGTGGGGCGCGACCTCGCCGATCACCCAGCATGCCGCGACGATCTACGCTGATATTTTGATGAACGCCGGGTCGAGCATTCCGGTCGAGGCCGAGGCCGACGAGCGCGCAGTGCTCGTCGCGCTGGGTGACGCGAGCCTCGATGGCGAAAAGCTCGACCGCTACAGCCTCTATGTTTTGAAACCCGGGCAGGCGATGACGCTCCGCGCCGACAGCGATGCACGCGTAATGCTTCTCGGCGGCGAAGCCTTCGCGACGCCGCGCCACGTGTGGTGGAATTTCGTGAGCTCGTCGCGTGATCGCATCAATCAGGCGAAGCACGACTGGAAGGATGGCAAATTTTCGCTCGTTCCGGGGGATAGCGAGGAGTTTATTCCGATTCCCGAGGTGCCGAAGACGGTGAGCTATCCGTGAAGGTCGGCCAACGACCGGAAGTCGACATTTCTTCTCCCCTCCCTTTTAGGGAGGGGGCGGGGTGAGAAGCCGCTAAAGGCGGCGCTCTTGCTCGCCTCGCTAGCGCTCGCACCCACCCCTAACCCCTCCCTAAGAGGGAGGGAATGTCTCAAAGCCAACCAAAAGCGGGCGATGCGCGCCTTCTTGAGGTCAGCGAAAGCCATCCTCGGGATGCAGGCCACTTGCCAGCCGTACCGATCCCCGCCAGATTGGTTTTGAAAAGAAACCAAAGAGGTCCGGGGGAGCGATGTCGATGATCGGCGATTTCGAACAACAGCGCGTGAAGCTTTCGACCGGCGTCGAACTCGACGTCGTCGACATGGGTCCGCGCGATGCGCCCGCGCTGATTTTCCTTCACGGCTTCCCCGAATCGCATCGTACCTGGCGCTATCAGCTACCGCATTTTTCGAAACGCTTTCGCTGCATCGCGCCCGACCAGCGCGGGTATCGCGGGTCGTCGAAGCCGCAGGACGCGGCGTCCTACACCCCCGACAAGTTGATCGCCGATATTTTCGCGCTCGCCGATGCGCTGGGTATCGAGGAGTTCACCATTATCGGCCACGACTGGGGCGGGGCGATTGCCTGGGGGGTGGCGTTGGGCGGCCAGCCGAACGGGCTGCATCCGGCGTGGTCGGGGCGCGTGTCACGTGCGGTCATCGCCAATGCGCCGCACCCAGCGATCTTTCAGCGCCTGCTTCTCACCAATGAACAGCAGCGCGCAGCGAGCCAGTACATCAGCATCTTTCGCGATCCCGCGAGCGACGCGATCATCGATGAACATGGCATCGCCGGCATCCTTGCGCATGCCTTCGCGGGACGCGTTCCCAGCGGAGGCATCCAGCCGCCCGACGAAATCGCGCGGTTGCTGAAAGATTGGGAGGACCGTGATGCGTGCCACGCGATGATCAACTGGTATCGCGGATCGCCCGCGGTGGTCCCGGCGATGGATGCGCCCTATGCCGAACCGCCCGCGATGCCGTTTCCCAAGCTCACCATTCCGACGCTTGTCATCTGGGCGCTCGACGATGTCGCGCTGCCGCCGTGCAACCTTGACGGGATCGCCGACCTTGTCCCCAATGTGCGGATCAAGCATGTTCCCGATTGCGGCCATTTCGTGCCGTGGGAGGCGCCGGACGCGGTTAATGCCGCGATGGACGATTTCCTCGAGACCGACTGAATTATTGCAATTTCCCTTTGACCAAAAAAGTGACGGGCGGTGTATTCGCCGCCCGCCTGGGGGGCTGGTCATGCGCGTGTCGCCGGCTACGGCCGGGCCGAGGAAGCGGGAGTTGCTGGGGTTCGGCGCCCCGGCGGCGGTCGCGCTCGCGGCGCGGCGGATCGCGCCTTAGTCTTCGGGCCGCAGCAAGCAGCCGCTGGCGCCCGCATAGCGCGCGCTGCGCGAGGCGAGCAGCGGGACGCTGCCGGTCACGGTTTTGGTCGCCGGGTCTTCGCTCAGCGACACCATCTCCATCCCCGGCTCGAAATCGCTTTGGCAGCTCTCCAGGCTGCGTGCCTGGACATAGCGGCACGAACAGCCGACGCGCGCCGCATAGGCCGATCCGAGTTCGGCCTGGGCCTTGAACGACGGGAATTTCCAGATCGCGAAGCCGGTCAGCAGCACCGCGAGCACGACCAGCCACGGCAGGCAGCCGCCCCAGCTGCTCGGCGTTTTGCGCGGGCGCGGTTGGGGCGGGGCGTGGGTTTCGGGCAGAGCTGCCGAGGTCGGCGTCTCGCCCGTTGAAGGACCGGTCGGGTTGGTGCTAGTCACTCAATCCATGATCACCAAAAAACGGCTGCTGGCAAGTGCCGCTCTCGCGATGCTCGGCGCCTTGTCGCTGGTACAGGCGGCGGGGCAGGGCAATATGGCGCCCGCGTCGCCCGCGCCCAAATTCGGCGCGTCGCTCGATGGCGTGGCCGCGACCGACACCCCGCAACCGCTGCCCGCGCTGCCCGCCGCTATCAAGGCGCGCGCCGATGCCTTGTTCGTCAATGCCCAGGATGTCGGACAGACCCGGGCGCTGTTTATCCTGCGTGATGGTGATCCGATCTATGAACGCTATGCCGCCGGCTTCGGTCCCGAAACCAAGCTAATCAGCTGGTCGATGGCGAAAAGCATCACCGCGGTGCTCACCGGCTTCCTCGTCGCCGACGGGCAATTGGCGCTCGATGGACCGGCACCGGTCGCTGCCTGGCAGCGCAGCGGCGATCCGCGCGGCGCGATCACGCTCAAAAATTTGCTGCATATGTCGGCGGGGCTTGAGCATGTCGAGAATGGCGATCCTGTGTGGCGGGGCGATACCGTTGATATGCTATTCGGCCCCGGCGCCGCGGACATGGCCGGGTTTGCCGAGACCAAGCCCGCGGCAGCGCAGCCCGGCGAAATTTTCAACTACAGCTCGGCGACCAGCGTTATCCTGTCCGACATCATCGCCGACACGCTGACCCCTTCGCAAAACCCGGCCGCGCGGCGCGACGCGATGCGCGAGTTCATCGCGGGCCGACTCGTCGAGCCGCTGGGCATGAGCAGCCTGACTCCCGAGTTCGACGCCAGCGGCACGATGATCGGCGGCTCGATCATGCACGCGACCGCGCGCGACTATGCCCGCTTTGGCGAGTTTTTGCGCAACCATGGCGTGGTGAATGGCCAGCGGCTGCTGCCCGAAAGCTGGATGGACTTCATGCTCAGCCCGTCGGCGAAGGACGGCGGCTATGGCGGGCATATCTGGCTCAACCGCAAGCGTCCCGCAGGGGCGCAGCCTGCCCTATGGCCCGACCGCGGTCCCAACGACCTGTTCGCCTGCATCGGCCATCAGGGGCAATATATCATCGTGTCACCGTCGCAGCGGGTGACGATAGTCCGGTTGGGGGTCACCAAGGGCGACCAGTTTCCGGCGCTGCGCCGCCATCTCGCCGATCTGACCGCGGCGTTATAGCAGGAAATCCCCAACCAGCGTCGTAACGCAGCGGCCGGTCAGTTCGACCATGTCGCCGTCAAGGCGGCAGCCGACATGGCCACCGCGCGCGCTCGCCTGATAGGCCGCAAACCGATCGCGCCCAAGCCGCGCCGCCCAATAGGGGGTCAGCACGCTGTGTGCCGAACCGGTGACCGGATCTTCGTCTATCCCGGCGCCGGGAGCAAAGGCGCGGCTGATCACATCGGCCCCCGACGGGTCGCCGTCGCCGGGCGCAGTCGCAATATAGAGCACGTCGCCGCCTTCCTTGAGTGCGCGGAAATCGGGCGCCAGCGCACGGACGCTCGCCGCATCGCGATAGGCGATGATCGCATAACCGCCGGGGTGCCACTGCGTCTCGACCGGATCGCCGCCAAGCGCGCGGACGATATCGGGCATCGCTTTGGGTGCGGGCGGATAGGACGGCAACGCCATGCGATAGCCTTCTTCGTCGCCTTCATCTCCATGGATGCGCGCCACCTGCAAAATGCCCGCCTTGCGCGTGCGAAAGCGCATTTCCTGACGCCATGGTGCCGCCGACAACAGCACATGGCCGCAAGCTAGCGTAGCATGGCCGCACAGCGCGACCTCGACGGTCGGGGTGAACCAGCGCAGCTCATAATCGGCCTCACCGCTCTCGTCGGGGATCAGGAAGGCGGTTTCGGCCAGGTTGTTTTCCGCGGCGATTGCCTGCAGCACGCCATCGCCCAGCCATTCCTCGAGCGGCATCACCGCCGCTGGGTTGCCGGTAAACGGGCGGTCGGCAAAGGCATCGACCTGGCTGATCGGCAGCCGCCGCGCCGCGCTCATGGGTACAGCATCCCGCTCGACCAGGCATCGCCAGTGCGTGTATAAACCGTGCGCTCGTGCAGCCGGTGGGCGCGATCCTGCCAGAATTCGATCGCCGATGGCGTCACCCGCCAACCCGACCAGCGCGGCGGCCGCGGGACAACCAGTCCATCGAACCGCGCCTGCATGTCGGCGAAGCGAGCCTCAAAGGTCGCACGGTCGGCGAGTGGACGCGACTGGTCGCTCGCCCATGCACCGAGCTGGCTGTCGCGGCTGCGCGTGGCGAAATAGGCGTCGGCGGTTGCGTCGTCGACCGGCGCCACTGATCCTTCGATGCGGATCTGCCGCCGCAGTGATTTCCAGTGAAAGAGCAAAGCGACGTACGGATTGGCCGCCAGTTCGCCGCCCTTGCGGCTGTCGAGATTGGTGTAAAACACAAACCCGTCAGGACCATGCCCCTTGAGCAGCACCATGCGCAGCGACGGATGCCCGTCCGGCGTTGTTGTGGCGAGGGCCATCGCATTGGCATCGTTGGGCTCGCTGGCCCGCGCCTCGACAAACCAGTCGTCGAACAGGGTAAAGGGATCATCTGTCATGCGCGCGGTCATACTGCGGTGCGAGGCCACACGAAAGGCGGAACTTGACCGCTTAGAGGCACATTCCCACATCGACGCGCAATCGGGCCTTCCCGGCCAATCACTTATCGGGCTACAGGAACAATATGGCAGATCCCTATTCCATCCTTGGCGTCGCAAAAGGCGCGAGCGAAGCGGAGATCAAATCCGCCTATCGCAAGCTCGCCAAGGAATTGCACCCCGACAAGAACAAGGACAACCCGAAGGCGTCGGAGAAATTCTCCGAGGTCACGCGGGCGTACGACATTCTTTCGGATAAAACGAAGCGCGCGCAGTTCGACCGCGGCGAGATCGATGGCGACGGCAATCCGGCGATGCCGTTCGGCTATGGCGGCGGGGGCGGATTTCGCGGCGATCAGCGTAGCGGGCCGGGCGGCTTCAGCGGCTTCGGCAACGAAGGCGCCGATTTCGGCGATATTTTCGAAGGCCTGTTCGGGCGCGGCGGTGGCGCCGCGGCGGGCGGCGGATTTGGCGGTTTTGGCGGCCGCAGCGCGCCGCCGCCAAAGGGCGCCAACGTCGCCTATCGCTTGGCGGTGTCGTTCGTCGATGCCGCGACGCGGGCGCCGCAGCGGATCACGCTCGCCAATGGCGGCACGATCGACCTGAAACTGCCCGCCGGGGTTGAAAGCGGCACCCAGATGCGCCTCGCCGGCAAGGGTCAGCCGGGACCGGGCGGGACTGGCGACGGGATCGTTACGATCACCGTGAAGGACCATCCGTTTTTCGAGAGAGACGGCGCCAACATCCGGCTCGACCTGCCGGTGACGCTCGACGAGGCGGTCAAGGGCGCCAAGGTCAAGGTGCCGACCGTCGATGGTCCGGTGATGCTGTCGATCCCCGCCGGATCGACGTCGGGCAAAGTCATGCGGCTGAAAGGAAAGGGTTTCAGCCAGAAGAGCGGTGATCGCGGTGACCAACTCGTCCGCTTGATGGTCGATCTGCCCGCCGACAATACTGCGCTGTCGGCCTTGCTCGGCGATTGGACAGATCCGCGCGCGGTGCGGGCGGACCTCGGCGTCTGATGCGTGGCTGATGCCACCCCCAAAGGCCGCACGGCCGCCGAGGCCGCCGCCATCGACGAACTGGCACGGCGGGTTGCCAATGAGGTCGATCAGGAATTTCTGGCGGGCGGCCATTCGCCGCATTCGCCCGAAGCGCGTGCCGAGCGCGCCAAGCGGTTCCATCTGCGCGCCCGCGCCCAAGGGCTGATCCATCGCGGGCGCGAAACGCTGGGTCCGGGGACGCGTGCTTTCAAAATTGTCCGCCGCGTCGTCGTCGGCACCTATACCGACGGCTTCATCCACGCCGGTAATCTTGCCTACCTGGCGCTGATCGCGCTTTTCCCCTTCTTCATCCTGCTCGCAGCCGCCTTCTCGCTGCTCGGCGGCAGCGTCGGCGGCGAAGCGGCGATCGAGGCGGTGTTTTCGACCATGCCGCCGACCGTCGCCAACGCATTGTCGGGGCCGATCCGCGAAGTGATGAGCGCGCGAACAGGCATTTTCCTATGGCTTGGCGCGCTCGTTGCGCTGTGGACGGTGGGCAGTTTGATCGAGACGGTGCGCGACATTTTGCGCCGCGCCTATGGCACGCATTTCAGCAAGGGTTTCTTTCATTACCGGCTGCTGTCGATCGGCATCATCACCGGCGCGGTCGTGTTGATGCTGCTGTCATTCAGCATGCAGGTGCTGATCGTCGGCATCGAACAATTTGTGACGCGCGTCCTGCCCGAACAATATCAGTCATGGGGGGTCGTCGCAATCTCGCGCGGGGTCTCGGGCCTGGGCCTGTTCGTCGCGATCTACATGCTGTTTTACTCGCTCACCCCGTCCAAGTACCGGACGCGGAAGTTCCCCAAATGGCCGGGCGCGCTGTTCACGACGCTGTGGTGGATTGGCGTCACCCTCGCGCTGCCGCCGCTGCTCGCCAGCCTGCTCAGCTATGACGCAACCTACGGCAGCCTCGCGGGTGTGATGGTCGCGCTGTTCTTTTTCTATCTCGTCGGATTGGGTATGGTGATGGGCGCCGAACTCAACGCCGCGCTCGTCGAGGTTGAGGATTTGGGCCGCGACGCTATTGGACCCGTCGACGATATCATAATGGAAAAGGCCGGAGACGCAGAATGACGGGTTTGATGCAGGGCAAGCGCGGGCTGATCATGGGGCTCGCCAACGACAAGTCGCTCGCCTGGGGCATTGCCAAGGCGCTCAGCGCGCATGGCGCCGAACTGGCGATTTCTTATCAGGGCGATGTGATGCTCAAGCGGGTGAAGCCGCTGGCCGACGAACTCGGCTGCGATCTGCTGATCGATTGCGACGTGTCGGACATGGACAATCTCGATGCGACCTTCGCGACGCTCGCGGCGCGCTGGCCGACGATCGACTTTGTCGTCCACGCCATCGGTTATACCAACAAGGAGGCGCTGCGCGGCCATTACGCCGATGTGACGCTCGACGACTTCCTGATGACGATGAACATCAGCGTCTACAGCTTTACCGCGGTCGCCAAACGCGCGGTCGCGATGATGCCGCCGCTCGATCCCGAAACCGGCAAGGGCGGCGGCGCGATGCTTACCTTGAGCTATTATGGTGCCGAAAAGGTGATCCCGCACTATAACGTCATGGGCGTCGCCAAGTCGGCGCTGGAAACCAGCGTGAAATATCTCGCCAATGATTACGGTCCGCAGGGGGTGCGCGTGAACGCGATCTCGGCGGGGCCGATCAAGACGCTCGCCGCATCGGGCATCGGCGACTTCCGCCTGATCCTCAAATGGAACGAGCATAATGCCCCGCTGCGCCGCAACGTCACCATCGACGATGTTGGTGGTTCGGCGCTGTATCTGCTCAGCGATCTGGCGAGCGGCGTGACCGGCGAGACGCACCATGTCGATGCAGGCTACCACACCGTCGGCATGAAACAGGAAGACGCCCCGGACATCGCGCTTGTCTGAGGGGCTCGTCATCCGCGCCGCGGCGGCGGCGGATGGCGGCACTATCGACGCACTTCACCGCGCCGCGTTTGCGACGACCGAGCTCGGTCATCAGGGCGAGGCTGATTTGGTGCGGGCGTTGGACGCGGACGGCGACACATTGGTTTCGCTAGTCGCGGAACAGGGCGGCTCCGTTGCGGGGCATGCGATGTTCAGTCGGATGGCGGTCGAAGCCGACGGCCAGACTTTGTCGGCGGCAGGGCTCGCGCCCGTCGCCGTCACACCGGCGTTGCATGGCTATGGTATTGGCTACGCGCTAATCTGCGCTGGACTCGCGGCGCTGCGCGAACAGGGATGTGCGATGAGTTTTGTCCTTGGCCACGAAAACTACTACCCGCGCTTCGGCTACTCGCCCGAACTTGCCGCGCGTTTTACCTCTCCTTTCGCCGACCCGCATTTCATGGCGATGATGCTGGACTCGAACGCGGCTTGGCCGCTAGGCGGGCGGGCAGACTATGCACCTGCATTCGGCCGGATGGGATAGGCGATGAGTTTCAACAGCTTCGGACGCGTTCTTCGCTTTACCACCTGGGGGGAAAGTCATGGCCCCGCGCTCGGCGCCGTGGTCGATGGCTGCCCGCCGCGGCTGTCGCTGTCCGAAGCCGATATCCAGCCTTTCCTCGACAAGCGCCGCCCCGGCCAGTCGCGCCACACGACGCAGCGGCAGGAACCCGACCAGGTCCGTGTCCTGTCGGGGGTGTTCGAAGGCAAGACGACGGGCACGCCGATCAGCCTGATGATCGACAATGTCGACCAGCGATCGAAAGATTATGGCGACATCGCGCAGGCCTATCGCCCTGGTCACGCCGATTACAGCTATGATGCCAAATATGGCATCCGCGATTATCGTGGCGGCGGCCGGTCGAGCGCGCGCGAGACCGCGGCGCGGGTGGCCGCGGGCGGCGTCGCGCGGCTGGTGATCCCCGAGGTGCAGATCCACGCATGGGTCGCCGAAATCGGCGGCGATGCTATCGACCCTGCCAATTTCGACCTCGAAGAAATTGATCGCAATCCCTTTTTCTGTCCCGATCCCGCGGCGGCACAGCGCTGGGAAGGGCTGATGGACACCGCGCGCAAATCGGGCAGCTCGCTCGGCGCGGTGATCGAATGCGCCGCCAGCGGCGTTCCCGCCGGTTGGGGCGCGCCGATCTATGCCAAGCTCGACAGCGACCTTGCTGCCGCTATGATGGGCATCAACGCGGTCAAGGGCGTCGAAATTGGTGCGGGTTTTCAAGCGGCGCGGCTGCGCGGCGAGGAAAATGCCGACCCGATGCGCCCTGCGACCGACGGCAGCAACCGCCCCGATTTCCTGTCGAACAACGCCGGCGGCATCGCAGGCGGCATTTCGACCGGCCAGCCGGTCGTCGTCCGCGTCGCGTTCAAGCCGACCAGCTCGATCCTGACGCCGGTGCCGACAATCAACAAGGCAGGCGAGGCCGCCGACATCGTCACCAAGGGCCGCCACGATCCGTGCGTCGGCATCCGCGGCGCCCCGGTCGTCGAGGCGATGATGGCGCTTGTGCTGGCCGATCACAAATTGCTTCACCGCGCGCAATGCGGGTGACTGACACATGATTGCGGCCGCTCAGGCCTTCATTGCCGAATATCAGGATGTCATCGGTCTCGCCGTGTTGAGCGTGATGTTCGTCGGCTTCGTCATGGAGCGGTTTCCTGCGACCGTCGTCGCGATCCTTGGCACCTGTACTTTCCTATTCCTCGGCATTTTGTCGGGCAAGGATCTCTTCTCGGTCTTTTCCAATTCGGCGCCCGTGACAATCGGGGCGATGTTCATCCTGTCGGGCGCGCTGCTGCGCACAGGCACGCTCGACGCCATCGCCAGCCGCATCATCGCGCGGGCCCAGTTGCATCCGAAACTGGCACTCGCCGAGATGTTTCTGGGCGTTTATGTCGCCTCGGCGTTCCTGAACAACACGCCCGTCGTCGTCGTGATGATTCCGATCATGCTCAAACTGGCGCAGGCGCTCGGACTGAGTGCAAAACGGCTGCTGATCCCGCTGTCCTATGTCGCGATCCTTGGCGGTACGACCACGCTGATCGGCACGTCGACCAACTTGCTGGTGGCATCGGTTGCCGAGGACGCCGGGCTCAATCGCTTCGGCATTTTCACGATCACCCCCATCGGTCTTGTGGCGGGTGTGGTGGGGGCGTTTGCGATGCTGTTTATCGCGCGCCGTTTCCTGCCCGATGAATCGCCAAGCCAGATCGCGCTCAGCCAGGATCATCGCGCTTTCCTGTCGGAAGTTCGGGTATTGAAGGACGGCAATCTGGTCGGGCGGCGGGTCGGCGACATTCCGCTCGCCAAACGAGCCAACGTCAAGCTCGTCGGCCTCAAGCGCGGCGCCGCGCTGCGACGCACGGGGCTGGTCGACGAAGTGCTGGAGGCGGATGACCGGCTGGTGCTGCGGCTCGAACTCGCCGAGCTGCTGTCGCTGCGTGCTAATAGAAATGTCTCGATCGGTTTGACCGCGGGGCATGACAATGTCGATCAGGAAGACGAGACGATCGTCGAAGCGATGATTGCTCCCAGCCATCCGGCGATCGGGCGGCGGCTGATCGAGATACCCTTCCTGTCGGCGCTGCGCGTCCGCATCCTTGGCATCGCGCGCTTTCGCAAGACGCCCGGCCCCGATCTGCCCAATGCGCGGGTTCAGGCCATCGACCGCGTGCTGGTCACCGGCCCCGCCGACCAGATCGAGCAGATGTATGGCAATCCCCACCTGTACGGCGTGGGTTCGACCACCGAACGCGAGTTTCGGCGCAGCAAGGCGCCGATCGCGATTGGCGCGCTGATCGGTGTGGTGATGCTGGCGACCTTTAACATCATGGATATCGGCGTCGCCGCGATCATCGGCGTTGGGCTGATCCTTGTGACGCGGTGCATCGATGCCGATGAGGCATGGGATTCGATCGACGGCAATGTATTGGTGCTGATCTTTGCCATGTTGGCAGTTGGGCTGGCGCTTGAAAATTCAGGCAGCGTCGCGCTGGTGGTCGCGGAAATGACCCCCTTCCTGCGCGATGTGCCGCCATGGGGTCTGGTGCTTGCGACCTATATCGTGTCGGTCCTGCTGACCGAGATTGTCACCAACAACGCGGTCGCGATCCTCGTCACGCCGCTGGCGATCGCGGTCGCTCGCGACCTGGGTGTTGATCCCTACCCCCTTGTGGTCGCGGTGATGTTCGCGGCGTCGGCCAGCTTCGCGACCCCGATCGGATATCAGACGAACACCCTCGTCTATGCCGCGGGCAATTACCGTTTCGTCGATTTTTTCAAGGCGGGCATTCCGATGACCTTGTGCGTCGGCGCCGCGACAGTGGTTGCGATTTCCTTCCTGATGTAATGCATCGTTGGCGGGCTGGACGTCGGCGCCGATATCGTGAAGGGTGCGCGCAGACAACGGCGGCGGGATCACCGCGGGGCGCGAAAGGGCAGACTATGGGTTGGTGGTTCCGGATTCCTTTGTGGCAGCGCGTGATCGCTGCTTTGATCCTTGGAATCATAACGGGATTTGCGTGGGGGCCGGAAGCTGCCAGCATCAAATGGATCGGCGATTTCTTCATCCGGGCGGTGAAGATGCTGGTGGTTCCGCTGATCTTTTTCTCGCTCGTTTCGGGGGTCGCTGCGATCGGCGACCTGCGCAAACTCGGTAAGGTCGGCGGACGCGCGATGCTGTTGTTCGTCGTTACCGGACAGATCGCGGTGTGGCTGGGGCTGATGCTCGGAAGCTTCGTCCAGCCCGGCATCGGGGTCGACACCAGCGCGATTCAGCGCGGCGCAATTCCCGAACCCAGTGCAACCAGCTGGACCGACATGGTCCTGTCGATCGTTCCCGAAAGTCCGGTTCAGGTGATGGCCGATGTGCAGGTGCTGCCGCTCATCGTGTTTGCCTTGCTGATCGGCATCGGTATCCTGATGGCCAAGGAAGAGGGAACGCCGGTCGCCAAGATATTCGATAGCGGCGCGGTGATCATGCAGAAGGTGACGATGATCGTCATGGAGCTGACGCCATTTGGCGTTTTTGCCCTGATGGCGTGGGTCGCTGGGGTGCTCGGGCTCGACGCGCTGCAATCGCTCGCGAAGCTGGTCGCGCTCAATTACGTCGGTTGCCTGCTGATCATTCTCGTCATGTATTCGGCGATGATCCGGTTTCTGGCCAAAGTGCCGGTGGTCGGCTTCTACCGCGGGATGATCGACGCGATGGCGGTCAGCTATTCGACCGCATCGTCGAACGCGACCTTGCCGGTGACGCTGCGCTGTACCCAGCGCAACCTGGGCGTGTCGCCCAGCGTGTCGAGCTTTGTCGTGTCGCTGGGCGCGACAATCAATATGAACGGCACCGCCATGTACCTTGGGCTTGCCACTCTGTTCGGCGCGCAGATATTCGGGGTCGATCTCAGCTGGGCCGACTATATCATGATTTCAGTTACCGCGACGCTGGGCGCGATTGGCGCCGCTGGGATCCCCGGCGCGGGACTGATCATGATGGCGCTGGTGTTCGGCAGCGTCGGCGTTCCGCTCGAAACGATCGCTTTCGTCGCGGGCGTCGACCGGATCATGGACATGATGCGCACAACCACCAACGTCACCGGCGATGCGGCGGTGGCGGTTACGGTGGCGTCGATGACGGGCGAGCTTAACGTCGAGGAACTGGTTTCGGCGGACGATGTGTGACCGGCGTTAGCGGCCAAATGATCGATGCACTGACAGCAGGCGAAAACCGGCGATGACCGAAACGGCGGCGATCACCCTTGCGGAGCGCGAGGATGCGCGCGCCAAGCGCCTGCAATGGCGGATGCTCTTCGGCTTTGTCGGGGGCCTGCTCGCCGGGCTTGCGGCGCATTATGGCGCTGCCGGGCAGCCTTGGGTGGTAGAGGTCATCTTCTATCTGGGCAAGGTCGGGGATATTTTCCTGCGCTTGCTGTTCATGCTCGTCATCCCGCTCCTGGTCTCCGCACTGATTGTCGGGGTGGCGGAAATGGGCGAGATGCGTGCGCTCAAGACGGTGGGCTTGCGCACGCTGGTTTACACCATCATTGTCTCATCCATCTCGGTTGCGATCAGCCTGTTGGTTGTCAATCTGTTGCAACCGGGCGCGGGCGTCGATCCTGCGCTGGCGCAATCGCTGATCGCCGATGGCGCAGAACGCGCCGGCAGTATCATCCAGTCTAGCCGCGAGGCCAAGGCAGGCGCAGATGCTATCGTGGCGATCGTCCCCAATAATTTCTTCCTGGCGATGACCGAGAATGACGTGATCGCCGTCATGTTCTTCGCGCTGTTCTTCGGCATCGGCCTGATGATGGTGCAGACGCCGCAGACGCAGGCTCTGAAAGCCGCGATCGAAGGCGTGTTCGAAGTGGCGATGAAGCTGATCGGTCTCGTCATCCGGCTCGCGCCGATCGCGATCTTCTGTTTCATGTTCAACCTGGGGGCGCAATTCGGGGTCGATCTGCTCGTCCGCCTATCGGCGTTCGTCGGTGTCGTGCTGCTCGCGCTTGGCATTCAGATGTTCGTCGTGTTCCCGATATTGCTCAAGACGCTGGCCAAGAAGTCGCCCATCGAATTTTTCAAGCAAACGCAGGAGGCCTTTGTCATGGCCTTCTCGACCGCATCGTCGAACGCGACGCTTCCCACCGCGCTGCGCGTAGCGCGCGACAGGTTGCACCTGCCAGACCGCGTCGCGCGCTTCGTGCTGACCATCGGCGCAACGGCGAACCAGAATGGCACCGCGATGTTCGAGGGCGTAACGGTAATCTTCCTCGCGCAATTCTTCGGGATCGACCTGACGCTGCAGCAACAGATCATGGTGATGGCGGTGTGTATTCTGGGCGGGATCGGCACTGCGGGCGTCCCAGCGGGATCGCTGCCCGTGATCGCGTTGATCCTGGCGATGGTGGGCGTGCCGCCGGCCGGGATCGGGCTGGTGCTTGGCGTCGACCGCTTCCTCGACATGTGCCGCACGACGCTCAATGTCATCGGCGATCTGGTCGCCGCGACGGTCGTGTCGGCAGGCGTGAAGGACGAACCGGCGGGAGCGGATTAGGGTCCCGCCGCCTGACCAGGTTCGTTCCCGATCGATTATTAATCCGGGCGAATGTTTCTCTCACGATTGCCGCGGCTCGGTCGTTCCGCCCTTTCCTGGCGAAGCGCAGGTGCTGGCGCGCTACGCACAGCAGGCGCTGATTGCACTGTGGGTGCCTGACGGACGGTCGGTGCCGGGCGCTCGGCGCGCGGGACGCGGCCCGGCATGGCCGACCTGGCGGGCCGTTCACTTCTTGGCGTGCGCCTAATTTCGGCGCCGGTGCGCGGCGTTGAAAACAC
The DNA here is from genome assembly GCF_019459305.1 of Sphingopyxis sp. Taxonomy (GTDB): domain Bacteria; phylum Pseudomonadota; class Alphaproteobacteria; order Sphingomonadales; family Sphingomonadaceae; genus Sphingopyxis. The sequence continues at coordinate 6,540 of NZ_JAIBES010000045.1, read as the reverse complement.
CTCGCCGGGTTCGGTCGCTGGCATGTTGCGGATCGGACGCGGACGTCCTGCGCTTCCGTCGGCTTGCGGAACCGGGCGAGGGCGAGCGGTCCCCCAATCGGGACGACCGGGGCGTGCGGGATTGGTCGTGACGGGCGGTTTGCCGGTCGCGCCGTCGCCGCGCCCGCGACCCGGCCGCGTGCCGCGCGGGCCGTCGTTGTCGCGATCCCCGCGGCTCCACCCGCCGGGCCTGCCGGGACGCCCATCGCCCGGACGCTCGTCGCCATCGGCGCGGTTCCAGCCACCGGGCCGCCCCGGCTGACCATGGCCGCGGCTGCCATGGTATTTCCACCAGGCGCGGCGGCCGCCCCAATAATTCAGATACTGGTCGCGCAGCGGGTAGCGGTTGCGATAGCGGTCGAACATCCACGTGCCATAGCCGGGATAATAATAATCGTCGTACCAGCCTCCGCCGAACCCGATGTTGACGAAACCGCCGCCATAATCCGACGCGTCGTAACAATCATAGCCGTAGCCATCGTCATAGGCGTAGCCGTCATAATCGTAGTAAGCGTTGCCATAGCGTGCGGCGCAGTCGCCGCCCGACGCATAGCTCGCGCCATAGACGCCGCCGCTGTAACAGCCGCCGAGCGTCGTTGTCGCGATCGCCCCCAGCGCGAGCGAGAGGGGGCGCGTGTAGTTGATCGGCATGAGCCATTCCTTCGTCGGGTCCGGGCGGACCAGTCATCTTGGCGGCCAAACTGCGCGAGTCGAGTTGAATTTGCGGTGAATAGTGCTCCAGCAGGCCTCAGGCGTTACTTGCATCAGTGTCAGTAGTCCGTTACGCATAGCGACTAAGCAGCACCGCAGAGGATGGATCCGATGAACGCGCCGACCAAGATCAAATGGCCCGAAGCCCGTTTTGGCCCCGAAACGCAGCATTGGCTGCCGCGCAACCCCGACCAGGCGCTCGACCATATTCCCGGCGAGGATGGCTATCCGGTCATCGGCAACACGCTCGAACAGCTGAGCGATTATCGCGGCTTCACCACGCGTATGGTCGCCAAATATGGCCGGGTCTATCGCAACAACAGCTTTGGCGGGCGCAGCGTTGCGCTCCATGGTCCCGAGGCGAACGAGCTCGTCATGTTCGACCGCGAGAAGATATTCTCGTCCGAACAGGGCTGGGGGCCGGTGCTCAACCTGCTGTTCCCGCGCGGGCTGATGCTGATGGATTTTGAGAAGCATCGTGCCGATCGCAAGACTTTGTCAGTGGCGTTCAAGCCCGAACCGATGCGCCATTATGCCGAATCGCTGAACGAAGGGGTCAAGGATCGCGTTGCGTCGTGGAGCGGCAAGACCTTCCAATTTTACGCAGCGATCAAGAAACTGACGCTCGACCTGGCCGCGACCAGCTTCCTCGGCATTCCCTTTGGTCCCGAAGCGGACAAGGTGAACAAGGCCTTTGTCGACATGGTGCAAGCATCGATCGGCGTCGTCCGCGTGCCGATGCCTTTCACCGCAATGGGTCGCGGCGCCAAAGGCCGCGCCTATCTGGTCGAATATTTCGGGCGCATGGTCCCCGAGCGTCGCGAGGGGACGGGCGAGGATATTTTCAGCCAGATCTGCCGTGCTCGCGACGATAACGGCGACTATATGAGCGCCGAGGCGATCGTCGATCATATGAACTTCCTGATGATGGCGGCGCACGACACGATCACCAGCTCGATCACCTCGATGGTGTGGATGCTCGCCAAGCATCCCGAATGGCAGGACAAGCTGCGCGAAGAAATGCTCGCGGTGTCGCCGGCGGGCGAGGGCGTCGGCCACAACAGCCTGGGCGAGCTGGAAATGACCGAATGGGCATTTAAGGAAGCGCTACGGCTGGTCCCCCCGGTGCCGAGCTTCCCGCGCCGCGCGCTCAAGGATTTCGAATATGGCGGTTATCGCATTCCCGCCGGGACGTCGGTCGGCGTCAGCCCCGCCTACACCCACATGATGGAAGAGCATTGGCCCGAGCCCGAAAAGTTCGACCCGATGCGCTTTTCGCCCGAAGTCGCGCGCGAGCGGCATAAATATGCGTGGGTGCCGTTCGGCGGCGGCGCGCATATGTGTCTTGGGCTGCATTTCGCTTACATGCAGGCGAAGATCTTTTTCCATCACGTCATCACCACGCACCGGATCGTGGTCGCGCCGGGCTATGAACCGAAATGGCAGGTGCTGCCGATCCCGCGTCCGAAGGACGGCCTGATGGTGACATTCGCGCCGCTCTGAGCTTGCACAGGGCGGCGCTGCACCCCATTGGAATGGGGTGAAAAGCGCTCGTCCCTATCTGATCTGGTTTATCCTCGCCGTGTTGCTCGCGCTCGGCGCTATCCGTGGCGTGCAATGGGTGCGTGACCATCCCGAACATATGCCGAATGCGCGCTTTGAACTCGCGCATCCGCAAGGGTGGGCGACGCAGCGCAAGCTGGTCGGGTTCGTCGGCGACGACACCGCATGCTTCGCCGCGCTTGATCGTGCGGACGCCGGGTATGAACGGCGTCCCGTGGTCGGCTCCGGCGCCTGCCGCGCGAGCCAGCGTATGGTGCTGACCGGCAACCGCTTCGTGCCGACGATGCGCCCAGCCAATGCCGCACCCGGCTGCGCGGTCACCGTTGCCATGGCGCTATGGAATCGGGACGTCATTCAACCGCTGGCGCAGAAACATTTCGGGCAGAAGGTCGTCACGCTCGAAAATCTGGGCAGCTACAACTGTCGGAGCATCCGCGGTGGACAGACGCGGAGCCAGCATTCCACCGCCAATGCGATCGATATTTCGGCGTTCGTCCTCGCCGATGGGACGCGTATTTCGCTGATTAACGACTGGGATGACGCCGACGTGCGCCGCGAATTCTTGCACGAAGTCCGCGACGGATCATGCGACCTGTTCAGCACGGTCCTGTCACCCGACTACAACGCGGCCCATGCCGACCATTTCCATTTCGACATGGCGGAGCGGACGGCGGGATGGACCGTCTGCCGCTGATTAAACAGTGAAGCTCTCGCCGCAGCCGCAGGCGCCCTTGGCGTTCGGATTTTCAAACACGAAGCCGGCGGCGAAGTCATCCTCGACCCAGTCCATGACGCTGCCGATCAAATAGAGGACCGAGGCACCATCGATGTACAAGACGCCGCCGGGCGTTTCGATCTTTTCATCGAACTTCTGCTCTTCGGTGACATAATCGACCGAGTAAGCGAGCCCCGAACAGCCGCGGCGCGGGGTCGACAGCTTGACCCCCACCGCGCCTTCGGGTGCTGCCGCCATTAGTGCAGCGACGCGCGCCTCGGCGTTGGGGGTCAGCGTAACCGCGGCGGGGCGGGTGCGGGTTTTGGTTTCGGTCATCACAACATTCCCAGCTCTAACCGTGCTTCGTCGGTCATGTTCGCGGGGGACCATGGCGGATCCCAGACGAGGTTCACTTCGGCATCGCCGACGCCGGGCACTGCACCAACACGCAGCTCGACCTCGGCGGGCATGGATTCGGCGACCGGGCAGTGCGGGGTGGTCAGCGTCATCGTGACAACGGCATGGCCCTCGTCGATCTCGACATTGTAGATCAGGCCAAGATCATAGATGTTCACCGGGATTTCAGGGTCGTAAATATCCTTGAGCGCATTGACGACGGCCTCATACAGATCGCCGCCGACAGCGTGCGGATCGACCGCCGCGGGCTTGGCCGCAAGGAACCCCTCAAGATAGTCCCGCTTGCGCTCCAGCTTTTCGGGCGCGGTTTCGACATCGGCAACGCGCGCCTTCGGCGGTGCCTCGACGCTCGTCACTTCCTCGACCCGAATCCCGGTCTCACTCATGCGGTCCTCACTCATCCGAAAATCCTCTCGACGCGCAACAGGCCATCGATCAGCGCCGCCACATCGTCATCATTGCTGTACACACCAAAACTCGCGCGCGCGGTCGCGGCTACCCCGAGGTGCTCCATCAGCGGCTGGGCGCAATGGTGCCCGGCGCGGATCGCGACCCCGCTTTCATCCAAGATAGTGCCGATGTCGTGCGGATGCACCCCCGCCATCGAAAAGCTGACGATACCGGCGCTGTTTTCCGGGCCGAACAAGGTGATGCTGTTCCGCCGTGCCAGTGCTTCGCGCAACGTGCCGACCAGCTTGCATTCATGCGCGTGGATCGCATCGACGCCGATGGCGTCGACATAATCGACCGCCGCCGCGAGCCCGATTGCCTCGATAATCGCGGGCGTGCCCGCCTCGAATCGCATCGGCGCGGGTGCATAGGTGGTGCGTTCGAAGGTCACCCGGTCGATCATCGACCCGCCGCCCTGCCACGGCGGCATCGTATCGAGCTTGTCGCTCCACAGCGCGCCGATGCCAGTGGGGCCGTAGAGCTTGTGGCCCGAAAAAACAAAATAGTCGCAGCCGAGCGCGGCGACATCGACGGGCAGCCGCGGCACCGCCTGACAGCCGTCGATCAGCAATTCGGCGCCAACGCGGTGCGCCAGTTCGGCGGCGCGTGCGACGTCGAGCGGGCTGCCGAGCACGTTCGACACATGCGCGAAGGCGACCAACCTGTGTTCGGGGGTCAGCAGCTTCTCGGCGGCATCGAGGTCGATACAGCCATCGGCGGTCAGCGGGCACACATCGACCTGCCAGCCGGCCAGCTGCCACGGCACGATATTGCTGTGATGTTCGAGCATCGAGAGCAGCACGCGGCCCTTCCGGGGGTGAGAATAGGCGACCAGGTTGATCGCCTCGGTCGCGCCGCGCACAAATACGACCTGATCTTCCCTCGCGCCGATAAAGCCCGCGATCCGCCGCCGGGCCGCTTCATAGGCAAGCGTCATATCGGCCGAGCGGGCGTAAACGCCGCGGTGGACGGTCGCATAGTCGCGGCCCATCGCGTTGACGATGGCGTCGATAACTGCCTGTGGCTTTTGCGCGGTGGCGGCCGTGTCGAGATAGTGCCAGCCCGGCTTGAGGCCGGGGAAGTCAGCCCGTACGTCGGGGAAAGTACGGAGGGCGGTCACGGTGTTCACACCAGCTCTCCCAGCTTCGCCAGCGCCAGTTCCTGCAACCGCGCTTCATCCTCGGCGCCATCGAACACGCTCGCGACAAATGCCTGCAACATCAACTTTTTCGCCTCGCCCGGCGGAATCCCGCGCGATTGCAGATAATAGAGCGCCATTGCGTCCAGTTCGCCGATCGCGCAGCCATGCGCGCATTTCACATCGTCGGCGTAAATCTCCAGCTCGGGCTTGGTATTGGCGGTCGCGCTGCGATTGAGCAGCATCGCCTTCACATCCTGCGCGCTGTCGGTTTGCTGCGCATCGCGTGCGACCGCGACCTTGCCGAGATAGGTGCCGATCGCGGTGCCGCCCAGGACCGAGCGTACGACCTGCCGCGACGTCGCGCCCGGCTCGGCGTGGGTCACCGTGGTGATGATCTCGAGATTCTGGTCGCCGCCACCGATCTGCGCCGCGCCGAGGGTGAAGTCGGCGTCTTCATGCAGCGTGACCGCGAGTTCGATGCGCCCATAAGCGCCGCCGATGTTGAGCACATGCAGCGAAGCCAATGCGCCCTTGCCGAGCACCAGATCGATCTGGCGGATACCGCCTTCATCCTGCACAATCGCGCGGCGGAAATCGCCGCCAGCAGGCACGATGATGCTCTCGGGCGCGGGCAGCGGCCAAGCCGCGGTGACCCCGTCGATGTCGCTGTAACGCCACGCTTCGTCGCGGCGCGTGGGGAGGGTGGCAGTGGTCAAGCTGCGATCTCCGCATAACCATGCGCTTCCAGCTCGCGCGCCAGATCCGGCCCGCCTGATCTCACAATCCGTCCCGCGGCCAACACATGGACAAAATCGGGCTGCACATAATCGAGCAGGCGCTGATAATGGGTGATCAGCAGCACCGCCTTGTCGGGGCGCCGCATGATGCTATTGATCCCGTCGCCAACGGTGCGCAGCGCGTCGATGTCGAGGCCCGAGTCCGTCTCGTCAAGGATCGCGAGTTTCGGGTCGATGATCCCCATCTGCACCATTTCGTTGCGCTTCTTTTCGCCGCCCGAAAAGCCGACGTTCACCGGGCGTTTGAGCATGTCCATGTCCATTTTGAGCAGCGCGGCTTTTTCGCGCGCGACCTTCAGGAACTCACCGCCCGACAGCGGCTCTTCGCCGCGCGCCCGGCGCTGCGCATTCAGGGCTTCGCGCAGGAACTGCACATTCGACACGCCGGGGATTTCGACCGGATATTGGAAGCCCAGGAATAGCCCCGCGGCGGCGCGCTCATGCGGTTCCATCTCGAGCAGGTCGGCGCCGTCGAAGATTGCCGACCCGTCGGTCACTTCATAACCCGGACGCCCGCCCAGCACATAGGACAAGGTCGATTTGCCCGCGCCGTTAGGTCCCATGATCGCATGGATTTCGCCCGCATTGATGCTCAGTGACAGACCTTTCAGGATCGGTTTGTCGGCGACGGTGGCGTGCAGGTTTTCAATCGTCAGCATGTCAGACTTTCAGGCAGAATGGAGCAACGCGGCGGGGGGGGGGGGGCG
>NZ_JAIBES010000032.1 GCF_019459305.1 Sphingopyxis sp. | reverse complement strand
CCCCCCCCCCCCCCCCCCCACGGGTCATATGGTGATCGCGGCGCGATCGAAATCGATCCATGGGCCGTGGGAAAACTGCCCGGCCAACCCGCTCGTCCGCACCACATCGGCGGCGGAAAAATGGTGGTCGCGCGGCCACGCTACGCTGGTCGAGGGGCCGGCGGGCGATTGGTGGAGCGTCTATCACGGGTTTGAAAATGGCTATTGGACATTGGGCCGTCAGGCGCTGCTCGATCCGATCGAATGGACCGAAGACGGCTGGTTCCGGATGACCGGCGGCGACCTGTCGCAGCCGATCGCCAAGCCGAAAGGCGGCGTGGCGGGGCCGCACGGTATGGCACTGTCGGACGATTTCAGCACGCTGGCGCTCGGCGCCAAATGGAATTTCTTCAAACCCGCAGCCAACGAGCGCAGCCGCGCGCGGGTCGAGGATGGCGCGCTGGTCTTGAATGCGCGCGGCAAGGCGCCGGTCGATTCGTCGCCCTTGCTGCTCATCGCGGGCGATCAGGCATACCGGTTCGAATGCGATATCGAAATCGCCCCCCGCGGCACAGCGGGGCTGATCCTCTTTTACGATGACCGGCTCTATTGCGGGCTGGGGTTCGATGGTGAGCGATTCGTCACCCATCAATATGGCATCGAACGCGCGCGTCCGGCTAACCCGCATGGTCGCAAGCTGCGCATGCGGGTGACCAACGACCGCCATATCGTGACCTATGACACCAGCGGCGATGACGGCAAAACCTGGACCAGATTCGATCGCGGTATGGAAGTGTCGGGCTATCACCACAATGTTCGCGGCGGTTTCCTGATGCTGCGCCCCGGGCTCTATTCGGCGGGAGAAGGCGAGGCGCGGTTCCGCAATTTTACCTTCCGCGCGCTCGACTAAAGCGTCACGCCCGATTTCCAGATCGCGATGTCGCGTTCCTCATTCGCCTCCGCTCTGGTCAGCTTGCCCGATGCGGTGGCGATGATCAGGTCGAGCAGTGCGTCCGATGCAATATCGAAGCCGTCGCCGATCACCATCCCGGCATCGAAATCGATCCACCCTGATTTGCGCGCCGCAAGCTCGCTGTTCGAGGCGATCTTCAGCGTCGGGGCCGGAAAGCCGAGCGGGGTGCCGCGGCCGGTGGTGAACAGGATCACCGTCGCGCCCGCGGCGGTCAGCGCGGTCGACGACACTGCGTCGTTGCCGGGCGCCTCGAGCAAAGTAAGCCCGGGGAGCGTCGCTTCACCGCCATAAAGCTGGACATCGACGAGCGGGACCTGGCCGCCCTTCTGCACGGCACCGAGCGATTTTTCTTCCAGCGTCGTGATTCCGCCGGCGATGTTGCCGGGAGAAGGGTTCTCGCTCACCGGCTCGCCGTTGCGGGTGAAATAGGCCTTGAAATCCTGTACCAGCTGCGCCGTTCGATCGAACACGTCACGCGACACCGCGCGGTCCAGCAGCAGCTGCTCGGCGCCGAAGAGCTCGGGAATTTCGGTAAGGATGACCTTGCCTTCGGCGGCCGCGACGGCATCGGCCATGCGACCGGCCAGCGGGTTGGCGGTCAGGCCCGACAGGCCGTCGGATCCGCCACATTTGACCCCAAGGGTCAGCGCCGACAGCGGCGCGGGGGTGCGCCGGGTGTCGGCGCAGGCCTCGACCAGTTCATCCACCAGCGCCAGGCTCGCCGCCTCGTCATCCTCGACCGCCTGCGCCGACAGGGTGCGGATATGGCCGCGGCGACCCTCGGGGATGGTGTCGAGCAATGCGGTGAGCTGGTTGCTCTCGCAGCCGAGCCCGACGATCAGCACGCCGCCCGCATTCGGATGCTGCGCCAGCGCCGCGAGCAGGCCGCGCGTGTGGCCCAGATCGTCGCCGAGCTGCGAGCAGCCGAATGGATGCTTGAACGCGTGGATACCGTCGAGACGCCCGGAATGGCGGACGGCTGCGGTTCGCGCGACGCGCGCCGTCAGATTGCCGACGCAGCCGACGGTGGGCAGGATCCAGATTTCGTTGCGTGTACCGACGCGCCCATCGGCGCGGGCATAGCCCATGAAGCTGGGCGCGGACGACGCGAGCGGCGGGACGGCGAGGGGCGGCGCATAGACATAATCATCGCTCCCGGTCAGCGCGGTCGCCAGATTGTGGCCATGGACAAGCGCACCCGCGGCAATGTCGGCGGTCGCGACACCGATCGGAAAGCCATATTTGATCACGCTGGCACCGCAGGCGATCGGGGCCAGCGCCAGCTTGTGCCCGCGCGCGATCGGCTCGATAGGGATCAGGCGCTGTGAGCCGACGGCCACCGCGCTGTCCGCCGCCAGGTCGGCTAGCGCGGTGGCGACATTGTCGGCCGCATGGATTCGGATCGCATCGGTCATCTGCCGTTTTCCACCCTTGTTCGTCGCGCCATATTCGCTGCGTCTTTCGCGCGACCCGCATGCGGCTCGCCTGCCGCCAAAAGCCGTCATTTTGTTATCGCCGCCAGCTATTCGCTTGCTTTTGACACCGGTGTCTCTTAGACGGTTTGGCGGAAGAGGGAAATCACAAAGATGCTGGCAACCCCTGAACAAGAAACTATCGCCCGCGCCTTTTTGGCCGCTCGCGCCGAAAAGACACCGCTTACCTTGTATCCCGGCGCGATGCCGCAGACGATGGCGGATGCCTATGCGATCCAGAGCGCGGCGATCGACTTCGACGGTCGCCGTATCGGCGGCTGGAAGGTCGGGCGGATCGCCCCGGACCTCGTCGAACGCTATGGCGGCGAGCGCATCGCCGGACCGATTTTTGCCGACGAAATCGCGGCCGACGGCGCCGCCATGCCGGTCTATGCCGACGGCTTTGCCGCCGCCGAAGCCGAAGTGCTGCTGTGCCTGGGTGAGGTCGGCGACCGCGAATATGACATCGAATCGGTCCGCGCCTGCGTCACCGAGGTGCGCACCGGGATCGAGATCGCCAGCTCGCCCTTTCCCGACATCAACCGCCACGGCCCCGCGGTCACTGCGTCCGACTATGGCAACAACAAGGGGCTGGTGCTCGGACCGCCGATTCCTGATTGGCGCGACCGCGATCTGATCACCATGCCGGTCGAAATGAGAATCGACGGCGATCCCGTGGGCGCGGCGACCATGGAAACCATGCTCGACGGTCCGTTCGGATCAGCCCTGTTCCTGATCCGCACCCTCCGCGCGCGCGGCATCGCGATTGCACCCGGGACCTGGGTGTCGGCGGGAGCGATCACCGGGGTGCATGAAATTGCGGTCGGCCAACGCGCCGAAGCGCTGTTCGACGGAAAAATCCGCGTCGGCTGCTCGATTACCGGCTACTGAAACCATAACGGGAGAGACTTGATGGCACAGGCAATCGCGAACGGAGGTGCGGCGCTGCCGGTGCCGCGGGCGGGGCGTTACCGCTGGCTGATTATCGCGCTGCTCTTTGCCGCGACGACCGTCAACTATATCGACCGCACCATGCTCGGGCTGCTCGCGCCGGTGCTCGGCGACGAACTCGGCTGGAGCGAGAATGACTATGGCAACATCGTCACCGCCTTCCAGGCCGCTTATGCACTCGGCTTCCTTCTCATGGGCTGGCTGATCGACCGCTTCGGTCCCAAGATCGGCTACAGCATCGCGATCACGATCTGGACGATCGGCCATGTTGCGCACGGCTTTGCCGGATCGGTGGTCTCATTCATGGCGGCGCGCATCGTGCTGGGCGTCGGCGAAGCGGGGCATTTCCCGTCGGTCGTCCGCGCTAGCAGCGAATGGTTTCCGCAGAAAGAGCGCTCCTACGCGATCGGCTGGGTCAACAGCGCGACGACGATCGGGGTCATCCTGACCGCGCCGACGATCTGGCTGTTCATGGTCTGGATGGGCTTCGACTGGCGGCAGACCTTCATCTACAGCGGCGCCTTTGGCGTCGTCCTGCTCGTGCTCTGGCTCTGGCTATACAGCAACCCGCGCGAAAGCGGTAAGGTCAGCGAGGCGGAGCTTGCGTGGATCGAACATGACCCGCCCGAGCAGGTCGAGCGGCTCGGCTGGTCCAAAATCGTCACCAAACGCGAAGCCTGGGCGTTTGCGATCGCCAAATTCCTGACCGACCCGGTGTGGTTCCTGATGCTGTTCTGGCTGCCCAAATATTTCGCCTCGACCTATGATGTCGACCTCAAGATCGTGCTGCTCCCGATGATCATCATGTATCTGCTTTCCGACGTTGGCAGCATCGTCGGCGGATGGACCTCGTCGAAACTGATCCAGAGCGGCCACAGCGTCAATTTTGCGCGCAAGATCACGATGATAGGCGCGGGGCTGTGCGTATTGCCGCTGTTGTTCGTGACGGGGCTGGAAAATATGTGGCTCGCGGTGGTGCTGATCGGCATCGCGCTCGCGGGGCATCAGGCGTTTTCGTCGACGATCCTGTCGATCCCGCCCGACATGTTCCCCAAACGCGCGGTTGGCTCGGTGATCGGGCTTGGCGGCTTCATGGGCGGCGTCGGCGGGATGATCATGGCGAAATCGACCGGGATGGTGCTCGATGCGACGGGGGGCAACTACACATTGATCTTTGCCGCCTGCACGACGGTCTATTTCCTCGCAGTGCTCGCTGTCCACCTGCTCAGCCCGAAGCTGGCACCGGTGCGGATCGAAAGTGCGGCCGCGCCTGCATGACCCGTCCGCTGACCCTTCATCCCGACCGATTGTTCCCGTCCGATCCGGGGCAGCGCGACATCGCGCGGCGGCTTTATGCCGAAGTCGCGGACCTGCCGATCATCAGTCCGCATGGCCATACTGACCCCAGTTGGTTTGCCGGCAATGCGCCGTTCGGCAATGCTGCGGAGCTCCTGCTCCATCCCGATCATTATGTGTTCCGGATGCTCTATTCGCAGGGCGTCTCGCTCGACGCGCTCGGTATCCGCAACCCGGATGCCGACCCGCGGACAAGCTGGCGCCTGTTCGCGCAGAATTACCATCTCTTCCGCGGCACCCCGTCGCGGATGTGGATGGACTGGGTGTTCGCCGAAGCGTTCGGGATCGAGGTGCAGTTCGAGGCGGCGACAGCGGACTTCTATTACGACTGCATTACCGAAGCGCTTGCGACCGACGCGTTCCGCCCGCGTGCCTTGTTCGACCGCTTCGGGATCGAGGTGATCGCAACGACCGAAAGCCCGCTCGACACGCTCGATCATCACGCCGCGATCCGCGCCGCGAACGACAGCGGCGAATGGGGCGGGCGGGTGATCACCGCCTATCGTCCCGACCCCGTCGTCGATCCGGAATTCGAAGGCTTTTACGCCAATCTCGCGCGCTTCTCCGACCTGTCTGGCGAGGATGCGTATAGCTACGCAGGCTATCTCGCCGCGCATCGGGGCCGCCGCGCCTTCTTCGCCAGCCTGGGCGCGACCTCGACCGATCATGGCCACCCGACCGCCGCAACCGCGGACCTGTCGAAGACCGAAGCCGAGACGCTGTTCGCGCGCGTTACGCACGGCGAGGTCAGCGCCGCCGATGCCGAACGCTTCCGCGCCCATATGCTGACGGTAATGGCGGGGATGAGCCTCGACGACGGGCTGGTCATGCAGATCCATCCCGGCGCGTTCCGCAATCACAACCCTTGGCTGTTCGATCATTATGGCCGCGACAAGGGTGCCGACATTCCCACCGCGACCGACTATGTCCATGCGCTGCGGCCGCTGCTCAGCAAATATGGCAATGAAGCTGCGCTGACGATCATCCTCTTCACGCTCGACGAGACCAGCTATGCGCGCGAACTGGCGCCGCTCGCGGGTCATTATCCGGCGCTGAAGCTCGGCCCCGCCTGGTGGTTCCACGACAGCCCCGAAGGCATGCGCCGGTTTCGCGGGTCAATGACCGAGACCGCAGGTTTCTACAATACGGTCGGTTTCAACGACGACACTCGCGCCTTCCTGTCGATCCCGGCGCGCCACGACGTCGCCCGCCGCATCGATTGCGGCTTTTTGGCGCAGCTCGTCGTCGAGCACAGACTTGAGGAATGGGAGGCCGCGGACCTCGCCGCCGACCTCAGCTATAATCTCGCCAAGGCGGCCTACAAGCTGTGAGGCTTGGTCCCGATACGCCGCTCCCGCCGTCGGTGCGGGCGCCGGGCTATGACCGTTGCGCGCATGCCGCTGGCATCGTCCACATCGGCATCGGCGCCTTCCACCGCGCGCATCAGGCGGTGTACACCGATGATGCAATGAACGCGGGCGACCGCGACTGGGGCATCATCGGCGTGTCGCTGCGCTCGGGCGACGTGGCCGCGCAGCTGAACCCGCAGGATGGCCTCTATACGGTCAGCACTCGCAGCGCGGCGGGAACCGATCTACGTCTCATCGGTGCGGTGCAGCGCGTGCTGGTCGCGGCGGATAACCCCCAGGCAGTGATCGATGCGATCGCGGCGCCGACGACGCATATCGTCAGCTTCACGGTGACCGAGAAAGGCTATTTGCGCGGACCCGGCGGCGCGCTCGACCTTGCCGCCGCCATGGGACTGTCGAGCCTATATCGCTTCGTCGGTGCAGGCCTCGCCGCGCGCCACGCGGCGCGGCTGCCTGGCCTGACCCTGCTCAGCTGCGACAATCTTGCGGGTAACGGCGCGGTGCTGCGTACGCTTATGCGGCAATATCTCGCCGCCGCGCACCCCGACCTTGGGGACTGGTTCGATACCGAATGCCGCTGCCCGGCCACGATGATCGACCGCATCGTTCCCGCGACCACCGACGCCGACCGCGCGGCAATCGAAACCGAACTTGGCGTGCGCGACGAGGGGGCCGTTGTCACCGAAGGCTTCAGCCAATGGGTGATCGAGGATGATTTCGCCGGCCCGCGCCCGCGCTGGGAAAAGGTCGGGGCGCAGTTGGTCGCCGATGTCGCGCCCTATGAAACCGCCAAGCTGCGGATGCTCAACGGCGCGCATTCGGCGCTCGCCTATATCGGGTTGGGGCGCGGGCATGAATATGTTCATCAGGCCATTGCCGATCCCGACATCCGGCCGGTGATCGAGCGGCTGATGCTGCGCGAAGCCGCGCCGACGATCGCCGCCGCGCCGGGTCAGGATTTATCCGCATATGCCGACGCCTTGCTCGACCGTTTTGCCAATCCCGCACTCGACCATCGGCTGATCCAGATCGCAATGGATGGCAGTCAGAAGATCCCGCAGCGCTGGCTGGAAACACTGGCGTGGCATCAGCAGCGCGGTGCGCGGTGCGCGTCGCTTGAAGCAGCGGTCGCGGCATGGATCGCGTTCCTGCGTAGCGATCATCCGATCGACGATCCGCTCGCTGGAATGTTGCGCGAAGCGGCGGCAGCGCAGGATGCGTTGGAGCCCCTGTTCGGCGCCGGCGGCCTGATCGCCTCCGACTGGCGTCCGGCCTAAGCCGGCAACAACAACCCCCGGCTCTCGCGCACCTCGGCATCGAGCCAGTCGATGAACGCCCGCACCCGCGGCTGCGGGGCGACGTCGCGGTGGAGCGCAAGCCAGAAACTGCGTCCGATGACCTGCTCGGGCCGCACCCGCACCAGCGCAGGGTCGCCCGCCGCAAGGAAGCAGGGCAGCACGCCGACCCCCGCGCCGCCCGCGATCATCCGTCGCTGTGCCAAAATGCTCGACGACCGGATCGTCGCGCGCAGCCCCGGTTCGATCTCGCCCAGATAGTCGAGTTCAGGCGCGTAAAGGATGTCGGGGATATAGCCGATCACCGGAATGCCCGCGCGCGACAGCGGCTGGGCCGCTGCCGCATCCTGCCAGTCGCGGCGGTCGGCGGGGGCATAAAGACCGAGGCTGTAATCCGACAGCTTGCGCGTGATCAGCGGGCCCTTGCGCGGCCGCGCCAGCAGCACCGCCATGTCGGCCTCGCGCCGCGACGGGTTCAAAAAGCCCGATGAGGCGACCAGGTCGATTTCGAGTTCGGGGTGCGCGGTGGTGAAATGCGCGAGACGCGGCGCGATGAAGCTGCCCCCGAACCCCTCCGACACGCTGACCCGCAATTGTCCCGACAATCCCGCGCCGCTCTCGGCCATATGGATGCGCGCCGCCGCGGCAGCCATCGCCTCGGCGTGCGGGACCAGCGCGCGCCCGGCCGCCGTTGGAATGAAACCGCTGGGCGCGCGTTCGAACAATGTCTGTTGCAACGCGCTTTCCAATGCGCTCACCCTGCGGCTGACCGTCGTGGCGTCGAGGCGCAGCGCCTGCGCGGCGCGTGCGACCGTCCCCTGCCTGGCGACGGTCAGGAATATTTGCAGGTTGTCCCAATCCATGACCTGCAAATATGCAGGTTGTTGCTGCAAGTCTATCCCTTGCAAATGGCGTCTACATCGTCTGTTGCAACGGCAACCAGAAACGGGAGACTCGAACATGCGACAGATTGATCACCATATCGCCGGCGGAGCCGGTGGCAGCGCCCGTCAGGGCGACGTGTTCGACCCCAATAATGGCAGCGTGCAGGCGCAGGTGGCGCTTGGCGACGCCACGCTGCTCGATCGCGCGGTCGCTGCGGCCAAGGCCGCGCAGCCCGCATGGGCCGCCACCAACCCGCAGCGCCGCGCGCGCGTGATGTTCGAATTCAAGCGCCTCGTCGAAGCGAATATGGACGCGCTCGCGCACATGCTGTCGAGCGAGCATGGCAAGGTGATCGCCGATTCAAAGGGCGACATTCAGCGCGGCCTCGAAGTCATCGAATTCTGCTGCGGCATCCCGCATGTGCTGAAGGGCGAATATACGCAGGGCGCCGGCCCCGGCATCGACGTCTATTCGATGCGCCAGCCGATCGGCATCGGCGCGGGCATCACCCCGTTCAACTTCCCCGCGATGATCCCGCTGTGGATGTCGGGCGTCGCGATCGCGACGGGCAACGCCTTCATCATCAAGCCCAGCGAGCGCGACCCGTCGGTCCCCGTCCGTCTCGCCGAGCTTTTCATTGAAGCGGGGCTGCCCGAGGGCATCTGCCAGGTCGTCCATGGCGACAAGGAAATGGTCGACGCGATCCTCGACCACCCCGACATCGGCGCGGTCAGCTTCGTCGGCTCGTCGGACATCGCGCATTATGTCTACAACCGCGGCGTCGCGAACGGCAAGCGTGTGCAGGCGATGGGCGGCGCGAAGAACCACGGCATCGTCATGCCCGACGCCGATCTCGACCAGGTCGTCAATGACCTCACCGGTGCCGCCTTTGGCTCGGCGGGCGAACGCTGCATGGCGCTGCCGGTCGTCGTGCCGGTCGGCGAAGACACCGCCAACCGCCTGCGCGAAAAACTGATCCCCGCGATTGCCGCGCTGCGCGTCGGCGTGTCGACCGATGCCGAGGCGCATTATGGCCCGGTGGTGACGCAGGCGCACAAGGAAAAGGTCGAAGGCTGGATCCAGAAATGCGCCGACGAAGGCGCCGAGCTCGTCGTCGACGGCCGCGGTTTCAGTCTTCAGGGCCATGAAAAGGGCTTCTTCATCGGCCCGACGCTGTTCGACCATGTCACCACTGACATGGAATCGTACAAGGAAGAAATCTTCGGCCCGGTGCTGCAGATCGTCCGCGCCGCCAATTTTGAGGAAGCGCTCGAACTGCCGTCGAAGCATCAGTATGGCAACGGCGTCGCCATCTTCACGCGCAACGGCCACGCCGCGCGCGAATTCGCGGCGCGGGTCAATGTCGGCATGGTCGGCATCAACGTCCCGATCCCGGTGCCGGTGGCCTATCACAGCTTTGGCGGCTGGAAACGCTCGGCATTCGGCGACACCAACCAGCACGGCATGGAAGGGGTGAAATTCTGGACCAAGGTCAAGACGATCACCCAGCGCTGGCCCGACGGTTCGCCCGACGGCGGCAACGCCTTCGTCATCCCGACGATGGGGTAATAGCTTGCTCCGGCGGCTGCTCCTGCCTCTGCTGATTCTGCTGCTGCTGCCCGTTCAGGCGACAGCGCAGAAGATGATCGCGCTGTCGTTCGACGACGTACCGCGCGGACGCGGCGCCTTCTTCATGCCCGACGAACGCAGCAAGCGGATCATCGCCGAGCTGAAAAAGGCGAACGCGCCGCAGGCGGTCTTCTTCGTCAATCCGGGCGCGATCGGGCAGGGCGACGGCGTTGGCGGCGAAGAGCGCATCGCCGCTTATGTCGCTGCGGGCCATGTCATCGCGAACCACAGTAATAGCCATTCGCGCCTCAGCACGACCGATACCGCCGC
Organism: Sphingopyxis sp.; assembly: GCF_019459305.1. GTDB lineage: Bacteria > Pseudomonadota > Alphaproteobacteria > Sphingomonadales > Sphingomonadaceae > Sphingopyxis. Next base: position 25,316 of record NZ_JAIBES010000032.1, on the reverse strand, counting down.
CTATCTCGCCGACATCGACGCGGCCGAGCTGTGGCTCAAGGGCCGCCCCGGCTATCGCCCCTGGTTCCGCTTTCCCTTTCTGGACGAGGGTGGGAAAGACAAGGCCAAGCGCGATGCCCTCCGCGCCGGCCTCGCCGCACGCGGCCTGCGCAACGGTTATGTCACCGCCGAATCGTCGGACTGGCACCTCGAAGCGCTGACGCGCGAAGCGGCGAAGGCCGGCAAGCCGATCGACCGCAAGGCGCTCGGCGATCTGTTTGTCTCCTGGCATGTCGAGGCGGCCGACTTTGCCGATGCGATGATGCAGCGCGTCACCGGTCGCCAGCCGGTGCAGATGCTGCTCCTCCACGAAACCGATCTCGCCGCGCTGCATATCGGCGATCTGGTGCGCGCGCTGCGCAAGGCCGGCTGGACGCTCGTCGGCGCCGACGCTGCATACGCCGACCCCATCGGCGCGGAAATGCCCGACACCCCCTCGGCAAATGGCACGCTGACCGAGGCGCTCGCATGGGCTGCGGGCGTGCCTGCGCCGCGTTGGTATCGCTACAACCAGACCGACCTTGCGACCGCGGTCTTCCGCGACAAGGTGCTCGGCGAAGGCAAGGCCGAATGAAACCCGCGCCCCGCACCGGGCATTTCTCCTGTCGAAGGAGAATGTCGATGACCCGCCCGATGCTTCCCGCCGCTTTGCTGCTGCTCGCCGCGTGCAGCGGCGGCGAGGACAAATCGCTGCCCGACGACACGGCAGCGACCGCGCCGTCGCAAGAAACCGAGCGCGCGGCGCCCGCCGCGACGACGGTCGACGCGGACCTGCCAGATGCGTCCGAAGAAGCGCCCGCGAAACCCGAACCCCCAACCATTGCCGACGGGAAGACGATCCCCGCCGCCATCCGCGGCCGCTGGGCGCTGAAACCCGCCGATTGTGCCGCGACGAAAGGCACCGACCTGACCGCGCTGACCGTCGATGCGACAGACCTGCGCTTTTACGAATCGCACGGCGAACTGGCGCGTGTCCGCATCAGCGATGCGGGCCGTATCGACGCCGACTATAAATTCAGCGGTGAAGGCGTGACCTGGGATCGCCGGATGCAACTCGACCTCGCCGATGGCGGCAAGACGCTTGTTCGCCGTGATCAGGGCGAGGGTGCCGCCGCCGGTCCGATGCGCTATACGCGCTGTGCCTGATGCCTAAAGGGAGACTCATGATGGACATCCGCCTGCTCGCCATTGCCGCGGTGCTGCCGCTCGCCGCTTGCACGCAAGAGCGGCCGCCCGCATCGACCCCGACGCCGCCCACCGAAGCGATGTGCAACGCCGATGGCGTGCAATCGTTCGTCGGCCAGACCGCAACCGGCGAAGTCGGCGCCCAGCTCATCAAGGGCAGCGGTGCGACGACGCTGCGCTGGGTGCCGCCGCGCACCGCTGTCACCATGGACTTTCGCCCCGACCGGCTCACCGTGTCCTATGACGACGCGCTCAAGATCGAGCGGATCAGCTGTGGCTGATTCCGGTCGTCGCAATCATAGCTCGGCGTCCCCGTTCGAATCGATCTACGGCTACAGCCGTGCGGTTCGGGTGGGCAGCCGCATCGATGTCGCGGGCTGCGCGCCGATCGAGCCCGACGGCACCTCGACCCCCGGCGACGCGGGCGCACAGGCCGCCCGCTGTATCGCAATCATTGGCGAGGCGCTCGAAGCGCTCGGCGGCAGCTTCGCCGACGTCGTGCGCACCCGCATGTATATCACCGACGCCGCCGATGCCGATCTGGTTGGCCTGGCGCACGGTGCGGCATTCAAAAACATCCGCCCGGCATCGACGATGCTGGTTGTGCCGGCGCTGATCCGGCCCGAATGGAAAGTTGAAATCGAAGCCGAAGCCATCATCGAGAAATGACCATGACCGACCAGTTCCAGCTTACCGACGACCAGCTCGCCATCCAGGATATGGCGCGCAAATTCACCGCCGATCGCATCACGCCCTTCGCGGCGGAATGGGACGAGAAACATCATTATCCCGTCGACGTGTGGAAGGCGGCGGGCGAGCTCGGCTTCGGCGCGATCTACGTCGCCGAGGAATCGGGCGGCATCGGGCTCGGCCGGATGGAAGCGGCGCTGATCATGGAGGCGATGGCCTATGGTTGCCCCGCGACCAGCGCCTATGTTTCGATCCACAATATGGCGACGTGGATGATCGACCGCTTCGGCGGAGCAGAGATCAAGGCGCGTTTCCTGCCCGACCTCGTCAGCATGGACAAGATCGCCAGCTATTGCCTGACCGAACCGGGTTCGGGATCGGACGCCGCGGCGCTCAAGGCGTCGGCGAAGCGCGACGGCGACCATTATGTGCTGAACGGCACCAAGCAGTTCATCTCGGGCGCGGGTTATAACGACATTTATGTCTGCATGGTCCGCACGTCGGAAGAAAAATCCAAGGGAATCAGCTGCCTCGTTGTCGAAAAGGACACGCGGGGATTGAGCTTTGGCGCCCCCGAGAAAAAGCTCGGCTGGAATGCCTCGCCGACCGCACAGGTGATTTTCGAGGACTGCCGCGTGCCGATCGAAAATCTGGTCGGTGCCGAGGGCGACGGCTTCCGCTTCGCGATGGCGGGACTCGACGGCGGGCGTTTGAACATCGGCGCCTGCTCGCTCGGCGGCGCGCAGCGCTGCCTCGACGAAGCGGTCGCCTATACCAAGGATCGCCAGCAGTTCGGGCAACCGATCGCCGATTTCCAGAACACCCAGTTCATGCTCGCCGACATGGCGACCGACCTCGAAGCCGCGCGCGCCTTGCTCTATATGGCGGCGGCAAAGGTCACCGCCAACGCCCCCGACAAGTCGCGCTTCTCGGCGATGGCGAAGCGGCTTGCGACCGACAATGGCAGCAAGATCGTCAACGACGCGCTGCAATTGTTCGGCGGCTATGGCTATTTGAAGGATTATCCGATCGAGCGTTTTTGGCGCGATCTGCGCGTTCATTCGATCCTCGAGGGCACCAACCAGGTGATGCGGATGATCATCGGAAGGGACTTGTTGCGCCAATGACCGACGATGTGCTGATCAACGTCGATGGCCGCTCGGGCCGTCTGTCGCTCAATCGCCCGAAAGCGATCCATGCGCTCAATCTCGCGATGTGTCAGGCGATGATCGACGCATTGCTGAAATGGCGCGACGACGACGCCATCGAAGTGGTGATCATCGACCATAGTGAAGGCCGCGGCTTCTGCGCCGGCGGCGACATCCGCATGCTCGCGGAAAGCGGCGCGAAGGATGGCAAGGAGGCGCGCGCCTTCTTCCACACCGAATATCGCCTTAACCACCTGCTCTTCACTTACCCCAAGCCTGTTGTCGCCTTCATGGACGGCATCACGATGGGCGGCGGGGTCGGGATTTCGCAGCCGGCGAAATATCGCGTTGCGACCGAACATACCCGCTTTGCAATGCCCGAGACGGGGATCGGCCTGTTTCCCGATGTCGGCGGCGGCTGGTACCTGCCGCGGCTCGAAGGCCGCGTCGGGGTGTTCCTCGCGCTCACCGGCGCGCGGCTCGACGGCGCCGAATGTTTGGCGCTCGGCCTGGCGACGCATTATCTGCCATCCGAAAAGCTCGACGAGGCAAAGGCACGCATTGCGGCACATCCCGATCGCATCGGCGGCATTCTGGGCGAGCTGTCGGTCACCGCGCCGCCTGCCGACATCACCCAGCATATCGACAAGATCAATCGGCTGTTTGCCAGCGACACCTATGAGGAGATCCTTGCCGCGCTCGAAGCCGATGGCGGCGACTGGGCGGTGAAAGAGCTGGCGGCGCTGCACAGCAAATCGCCGCAGACGTGCAAGGTCGCGCTGCGCCAGCTGAAAGAGGGCGGCGAGATGCACGACTTTGCGGAACAGATGCGCCAGGAATATGCGATCGGCAGCCGCGTCGTTCAGATGCACGACTTCCTGGAAGGTGTGCGCGCGCTGATCGTCGACAAGGACAACAGTCCGAAATGGGATCCGGCCAAACCCGAAGCGGTGACCGAAGACTGGATCGACGCGATCTTTGCGCCGCTTCCCGATGATGAGAAATGGACGCCGCTTAACTGACCTTGCCACCCATGCTTCGTCACCCCGGACTTGATCCGGGGTCCACTCGGCCCCGTCGGAATGGATGCCGGATCAAGTCCGGCATGACGATTTTCAGGAGATCATTGGAATGACCTACGAAACCCTCCTCGTTGAACAGCGCGGCGCCGTCACGCTCGTGACGCTCAACCGCCCGCAGGCGCTGAACGCGCTCAATTCAAAGGTGCTCGACGACCTGATCGCCGCCTTCGCCGCCTTCGAGGCCGATCCCGGCCAGCGCTGCGCTGTCCTCACCGGCTCGGGCGACAAGGCTTTCGCCGCGGGCGCCGATATCAAGGAAATGGCCGACAAGCCCGCGTCCGATTTCTACCTCGAAGATTTCTTCTCGAAATGGACGAGCGATTTCGTGAAGAAAATCCGTAAGCCGTGGATTGCCGCGGTCAACGGCTTCTCGCTCGGCGGTGGCTGCGAGCTGGCGATGATGGCCGACTTCATCATCGCGTCGGACAAGGCGAAATTCGGCCAACCCGAAATCAAGCTCGGCGTCGCCCCCGGCATGGGGGGATCGCAGCGGCTGACCCGCGCGATCGGCAAGGCGAAGGCGATGGAAATGTGCCTGACCGGGCGGATGATGGATGCCGCCGAGGCCGAACGCTCGGGCCTCGTCGCGCGCGTCGTTGCGCATGAGTCGTTGGTGGACGAAGCCATAAAAACCGCGACCACGATCGCCGCGATGCCGCCGATGGCCGCGATGGTGAACAAGGACATGGTCAACGCCGCGTTCGAAACCACCCTCGACCAGGGGCTGATCTACGAACGCCGCCTGTTCCAGATCCTGGCCGCAACCGAGGACAAAGCCGAAGGCATGGCTGCTTTCATCGAGAAACGCGAAGGCGTTTGGAAGGGGCGCTGACATGAAAATCGCATTCATCGGACTCGGTAATATGGGCGGCGGGATGGCCGCGAACCTTGCCAAGGCGGGGCATGAGGTGCGTGCTTTCGACCTGAGCGAAGAGGCGCTCGCGCGCGCCGTTGAGGCGGGGTGCCTGCGCGCAGCCTCCGCCGCGGAAGCCGTCACCGGCGCCGAGGCCGTCGTGACCATGCTGCCCGCGGGCAAGCATGTCGCCTCGGTCTATGAAAGTGACGTGTTCCCGAACGCTGCACCCGGAACCTTGCTGCTCGATTGCTCGACGATCGACGTCGCGACCGCGCGGTCGAATATCGACGCCGCGACCGTCAACGGCCTCGTCGCGGTTGACGCGCCGGTGTCGGGCGGCATTGCCGCTGCCAACGCCGGCACGCTGACCTTCATGGTCGGCGGCACCGAGGAAGGCTTTGAACGCGCGCAGCCGATCCTCGCCCAGATGGGCAAGGCAGTGATTCACGCCGGCGACGCGGGCGCGGGGCAGGCGGCGAAAATCTGCAACAACATGCTGCTTGGCGCCTCGATGGTCGCGACCTGCGAGACGCTCGCGCTCGCGCTCAAACTCGGGCTCGATCCGCAGAAATTCTTCGACATCGCCAGCGTGTCGTCGGGGCAGTGCTGGTCACTGACCAGTTACGCGCCGCTTCCCGGCGTCGGTCCGACGACCCCCGCCGACAATGATTACAAGGGAGGGTTCGCCGCGGCGCTGATGCTCAAGGATCTGCGTCTGGCGATGGAAGCGGCAGCGAGCGTCGATGCGGATGTGCCGATGGGCGCGAAGGCGCGCGAGCTGTATGAGGCGTTTGTTGCGGCAGATCAGGATGGCCGCGACTTTTCGGCGATTATCCAGACGTTGCAAAAATAAGCGTCGCGCCCGCGAAGGCGGGTGCCGCTATCGGCGTAGCGCAAACCTGCCAGCGCGCCCCGCCTTCGCGGGGGTGACGCTATTTCAGTAAAAATCCGCCGTCTCGCCCCCATCGCGGCGCTCGCCCCGATGCACCTGGGTCGGGGCGCGGCGCTCGCCGGTTCGCACTTCGATCCGGCCATCGACGCGTCGCACCTCGGCGGGCGCCAATATGCGCGCGCGGGCAATAGCGACCGCGCTTGCAGGTGGCGCCGCCGCCGGAGCGGTCACCGGGACGCTGCCGGTGAGCAGCAACAGGGCGAAAAACGACATGGCAATCATGCTCTGCCGTAACGGCAGGTGTTGCCAGCGCTTTAACCCTGAATCGCAACTATTTGCGCGCACCCGCGGTGACGGCAGGCCAAAGCAAAGGCCGCCTGCCCCGCGGTGGGACAGACGGCCTGCTGATCGTAATCGAAAGCGAGATTAGAAGCCGCTCTTCGCCTCGGCCTTTTCCTGGAGCAGGGGCGCGATCTCGAACCCGTGCTTCTCCAGTGCTGCGACGATCTTGTCGGTGCCTTCCAGCCCGGCCCAGAACATCGGGCCGCCGCGATAGACCGGCCAGCCATAGCCATAGATCCACACGACATCGATGTCCGACGCGCGCTGCGCCTTGCCTTCTGCCAGGATCAGCGCGCCTTCGTTGACCATCGGATACAAGGTGCGTTCGATGATTTCCTGATCGGTGATCTCGCGCTTTTGCGTCCCGGCCTTGGTGCGGAACTCTTCGATCAGCTCGGCAACCCGCGCGCTTTCCGACGGCTGGCGCTTGTCGTCATAATCGTAAAAGCCTGCCTGTTTTTTCTGGCCCCAGCGGCCCTCGGCGCACAGCGCGTCGCGGATGCTTTCGATGCGGTTGGGGTCGCGGTGCCAGCCAATGTCGACCCCGGCCAGGTCGCTCATCTGGAACGGCCCCATCGGCATGCCGAATTCGACATGGACCTTGTCGACCTGCGCCGGGGTGGCGCCTTCCATCAGCAGGTTCATCGCCTCGATCTGGCGCGGCTTGAGCATGCGGTTGCCGATAAAGCCGTCGCATACACCCGCGACCACCGCGACCTTGCCGATCTTCTTGCCGATTGCCATCGCCGTCGCCAGCGCGTCGGGCGCCGTCTTTTCGCCGCGCACAACCTCGAGCAGCTTCATGACGTTGGCGGGCGAGAAGAAGTGCATGCCCAGCACGTCGCCGGGGCGGTTCGTCGCGGTCGCGATTTCATCGACGTCGAGATAGCTGGTGTTCGAGGCCAGGATCGCGCCGGGCTTGGCGATTTTGTCGAGCTTGCCAAAGATGTCCTTCTTGACGTCCATATTCTCATACACGGCTTCGATGATCAGGTCGCAGTCGGCGAGATCGTCGAGGTTGAGCGTCGGGGTCAGGATGCCCATCATCTGCTCGACCTGTTCGGGCTTGAAGCGCCCCTTGGCGGCCGACGCGTCGTAATTCTTGCGGATCACCCCGACGCCGCGGTCGAGCGCTTCCTGCTCCATCTCGACGATCGTCACCGGGATGCCCTTCTGCAGGAAGTTCATCGAAATCCCGCCGCCCATCGTGCCGGCGCCGATGACACCGACCTTCTTGATGTCGCGCAACTGGGTGTCCTTGGGCAGGCCGTCGATCTTTGCCGCCTGACGTTCGGCAAAGAAGATATGGCGCTGCGCGGCCGACTGGCTGCCGAACATCAGTTTCATGAACTGCTCACGCTCGAAGGCGAGGCCTTCGTCGAATGGCAGGCGCGTCGCAGCTTCGACGCAGGCGAGGTTGGCATAGGGCGCCTCGAACCCGCGCCAGCGCTTGGCGTTGGCGGTCTTGAGCTGTTCGATCACCGCAATATCGCCGAACACCGGGCGCTCGCGCGTGGGGCGCGGGCCATCGGCGATCTTGGCGCGTGCAAAGGCGATCGCGTCGGCGGCGAGGCTGTCCTCGCCCGCGAGTTCGTCGACGAGGCCGAGTTCTTTGGCTTTCGCAGCGGGCAACGGATCGCCGGTTGAGGTCATCGTCGCCGCGGCTTCGACCCCGACAACGCGCGGCAGGCGCTGGGTGCCGCCCGCGCCGGGCAGCAGGCCAAGCTTGACCTCGGGCACGCCGAGCTTCGCCGACGGCACGGCAATACGATAATGACAGACGAGCGCGGTTTCCAGGCCGCCGCCGAGCGCGGTGCCATGGATCGCGGCGACAACGGGCTTCGAAGCGGCTTCGATGCTGTTGAGCACCGCGTTGAAATCGGGACCGCGCGGCGGCTTGCCGAATTCGCTGATGTCGGCGCCGGCGATAAAGGTCGTCCCGGCGCAGCGCAGCACGATGGCCTTGACGCTGTCGTCGCTCAGCGCAGCGGAGAAATTATCCTCCAGCCCCTGCCGGACGTGCCAGCTCAGCGCGTTGACGGGGGGATTGTTGACGATGATGACGGCGACATCGCCATCCTTTTCCATCGTGACGGAGGTGGGGGTTTCTTCGGACATTTCAGGCTCCTGTTGGTTCAATCATTGATCGCGGCGTGGACGAGCGTCTTGACCTCGCGCCGCACGGGATAGGTGGAAGAGGGCATCAGCTGGGTCATGAACACCATGCAGATTTCTTCGACCGGATCGACGAAGAAGCCGGTTGAAAACATGCCGCCCCAATAATAGTCGCCGACCGACCCGGGGGTCATCGTCTGCGCCGGGCTTTCGTTCACCGCAAAGCCAAGGCCGAAGCCGACCCCAGCGTTCTCGGCTTCCGAAAAGATGCCGACGCTGTGCTGAACCAGGTCGCCGCCGCCGACGAGGTGGTTGGCGGTCATCAGCGCCAGCGTCTTGCGGCTGATGATGCGCGTGCCATCGAGCGCGCCGCCGCCGAGCAGCATCAGGCAGAAGCGGTGATAGTCGGCGAGGGTCGAAACCAGCCCGCCGCCGCCCGAATGAAAGCTGCGGTCCTTGGCCCAGCGGCTCTTGTCACCGCTGTCGAAGGGTTTCATCTTCGCCTGCGGATCGAATGCATAGCAGTCGGTCAGCCGGTGCTGCTGGTCGGCGGGCACCCTGAACCCGGTGTCGACCATGCCGAGCGGACCAAAGATGCGCTCCTGCAGCACCTGCCCCAAGGGCTTGCCCTCGATCCGTTCGACCACCGCGCCGAGGACATCGGTCGCCATCGAATAATTCCAGTGCGCGCCGGGGTCGAACTGCAACGGGATTTTGGCGAGCCCTTCGATGAAGCTGTCCATCGTATAATCGGCATCGAAATCGTCGATCCGCGCCTTGCGGTACGCCGCATCGACCGGGGTGCGCTCCTGAAAGCCATAGGTCAGCCCCGACGTGTGGCGCAGCAGGTCGACCATGCGGATCGGCTGCGCCGGCGGCCGGGTCAGGAACGGCACGTTGCCGCCGCCTGCCACAAACACGCCGGTGTCCTTGAACTCGGGGCAGAACTTCACCAGTGGGTCGCTCAGCGCAACCTTGCCTTCTTCGACCAGCATCATGAAGGCGATGCTGGTGATCGGCTTGGTCATGCTGGCGATGCGGAAAATCGCGTCCTCGGTCAGCGCCGCGCCGGGCCGCGCTTCGCCGACGCACGACAAATGCGCGATCTCGCCGCGCCGCGACACCAGGGTCGCGGCGTGCGGCAGGCGGCCGGTGCCGACATATTTGGCCTCGAGAAAGGCGGGAATGCGGTCCAGCCGCGCCGTATCGAAACCGTGACCCATATCTATCCTATCAATGCGAAGTCTGGCCAAGCAGCTGGCGCGTCACGGGATGCGAACTGGTGAGCCCGCCGTCAACCGCGATCGCCTGCCCGTTGACATAGCTCGCCTGGTCGCTGGCAAGGAACAGCGCGACATTGGCGAGCTCCTCGGGCTGCGCGGCGCGCTTCAGGGGATTGAGCTGGCCGAGCTTGTGGGTGACCTCTTTGGCCTTGGCATAGTCGAAGGTCGGCTTGGTCATGCCTGTCTCGGTCAGTCCGGGGCAGATCGCGTTGACGCGCACGCCGCTGGTGGTCAGCTGCTGCGCCGCGGTCTTGGCGAGGTTGATGACCCCCGCCTTCGACGCCGAATAGGCGCCCGGACCCGCGCCCGAATTCAATCCCGCGACGCTCGCGGTCAGCACGATCGCGCCGCCGCGGCCCTGATCGACCATCGCTTTTCCGGCATGCTTCACCATCAGCGCCGGGCCGATCAGATTGACGCGCAAGGTCTCCGCCCAGGCGACCGGATCGAAATCGAAAATGCCGCCCATGTCGCCGATGATCCCGGCGTTGGCAAAGGCGATGTCGAGCGCGCCATAAGTGTCTTTTGCGGTCGCAACGAGCTTGGCGACGTCGGCCTCGACGCCCGCATCGATTTCCAGTCCGACCGCTTCGCCCCCGGCATCCTTCACCAGCTGGGCGGTCTCATGCACCGCCGCCGTCTTGTCGCCGAGCACCAGCTTCGCGCCTTCGGCGGCAAAGCGCAGCGCGCTGGCGCGGCCGATGCCCGAACCGGCACCCGTAATGATCGCAATCTTGCCGTCCAACGCGCCCATCATGCGCCTCCTGAAATCGTGGCACCGCCATCGCACACGATGGTCTGGCCGGTGGTGAATGCCCCCGCGCGGCTGGCGAGGAAGACGGCGGCCCCGGCGATTTCCGGCGGTTCGCCGATCCGGCGCAGACAGGCCATGGCGGTCGCTCGTTTCAACGTCTCGGGATTTTCCCACAGTGCGCGGGCCATGTCGGTGCGGACCAGCCCGGGGGCGATACAGTTGACGCGGACCCCTTGCGCGCCGAATTCGACCGCAAAATTGCGCGCCACCTGCATGTCGGCGGCCTTCGAAATCCCGTAAGCGCCGATGACCGGCGATCCTTTCAGCCCGCCGACCGAACTGATGATGGTAATCGACCCTTCGCCGCGTTCGAGCATCTCGGGCGCCACCATCGTGATCAGCCAGTGGTTGGACAGGATATTATTGTCCATGATCTTGCGGAACTGGTCGTCGCTGATCCCCAGCCCGGGACCATAATAGGGGTTCGACGCCGCGTTGCAGACCAGCGCGGTGATCTTGCCAAAGGCGGCGCGTGTCTCGTTGACGAGGTTCTGGAGGTCATCCTTCGACGAAATGTTCGCCGCGACCGCGATCGCCGTGCCTTCGCCGAGCTTCGCGTTGATCTCGGCGGCGGTGGCATCGCAGGCGTCCTGCTTGCGGCTCGAGATCACGACCTTGGCGCCCTGTTCGGCCATCGCTTCCGCGGTCGCCTTGCCAATGCCGCGCGACGATCCGGTGATCAGCGCGACTTGCCCCGTCATATCGAACAGGCTCATGCGCCGGCCTTTCGTGCAAAGTCCCACGCCCGCTCGGCCAGCGGACGGACGCGTTCGGACATATCCTTGGCGTGCTGCGATGAAGCGGTGCCTTCGATCACGCGCTTCTTGATCCCCTGAATGATCCCGGCGAGGCGGAAGAAATTATAGGCGAAATACCAGTTCATGTCGGGCACCCCGGTGCGGTCGGTGGCGGCGCAATAGCGTTCGACCATCTCGTCGAGTTCGGGAATGCCGAGCGCCTGCCGGTCGAGGTCCATCACCCCCGAACGCCCGCCATTTTCGGTGACCCACGCCATCGCGACATAGGTGAAATCGGCGAGCGGGTCGCCGAGCGTCGACAGCTCCCAATCGAGCACCGCCAGAACCTCGGGCCGATCCTTGGCAAAGATCATATTGTCGATGCGGTAGTCGCCGTGGACGACGCTGGTGCGCGTCTGCTCGGGCAGGCTCGCGGGCAGGAACGTGATCAGCTGCTCCATCTCGTCCATCGTCTCGGTCTCGGCGAGGCGATATTGCTTGGTCCAGCGGTCGACCTGGCGGCCGAAATAATTGCCCGGCTTGCCATAATCGGACAGCCCCGCCGCCTCGACATCGACCTTGTGCAGCGCGGCGAGCGTGTCGATCATCGCTTCATAGGTCGCGCGGCGGTTTTCCGGGGTCGATCCCGGCATTGCGCCGTCCCAGATCGTGTGGCCATCGACCATCGCCATGACGTAAAACCAGCTGCCGGTGACGCTGTCGTCGGTGCACAGCCCATATTGGCGCGCGACGGGGAAGCCCATTTTATGGAGCCCCGACTGGACCTTATACTCGCGATCAACTGCATGCGCCGAGGGGAGGAGCGGGCCATAGGGTTTGCGGCGCAGGACATAATTGCCCGACGGCGCCGAAATCTTGTACGTCGGGTTCGACTGGCCGCCGGCGAATTTATGCTGGGTCAGCGGACCTTCAAATCCCTCGACATTGGCCTCCATCCACGCGGTCAGCTTCGCTTCGTCGAGCACATCGGCGCCCTCGGGCGCAACCGTACCGCTGAAGGCCTTTTGCGCGTCGAGCGTCATTGATCGAAAACGATCACCGACCGAGCGGCGTCGCCTTTCTTCATCTTGTCGAAGCCTTCGTTGATCCGCTCCAGCGGGATCGTTTCGGCGACGATGCTGTCGAGGTCGAGCAGCCCGCGCAGGTAGAAATCGACCAGCCGCGGGATATCGACGGGGAAGCGGTTGCCGCCCATGATCGCACCCTGCAGCTTCTTGCCCGAGAGCAGATCCATCGCCGACAGGCCGACTTTTTCCGACAAAGGCATCATGCCCAGGATCGTCGCGGTGCCGCCGCGGCGCAGCGACGCGACCGCGAGTGCGGCCGAGGCCGGACGCCCGACGGCTTCGATCGCATGATCGACCCCGCCCTTGCTGAGCTCGAGGATCTGCTTGGCGGCATCGCCGTCCATCGCGTCGACGACGTCGGTCGCGCCCAGCTTCATCGCCAGCGCGCGCTTTTCGGGAACCGGGTCGGCGGCGATGATCCGCCCTGCGCCCGCGATCTTCGCGGCGTTGATCGTGGCCAGCCCGACCCCGCCGCAGCCGACGACCGCGACGGTCTCGCCCGGGGTCACCTTGCACGCGTTGAAGATCGTTCCCGCGCCGGTGGTCACCGCGCAGCCGATCACCGCGGCGCGGTCGAGCGGCATGTCGGGATCGATCGCGACGCACGCATGCTCGTGGACGAGCATCGTTTCGGCAAAGGCCGACAGGTTGAGCATCTGGTTGACCAGACTGCCGTCGGGGCGCGTGATGCGCGGCGCCGAACCGGCGGCGCGGCGGGTATCGCCGCCCATGCACAGCGACATGCGGCCGCTGACGCAATACTCACAATGACCGCAGAAGGCCGAAAGACAGGTAACGACCGCGTCGCCGACCTTGACCGTGCGCACTTCGCTGCCGACCGCCTCGACGATGCCGGCGGCTTCATGGCCGGGGATCGCGGGCAGGGGGTGCGGATAGGCGCCGTCGATGAAATGCAGGTCCGAATGGCACAGCCCGCAGGCGGCGGTGCGGATGCGCACCTCGTGCGGACCGCAATCGGCGATCTGCACCGTCTCGATCGACAGCGGCTGCCCGGGTTCGATCAGAATCGCGGCTTTGGTCATTTAAACTACCCTCTCTCGCCGTTTGCCCTGAGCCTGTCGAAGCGTCCTTGTTTTCCGTGGTGAAGAAGGACGGTGCTTCGACAAGCTCAGCACGAACGGATTATCCTTTAGCGTGACACCCCGATGTCGCCCGACGAAAAGCCCGGGTCGCTCGCCGCGCTGTGCTTGGCGAATTCGATCCGCGCGATCGCGCGTTCATGGACCTCGTCGGGACCGTCGGCGAGGCGGAGCGTGCGCTGGTGCGCATAGGCGTTGGCGAGACCGAAATCTTCGGACACGCCCGCGGCGCCATGCGCCTGGATCGCGTCGTCGATGATCTTCAGCGCCATGTTCGGCGCCTGCACCTTGATCATCGCGATCTCGGCAGCGGCGGCCTTGTTGCCGACCTTGTCCATCATGTCGGCGGCCTTGAGGCAGAGCAGGCGGGTCATCTCGATGTCGATGCGCGCGCGTGCCAGACGATGTTCCCAGATGCTGTATTCGGCGATCGTCTTGCCGAAGGCGACGCGCGATTGCAGGCGCTTTGCCATCTTGGCGATCGCTTCCTCGGCGGTGCCGATGGTGCGCATGCAGTGGTGGATGCGGCCCGGGCCGAGGCGCCCCTGCGCGATCTCGAATCCGCGGCCTTCGCCCAGCAGCATCGCTTCCTCGGCGTTGACGCGGACGTCCTTCAGCTCGATCTCCATATGGCCGTGCGGCGCGTCGTCATAGCCGAACACGGGCAGGTGGCGCAGGATTGTCACCCCCGGCGCGTCGAGCGGCATCAGCACCATCGACTGCTGCGCGTGGCGCTTGGCATTGAAATCGGTCTTGCCCATCACGATCGCGATTTTGCAGCGCGGATCGCCCGCGCCCGACGACCACCATTTGGTGCCGTTGATGATATAATCGTCACCGTCGCGTTCGATGCGGCATTCGACGTTCGTGGCGTCGGACGACGCCACCGCAGGCTCGGTCATCAGGAACGCCGAGCGGATTTCGCCGTTCATCAGCGGCAGCAGATATTTCTCTTTCTGGGCGCGCGTTCCGTAACGGTGGAACACTTCCATATTGCCGGTGTCGGGGGCCGAGCAGTTGAACACTTCGCTGGCAAAACCGATGCGCCCCATTTCCTCGGCGCACAGCGCATATTCGAGGTTGGTCAGGCCCGGGCCTTCGAATTCAATCGTTTCGTCGACATGATGATGCGCCGCCGACTTGGGCGGCATGAACAGGTTCCAGATGCCCGCGGCCTTCGCCTCGGCCTTCAGTTCCTCGACGATCGGAATGACCTTCCAGCGGTCGCCCGCCTTGTCCTGTTCCTTGTACGTCGGGACCGCCGGGCGCACCTTGCGCTCGATGAATTCGCGCACCCGGTCGCGCCAATGAGTCTGCCGGTCGGTGAGATCGAAATCCATCTAAGCATCCTTTCCGTTTACGTTCGCGTAAGCCTTTGGACCGATTCGTCCCGCTTTGCCAACCCCTGCGGGCCGATTATTACCTCATTCCGTCGTCAACTGACATTTTCCGTTACGGATGCGCACCGCTGGCGTCGGGATCGGCGCGCGCCGCACCGCCCAAGATGGCAATCCGCGCTTCATGATCGGCGCGCGAGATCGGAAAACGCCGCATCACGATCAGGCCCAGGATACCGATGACGAGCACCGCGACCATATAACCCAGCGCCAGATTGCCGAGGATCGTGTTGCTGATTTCCCCCGGCTTGGCCGCAGCGGGAAAGGCAGCGAACGACAAGATCAACCCGGCGATGAAGATGCCGACGCCGGTCGCGCATTTCTGCATGAAGAAATATCCGGCAAAGAACAGCCCTTCGGACCGCCGCCCGGTCTCGCTCTGCGACGCCTCGACGACATCGGCCATCATCGACGACGACAGGATCATCAGCATGATCGAAAAGCTGTTCGAGATGAAGACCAGCGCGAACATCACCGCCGCGCTCGGTTTGCCCGGCAGGCCGGGGAAGACATCCTGGATCCACGCGAAATACATGCCGCTGTTGACGAACAGCGCGATCGCCCCGGCGACCACGGCACCATCACGCTTGCCCAGGCGGGCCGACAGCGGCGCGACCAGCAAAAAGGCGGCGATCATCGATCCGAACAGCAGGAAGACATAAGCGATCATCTCGCCCTGCGTTAGCTGCCAGAAAAAGCCGAGCAGGTAATTGGTCATCGAAAAGGTGATGCCCTGATTGACGAAGCCGAACAGTGCCGCAAATATCAGCCACAGAAACGCGCGGTTCGACAGCGTCTCGCGCATGTCGCGCAGGATATGCCCCAGCGTCATCACCGGCTTGACGTCGGCCAGGTTCGACACCGCAATCCGCCGGTGCTGGCCCGCCGCCGAAATCACCACCGCGCCCAGCATCATCAGCGCGCCGGTCAGCGCATAGGGGCCATAGCCGTCGGGATCGACCAGCCCCTTTTCGCCGCCGAAAAACACGCCATAGGCGAGCAGCAGGATCAGCAACCCGCCGCCCCAGCCGAACAGGAAGCGATAGCGCATGACGATCGTGCGTTCGTCATAATCGGCGGTGAGTTCGGGGACGATCGCGACCGACGGCACCTCGCAGCACGATACGAGTGAGCGCACGATGATGGCAAAGCCGATCAGCCAGGCGACCGTCATCGAATCGGACATTTCGGGGGGATGCCACAGCAGCATCCACGCAATCGCGAGCGGTACCGGCGCGATATAGAGCCACGGCAGGCGGCGGCCCCAGCGGCTACGCGTGCGGTCAGTGAGTTCGCCGATCACCGGATCGACAAAGGCATCGGCGATCAGCGCGACCATGATCGCGGTGCCGACGATCCCGGCATCGAGGCCGATGACCTGATTGTAAAACAGCAGCAGAAAGGTCGAAAAGCCGTTGTCCTTGACCCCGTAAGCAATGCTGCCAAGGCCGTGCGTCGCTTTCAGCCAGACGGGCAGTTTTTCGGGGCGCGGCACCGCGGTGGTCGCCGCCGCTGTGGTCACGCCGCTGCTCCGGCCTTGGCCGCTTCCTCCATCGCGACGAGCGCGTCGAACATCCCCGGTGCCTCGGGATCCCAGGCGTGGCGCTGGCCGATCGTCAGTCCGCCGTCGACCAGCAAATGGGTGCCGGTCATGAACGACGATTCGTCGCTGGCCAGGAACGCCACCGCATTGGCGATGTCATCGGGCTGGCCGCCGCGCGCCACCGGCTGCGCCTGCGCGCTCATCCCGGCGATGACGGCATTGGCCTGCTCCTTCATCGCGTCCGGGACGTCGAGCGACGCGGTGAAGATATTGGTGTTGATGAAGCCCGGACAGATCGCGTTGACGCGGATGCCATAGCGGGCGAGGTCGGTCGCTGCGACCTTCGACAGGTGGAGCACCCCAACCTTGGCGACGGCATAAGCGGTCGGCGAATAGCCCGCGCCGAGCGCCGCGACGCTCGCGGTGTTGATGATCGACGCGCCCTTGCGACCCTTCATGTGCGGCGCCGCATAGCGGATCCCCATCGCGACCGATTTCAGCACCAGGTCCATCGTGCGGTCCCAGCCTTCGGGGGTGATCTCGTCGATCGGGGCGCGGTCACCGCCCGCCGCGGCGTTGTTGAAGACGATGTCGATGCCGCCGCCCTTTGCCGCGGCTGTGTTCATCAGCGCTTCGATGTCGGACGGCTGGGTCACGTCGCAGCGGACAAAATCGATCTTGCCGTTCGATTGTTCGGCGAGCGCGCGTCCGCCCGCTTCGTCGATATCGGCAGCGAAGACATGCGCGCCTTCGCTGGCCAGTTTCAAAACCGTGGCTTTGCCGATTCCCGATGCGGCACCGGTGACGACGGCAATCTTGCCTGCGAATCGCATTCCCATTCTCCCGTTTTCTTTTGCCACTTAGCTTAGGCGCCAAAGGGAACGCGTCAACGGCGGCCTGTCGGACGCTACGGCGCCGTAACGGCAGGTTGGGCCGCCCAAGTTGACGCTTGCGTAAAGCAGGCGACTGCTCCTAGATTTGGCGCAGGAAGAGGAGCCTGAAACATGAGCGATCTGGACGCTTTTCGCGCCGAAGTGCGCGGCTGGCTGGAGGCAAACTGCCCCGCCGAAATGCGCGAACCCATCCGCGAGGAAGGCGATGTCTGCTGGGGCGGGCGCAATTGGGTGTTCAAGAATGACGCCCAGAAGCAGTGGCTCGAAGCCTGCGCGGCCAAGGGTTATACCGTCCCCGACTGGCCCAAGGCCTATGGCGGCGCCGGTCTCACCCCCGAGCAGACCAAGATTTTCAAACAGGAAATGAAGCGCATCCACGCGCGCTCGCCGCTCGACAGCTTCGGCATCTGGATGCTCGGCCCCGCGCTGCTGCAATTCGGTACCGAGGAACAGAAGGTCCAGTACCTCAACCCGATCGCGCGCGGCGAAATCCGCTGGTGCCAGGGCTATTCGGAGCCCGGTTCGGGCAGCGATCTCGTCTCGCTGCAAACGTTCGGCGAGGACAAGGGCGATCATTGGGTCGTCAACGGGTCGAAGATCTGGACCAGCTACGCCGACCAGGCCGACTGGATCTTCTGCCTCGTCCGCACCGACAAGGCGAACAAATATCAGGGCATCACCTTCATGCTCTTCGACATGGCGAGCAAGGGGGTCACGACCAAGCCGATCCTGCTGATTTCGGGCAACTCGCCCTTCTGCGAAACCTTCTTCGACGACGTCGAAGTGCCGAAGACGCAATATGTCGGCGAGATCAACCGCGGCTGGGACGTCGCCAAATATCTGCTGGGACACGAACGCGAGATGATCTCGGGCGGCGGCGCGGGCGGCGACATGGTCAGCATCGGCGGCGCGTTCGCGAAATCCTTTGGCAAGAATGCCGCAGGCGAACTCGACGATCCGATCCTGCGCGCCGAAATGGCGGCGTTCGACGTCGATGTCTTCGCGTACCGCGCGATGGGCGAACGCTTCATGGACATGTGGAAGACCGGCCGCGCGCATCCCGCGTCGTCGAACATGATGAAATATGTCGGCACCGAACTCAATAAGCGCCGCCACGAACTCGTCATGTCGGGCGGCGGCAGCGAAGCGCTCGAATGGGACAGCGAAGAAACCAAGGGCGGCGCGCGTGCCCGCGGCTGGCTGCGCACCAAGGCCAATTCGATCGAAGGCGGCACGAGCGAAGTCATGCTCAACGTCATCGCCAAGCGTATCCTCGACCTGCCCGGAGCCTGACCCATGCCTTTGTATCACAATGACGACCAGGCGATGCTCAAGGACAGCGTCGCGCCCTTCGTCGCCGAACAGGCGCCGGTATCGCACCTGCGCAAACTGCGCGACAGCGCCGACGCCACCGGCTTCTCGCGCGACCTCTGGACGCAGTTCACCGAAATGGGCCTGCCCGGAATGCTCGTTCCCGAGGCGCATGGCGGGCTCGGCATGGGGCATATGGAGGCGGGCATCGTGCTCGAGGAAATCGGCCGCAACCTGACCCCGTCGCCCTTCCTGTCGACGAGCGTCGGCGCGGTTGCCGCGCTCGCGAAGGCGGGCGGCACGCAGGCGGGCCGCTGGCTCCCCGCGATCGCATCGGGTGAAGCGATCATCGCGCTCGCGATCGATGAGGGCGCCAAGCATCGCCCCGACCGCATCGCGGCCACCGCGACGCGCGCCGGCAACGGCTTCCGCCTCGACGGCAAGAAAAGCTTCGTCCTCCACGGCCATGTCGCCGACATGAGCATCGTCGCGGCGAAGACCGACGGCGGCATCACCCTGTTCGCGGTGCCGAAGGATGCCAAGGGGGTCACCGCCGATCCGCGGCGGCTCGTCGACTCCAGTCTCGCCAGTCATGTCACCCTCGACGGTGTCGAAGTCGATGCCGACGCGGTGATCGGCGAAGTCGATGCCGGCGGCGACATCCTTGACGCACTGCTTGCCGCGACGCGCACCGGCGCCGCCGCCGAAATGGTCGGTGTCGGGCAGGGCGCGATGGACATGACCGTCACTTACCTCAAGGAGCGCAAGCAGTTCGGCAAGCTGATCGGCGAGTTCCAGGGTCTCCAGCACCGCGCCGCGCATCTCTATGGCGAAATGGAAGTTGCGCGCGCGACGGTGATGAAGGCGCAGCAGCTCCTGGACGAGGGCAATGAGGGCGCGAAGCTGATGGTGTCGGTCGCGAAAGCGAAGGCCGGCCGCGCCGCCAACCTCGCGGTGCGCGAAGGCGTCCAGATGCACGGCGGCATCGGCATGACCGACGAATATGACATCGGTCTTTATATGAAGCGCGACCGCGCCCTCGCCGAATATATGGGCGATGTGCATTATCACATTGACCAGGTCGCCCGGATGAACGGCTACTAAACTTCATCCCCTCCCGCCTGCGGGAGGGGCAGCGAGCCCCGGACTTGATCAGGGGCGCAGCGGGGAGGGTTTCGCGGCTTCGCGCAGCCCAGACATGCCCCACCCCAATCCTCCCCTTAAAGGGAGGGGAAAAAAGGATGAGACAATGAACCTTCAGGACATGTTCGGCCTCGACGGCCGCATCGCGCTCGTCACCGGCGGCTCGCGCGGCATCGGCAAGATGATCGTCGAGGGCTATCTCGCCGCAGGCTGCGCCCGCGTGTACATCTCGGCGCGCAAGACCGCGCAGATCGAGGAAGCCATCGCCGATTTCGAAACGCGCTATCCGGGCAAGGTCATCGGCCTGCCGGTCGACCTCGCGACGGTCGAAGGCTGCCGCGCACTCGCCAAGGAACTCGAAGCGCGCGAAGAGCGCCTCGACATCCTCGTCAACAATGCCGGCGCGGCATGGGGCGAACCGTTCGAGGGTTTCCCCGAGGCGGGCTGGGACAAGGTAATGGACATCAACGTCAAATCGCCCTTCTTCTTGACGCAGGCGCTCCACGGCCTGCTCAAGGCGGGCGGGACGCACGAACGCCCATCGAAAGTCATCAACATCGGCTCGATCGACGGTATGCGGCTCAATCCGTGGGAAACCTACAGCTATCATGCATCGAAGGCGGCGATCCTCTACCTGACCAAGCGCCTCGCGGCGCGGCTGGTTACCGACCATATCCTCGTCACCGCGATCGCGCCCGGCGCCTTCCAGTCGGACATGAACAAGGCCGCGCGCGACCATGGCGATGCGGTAGCGCAGAGCATTCCGGTCAAACGCATCGGCGTTCCCG
This sequence comes from Sphingopyxis sp., assembly GCF_019459305.1. GTDB lineage: Bacteria > Pseudomonadota > Alphaproteobacteria > Sphingomonadales > Sphingomonadaceae > Sphingopyxis. The sequence goes on along the minus strand of NZ_JAIBES010000032.1, from coordinate 4,870 downwards.
AGGATATGGCCGGCGCCGCGATCTTTCTCGCGTCGAAAGCGGGTGACTATGTCGTGGGCGACACGATCACCGTCGACGGCGGGTTGGTGCACGGCGACCTGCGGACCAGCATCGATGCATGAAGCTCGCGTCTCTCTCATCGCCGCCCTCGAACGAGCCATTTAGCGCGTTCGACTTGATCCGGGCGACTTGATCCGGGGTCCATGACCGCGCCCGCGGCATGGGTGCAGGATCAGGTCCGGCATGACGAAAGAGGGGGCGATTGACTTGCTCAGCTCCAAGGTGTATTATTTATATAACTCACCAAGGAGATGTCCCATGCGCCTCGCGTTCCTGATCCCCCCGCTGATGCTCCTCGCCGCCTGCGGATCGGACGAGAAAGCCAAGGACGCCACCGAAGTCTCGATCAACGCCGGCGACGAGCATGGCGGCGTCCAGATCAAGGCCGGCAAGGACGGCGGCAATATCAAGATCGGCGGCGAGGGCGCGTCGATCGACATCGACATCCCCGATTTCGTCGACCTCGACATCGAAAGCGATTTCGACATCGATGGCGTCAAACTCTACCCCGGCAGCAAGGTGACCACGGTCGACGTCGATGCCAACGAGAAGAATGGCGTCGACAAAGCGACCGTCAAACTCGGCTTCACCTCACCCGCTGCGCCGACCAAGGCCGCCGACTGGATGGCGGGCGAATTCGCCAAAAAGGGCGTCAAGGTCACCCGCACCGGCGATACGCTGGCGGGCAAGGACAAGGACGGCGCCGATTTCCGCATCAACTTCGCCCCCGATGGCACCAATGCCAAGGGCGAGGTGGTGATTACGAAGAGCTGACACACCGTCGCCCCCGCGCAAGCGGGGGCCGCTTGAGGCCTTGATCTTCGTCGCTTCGCAAACCGGGCAGCAGTCCTAGCTTTCGCGAGGGCGACGCGTCAGCCGCTATTGCGCAGCGCCGTCGCAATGGCGTTGATCGTCAGCTGGATGCCCTCGGCAATACGCGGGTCGGTCTCCTCCGCGCGGTGGCGCTTCATCAGCTCAATCTGGAGCAGGTTGAGCGGTTCGATATAGGGCAGCCGCAGCCGGATCGACGCCTCGAGCGCCGGGTTTTTTTCGAGCAGCCGCGTCTGGCCGGTGACGGCGAGCAACCCGTCATGCGCGCGGTTCCACCCGTCGCGGATGCGACCAAAGATCGCCTTATGCCCGTCGACATGCCCCGCCAGCTCGGCATAGCGCGCCGCAATCCCCATGTCGGATTTCGCGAGCACCATCTCCATATTGCCGAGCAGCGCCGCAAAGAACGGCCACCCCGCCGCCATGTCCGCCAGCAGCGCCTTGTCGCCAAACGCCGCAAAACCCTCGCCCGTCCCGTACCAGCCGGGCAGCATCGCGCGCGCCTGCGCCCAGCTGAACACCCACGGGATCGCGCGCAGATCCTCGATCGCGCTCGACTTGGTGCGGCTCGACGGGCGCGATCCGATTTTCAGCGTCGCGATCTCGGCGATCGGGGTCATCGCGCGGAAAAAATCCTTGAACGCCGGCGTGTCGTACACCAGCCCGCGATAAGCCGCGAAGGCGCTGTCCGAGAGCGCATCCATCGCCGTGGTAAAGCGCGCCGCATCCTTGTCGCTCAGCGCCTCGGGCTCCAGGCTCGCGAGCAAACTCGCCGACACCATCGCCTCCAGATTCGCCGCCGCGCTCGCTGCGGTGCCATATTTCGCCGCGATCACCTCGCCCTGTTCGGTGATGCGGATACGCCCCTGCACCGTGCCTGCGGGCTGCGCCCGGATCGCGGCAAAGGCGCTGCCGCCGCCGCGCCCGACCGCGCCGCCGCGGCCGTGGAACAATTGCATCGCACTGTCGGCCTCGTCGAACACCGGGGTCAGCGCCTGCGACGCCTGATGCAATCCCCAGGTCGAGGTCAGATACCCGCCGTCCTTGTTCGAATCCGAATAGCCGATCATCACTTCCTGATGCCCGCGCTGTCCGACCTGCGGTCCGATTTCGGGCATCGCGAAATAGCGGCGCATGATTTCCGGCGCCTTGTCGAGATCGGCGATCGTCTCGAACAAGGGGACGACCATCAGGTTCGATTGTCCCGCCGCTTCGCCGCTGCGCCACAATCCGGCTTCGCGCGCCAGCACATGAACCTCGAGCAGGTCGGACAGGGTCTGCGCCATGCTGATGATCCACTGACAGATCGCATCGCCGCCCAGCCGCGCGCGCACATCGGCGGCGGCATGGACGATGGCCAGCTCGCCCGCAGTCTCGTCGCTCCACTGGTGCCACGGCGCCGCGAGCGGCCGGTCGCTTTGCAGTTCGGCGGTGAGCAGCGCGACGCGACCATCTTCGTCCAGCGCCAGATAGTCGGCGCACACGCCCGATACCTTGAGCAGCTCGGCGAGCACCCGTTCGTGCACCGCGCTGTTCTGCCGCATGTCGAGCGTCGCAAGGTGGAACCCGAACACCTCGACCGCGCGGATCAGCCGCCCGAGCGCACCGATCCCGCCGAACTGCCCTTGGCTGTTCGCCGACAGGCCATTGGCGATTGTAACGAGGTCGCGGCGGAAATCGGCGGGGGCCGGGTAAGCGTCACCCTTCAGCGCCGAAGGCCGCGGCGGCGCCTTGCCGACGATCTGCGTATAGGTCGCGCACAGCCGCGCATAAATGCCCGACAGCGCGCGGCGATAGGGCTCGTCGCGGCGGCTCGGAGCGTTGTCGCCGCTCGCCTCGGCCAGCGCCTCGACCGCTTCCGGAACTGCGGCCAGGCTCGCCGACACCGACAATTCGGCGCCCAGCCCATGCACCGCGTCGATATAATGGCCCAGCACCGCCGCGGCATTGCGTCTCGTCGCCATCACCATCGTCTCGGCAGTGACGAACGGGTTGCCGTCGCGGTCGCCGCCGATCCAGCTGCCGACGCGCAGGAAACTCGCGGGACGCTGCCCCAGCTCGGTTTCCCAGCGCGCGTACAGCTTCGGCACCACGGGCAGGAACACGTCGCGGAGATAGGTCAGCGCATTGTCGATCTCGTCGGCGACGAACAATTTTTCCATGCGCAGCGGCCGCGTCTGCCACAGCAGCACGATCTGCCGCCGGATCGCATCCTCGACGACATCGCCCTCTGGCGTCTCGTCGGCGCCGCTGTCGCGCAGCAGCATCAGCTCGGCGATGCGGTTCTTGTGGTCGAGCATCGATTTGCGCCGCACCTCGGTCGGGTGCGCGGTGAGCACCGGCGCGACGAGCGAGGCACTGAGCAGCGCGGCAATCGCGTCGCTATCGATCCCGTCGGCCTTCAGCTTGTCGATCGCCGCCGCGACGGTCGCCTCGGGCTCGGCGGCAACCCCCTGCCGGTCCTCGGCCAGATTGGCGAGCATCGAAAACAGCATGAACCCGCGCACGAACGCGACCGTGTCATCCAGGCTCAGCGCATCGAGCCCGGGATCGATCGCCTCGGCCCCCGCGATCCCGCGATGCCTATCGACGCTCGATGAGCGGATATATTCAGTCTGCCGGAACAATTTGTCGCCGCCATAGGCGCGAATGACGTCACCGAGGATCCGCCCGAGATAGCGGATGTCGGGATTTTGCGAGATCTGGATAGGCGGGCCCATAAGCCGCTTTGCTGCACCTGCGAAGGCGCAGCGTCAAGCGGCAGGGTGCGCGCATAGCTATGCGCCGCCCACACTTCGTCATCCCAGCGAAAGGCGGGATCTCACCGTATCGAAAAAAAGCGAGGTCGAGATCCCGGCCTTCGCCGGGATGACGAGAATAGGCTTAGCGCGTCTTCACCAGCGTCAGCGTCCCCATGTCGATCCGGCTCCGGCTATCGAACGCCACGCTATTGCGTGTGTCGGTGATGAACATCAGCCGACCGGATGCATCGGTGATGCGCGCCGACACCGCATAGCTGTGCCGCGGGTCGAGCGGACGCTGGTCGACGGTCAGTGAAAAGGCAAAAGGCACCTGGCGGCCGTCGGCGGTAAAGCTTTGCTGTGCGATGGTGCGCGAGGGGGCATCCATCAAGCTGACATCGCTCAGCTGGATTTCGATCTGCGCCGTTGGCGGCAACGCGATGCGCTCGCGATAGGTGATCTGGCCGGTCACCGACACCGGCTGTTCGGACGGCCCCAGTGTCGCGCACGCGGCGAGCGGCAGAGCGGTGAGGCTGAGCGCAAGCGCGCCGGCGATACGGACCATGGTTGTTCTCCTGTTACGGCTGGCGGTCCGTTAAAGCCGCCGCGATGAACCCTTTCTGTCCGGGACGTTCTAATCCCCACTGTACCGAACGGTTTACTAGAATTCCAGCTTTGCTGAGTGTTTGAGAGGCGTTTCGGGTCCCTGTGTGTCCCACAGGATCCAATCCGACTTTTTTGCCAATGCGGGCAGAATTTTATGATTTTAGGGATAAAAAATGCAGCGAACGGGCTCGCGAGGGCCAAGGGCAAATAGCAGTGGATCAGCTATGGCGATGGCCTTATCAGACTCCGCAAGTTCATAATCTTGGCTTTCTGCGTACCCAAGCCGTGCGAATAGACATGCGGTTGGTCGACGCATGGCGCCGTGAACGGCGCGACGATCGTGCGTGCTTCGAGAAGCTCACAGAGGCCTATGTGAAAGCTCGTTATTCAAAATTATGCCGAGCGGCCCACTATGCCGAGTGGGCGCGCGAACGCCTTGCTTTCCAACAACGTTGCGGCAATCGACTCGGCATAGTTTTTTACATCCGATTTGGGTCAATCGACAGCGATCGGCCGCAATGAGGTCTTGCCACCGGGCGAGAAGATGGCGAGAATCCGGTGATGAGAAATGATGTCGACCATCTGCCCCCGGCGCAGCAGGAAGAACTGACGCGCGCGACGCGGATTTTGAT
>NZ_JAIBES010000092.1 GCF_019459305.1 Sphingopyxis sp. | reverse complement strand
GCCTCATCGCAAAGCTCATATTCGCGGCTCAACACCATCCCGCCTTCATCTGGGCTTGGTCCCGATGGCGCCAAACCCACCAAGCGATCGCGGCTCAATGTCACCGAAGAACACGACATTAAATGCAACTGTAGTACTAGGCCGCCAGCCAATCGAGCCCGCTCGCGGCGACCGACAAATCTCATTCGTGGCTGAGCCGGGTTCTGGCGGTTCGCAATGCGTTTGTTCAATCCGCGCCTGATTCATTCAATCTGCAACACTGCCCATGCGCTATCCGGATGCCCGGCACTGAACCCTTGCGTCGGACAGGAATCAGGCAGTGCGACCGAGGTGATCCATGGTGACGAGTTCCAGCATCAACGCCCCTACAACCCGTCGGCAATTGCTCGTCGCAGTCGCCGTCATTTCCGGCGCGAGCGTCCTCCCAAAGTCGGCGCGTGCCTCTCCTTCAGACGGCGCGACAAGCGTAATTCTGCACCAGCCCAAGCCGAAAGGATCGTCGATGACCTCCATTACCATGAAGGATGGCACTGAGATATTCTACAAGGATTGGGGCCAGGGTCAGCCGATCATATTCCACCATGGATGGCCGCTCAGCGCCGATGACTGGGATGCCCAGATAATGTTCTTTCTGGAGAAGGGGTATCGGGTAATAGCGCACGATCGGCGCGGTCATGGGCGATCCACCCAGACCGACACAGGCAATGACATGGACACATATGCCGACGACCTTGCCGAACTGATCAAAGCGCTTGACCTCAAGGATGTCGTGCATGTTGGCCATTCCACCGGAGGTGGAGAAGTTGTGCGCTTCCTCGCTCGGCACGGCACAAGCCGTGCGGCCAAGGCAGTAATCATTGGCGCGATTCCGCCGGTCATGCTGAAATCCGAGACTAATCCCGGCGGCCTGCCCATATCCGTGTTCGACGGGTTTCGGAGCGCGTTCCTCGCCAATCGCGCGCAATTTTACCACGATGTCGCGGCAGGCCCATTTTACGGTTTCAACCGTACCGGCGCAGCAACTTCGCAAGCGTTGGTCGATAATTGGTGGCGCCAAGGCATGATGGGTGGGGCCAAGGCCCATTACGACTGTATCGCGGTATTTTCAGAGACGGATTTCACCGGAGACCTGCGCAAGATCGATATTCCGCTGCTCGTAATGCACGGCGACGACGATCAAATCGTGCCGATCGCAGCCTCCGCTTTGCTTTCGTCGAAGCTGGCGCCGAGGGCGACGCTGAAAGTCTATCCCGGAATGCCGCACGGTATGGCGACGACGCACCCGCAGATCATCAATCAGGATCTGCTGACCTTTATTCGAAGCGGTTGAATAACAGTGCGTTAAATCGCGGCGTTGGCCGAACGCACTCTGCCCAAGAGTGGTGATGTCCTTCTAATCCGGAGATTGAAAATGACCACGAATGTTCTTGCTGAGCGCATAGCAACCGGCGCATCGGCCGTTGCTCCCATCGTCGTTCATCACCGCAAGGCAGAAGTCGATGGGATCGGTATATTCTATCGCGAGGCTGGGCCGGCAGATGCCCCAGTCGTGCTCTTGCTGCACGGTTTCCCGACCTCGTCCCACATGTTCCGCAATCTCATCCCGCACCTTGCCGATCAGTATCGCGTGATCGCACCCGATTATCCAGGCTACGGCCAAAGCAATTCACCGGACCGGGCGAGCTTTGCTTATACGTTCGACAGCTTCGCGAGGCTCGTCGATAGGTTGCTGGAGCAGCTCGGCATCGCCAAATTTGCCATGTACGTGATGGACTATGGCGCACCCGTCGGCTGGCGGTTGGCGTTACAGGACCCAGCGCGGATTACCGGCCTCATCATCCAGAATGGGAATGCCTATGACGAAGGGCTCAAGGCGTTCTGGGACCCGATCAAGGTCTACTGGAAGGAGGGCTCTCATGACACGCGGCAGGCGCTGGCCAAGCTGCTGACGATCGAAACCACCATCTTCCAATATACCGACGGCGTCTCTGACAAGACGCGAGTGGCACCTGACAACTGGGTGCATGACCAGGCTCTGCTCGATCGCCCGGGCAACGCCGAAATCCAGCTCGATATGTTTTACGATTATCGAACGAACCTACCGCTCTACCCCGCCGTCCAAGCGTGGTTTCGCGAATATTCGCCGCCGACCCTTCTCATTTGGGGCAAGAATGATTTCATTTTTCCGGCGGACGGAGCGCACCCGTACAAGCGCGATTTGCCCGAGGTCGAATTTCACCTTCTCGATACAGGCCACTTCGCGCTCGAGGACCAGCTCGACACAATGGTTCCGCTGATCCGCGACTTCCTTGCCCGAAAAATTCGGTCCGCCCGAGCCGCAGGCTTGCAAAAGTAGAGAGGAAAAAAGCATGGCAAGGTTGAAAGGAAAAGTAGCCGTCTTGACCGGCGCGAACAGCGGCATCGGCCTCGCGGCCGCCACGTTATTTGCTGCGGAAGGCGCGTTTGTCTTCATAACCGGACGCCGCCAGGCGGAACTTGACGCGGCAGTAACCGCAATTGGCAGCAACGCGCTCGGCGTCCAAAGCGACATTGCCAGGCTCGACGATCTTGATCGGTTGTTTGCGGTGGTGGAGAAGGCCAAGGGGGGCATCGATATCTTGTTCGCCAATGCGGGCGGTGGGGAGTTTCTGCCGCTGGCCGACATCACCGAAGACCACTACGAGCGCACTTTTGCGACCAACGTCAAGGGAACATTGTTCACGGTTCAAAAGGCGCTGCCTCTGATGCGCAATGGCGGCTCGATCATTCTTACGGGGTCCACGGCCGCAATTACGGGCACCCCCGCGTTCAGCATCTACGCGGCCAGCAAGGCGGCGATCCGCAGCTTCGCGCGCAATTGGATCCTCGACCTCAAGGCCTCAGGCATCAGGGTAAATGTTCTCGCGCCCGGCTCAACCTCGACCCCCGGCTGGCACGGCCTCGCAGCTTCGCCCGAGGCGAACCGAGAGATTATCGCATCGGTGGAGGCAGCGACGCCGCTGGGCCGTCTTGGAAATCCTGAAGAAATCGCCGCCGCCGCCCTTTTTCTGGCTTCGGACGAGAGCAGCTTCGTCAACGGCATTGAACTTTTTGTCGACGGAGGCATGGCGCAAGTCTGAGCCTGTGCCTTGAAATCAAATTCAGCGTGTGCCGCGGCGCCTTCTTGAGACCGCTCTCCTTATTTCGTGCGAACACATCGTCGCGGAATGGGAGGGCTCCGCGGTGCAGATGGCCGTCAAGTCTCGCGGGCGATTGAACGCTTGGTCGTGACGAAGATCTGACAGCGAAGCGACCCTTCGCCGGCGTGTAAAGCTGCACAGAAGCTTTTGGGCAGTGTTCGCTTTCTCAAAATTGAATCTCTAAGCCGACGGTCAACAAGCGGCCCAGTTTGGGTCGGCGCGTTATCCGGATGGGGCTGTACGTTCGTGCTGTCGTTCCGCTATGTCGCTGGCAAATGCACGCGCCGCCGATCCTCTACAGCTTCCGCCGCTGTCCTTATGCGATGCGTGGGCGCATGGCGCTGATCGCGAGCGGCGTTGCCTATGAACATCGGGAAATATTGCTGCGCAACAAGCCGGCCGCGATGCGGGCCGTCTCCCCCAAGGGGACCGTGCCGGTGCTCGTCCTCGCGAACGGCGAGGTGATCGACGAAAGTATCGATATCATGCGCTGGGCGTTGGGTCAGAACGATCCGGAAGGGTGGGCGGCGGCTGGGGAGCCGAGCCTGGTCGCGGACTATGACGGCGCTTTCAAGCATCATCTCGACCGCTACAAATATGCACCGCGCTATGGCGAGGATCCGCTGATGCATCGCGCCGCCGGTCTGGCCATGCTCCTTCAGCTCGATGCGCGGTTCGCCGATCAGGATTATCTCGGCGGCAGCGCGCCAGGGTTCGGTGACATCGCGATCTTTCCCTTCGTGCGCCAGTTTGCGGCCGTCGACCCGGCATGGTTCGAAACGCATGCGCCGCAGAAGCTGCGGCGCTGGCTTGAGAGACTGATCTCGTCGGAATTGTTTGGACGCGCGATGATCCGGCATCCGCTTTGGACGGCTGCCGCCAACTGAGGTGTGGGCGCAGACGCCCGGCTGACAAATGGCCAGCGATACCCATATGGGGTGCATGACCTTGTCCAAGATCGTAAACGGAGCCAGCCTCAAGCCGCGCTCCGGAGAGCCGCCCAAGAAAATCGTCCTGCTACTGCACGGCTTCGGGTCAAGCGGAACAGACATGATCGCGCTCGCACCACCGTGGCAGGAGGCGCTTCCGCACACGCTGTTTCTGGCCCCGCACGCGCCGCAGCGCTGCGGCATGATGGGGAGGGGTTACCAATGGTGGGGACTTTCCGGCTTTGCGCCGTCCGCGCTCGCCGCGGGCGCCGCCTCGGCCGCGCCAGCGATCGACGCCTTCATCGACCGCAAGCTTGATCAATATGGTCTGAGCGAGGCTGACCTGGCCATCGTCGGCTTCAGTCAGGGGACGATGATGGCACTGCATGTCGCGCTACGACGACCGCAGGCGGTGGCTGCCGTCGTTGGCTATTCCGGCATGTTGGCAGGGGCGCTGGGGCTGAATCACGGAGAGTTTCCGAAGCCGCCCGTGCTCTTGGTGCACGGCACGGCCGATCCGGTCGTCCCGATCGCCGCGCTACACATGTCGGAGAGTGAACTCAAACGCCTCGGCGTCGAGGTCACGACGCACGTCTCCTACGGCGTGGCGCACACCGTGGATCCTGTCGGACTTCGCCTCGGCCGGGATTTCCTGACGGCGGCTTTCGCTCGCTAGTTCGCTTCTCACCGTCCGGCTGCGACCGGACATATCCGTCTCGCATCTTGTTAAAGTCGACTTCTTCAAGTCGCAACTGATCTTCTGGCTGATCGGCGCAACCGATGGCCACGCCAAGAATTTCAGCATATTCCTGTCGCCTGGCGGACGATTTCGTCTGACACCATTTTACGATGTGCTAACGGCCCAACCCAGCCTCGATGCCCGTCAGATCAGGAGAAACCAGTCCAAGGTGGCAATGGCCCTCGGAAAAAATCGAAAGTACCGCATCTTTGATATCCACGGCCGCCATTTTGTTGAAACGGGGCGCGCCGCAGGACTGTCTCGGACACTGATCAGGCACGCCATCGATGAAATTCGCGACAGTTTTGAATCAGCCTTCGCCGAGCTGGAGAAGGAACTGGCACTTGACTTCCCGCTTCACATTCACAGCAGTGTTTATGCAGCAGCGCGAACACGCCTTGCTCAGTTGAAGACAGCTGACGCAGAACTGTGAAGAGTCGTGTTCATGGTCGTGGTGTAGCTTCCGCCGGTAGCGAAGCTGACCGGACACACTGAGCCCCGCCTGGCACGAGCGGCACGTCCGTGTGGTCGATCTGGCTGACCAACGCATTGGCTTAATATTCAGGATGAACAGTGGGCGCGGTGCGCGATCAAAAGTCCACACCGAAAAACGACTGAGCAAGCGGAGAAACCTTTATCCCCCGTCCGCCGCGCTTGGCGGCCGCGACGGGGGATGAGGTTTGGCGTCGACAAGAAGAACAATAAGAGAACAACTTTGGTTCGTCAACCTGATTTCTTCACTTTTCTGTCAGGCGCCGGTCGGTTGACGTAAACGTCAATCAGCGCCAATGCAGGGGGAGCAATGAAAGGGAGAGTGATGGCGGCAGCACCGAGTTTCGATCTTTCCGGGCGGGTTGCGTTGGTGACGGGCGCGTCGTCCGGGCTGGGCGCCGGTTTCGCCAAAGCGCTGGCGGGCGCGGGTGCGAAGGTGGTGCTTGCAGCACGCCGCGCCGACAAACTCGCCGAGCAGGTTGCCGCGATCGAGGCGGCGGGTGGGCAGGCGATTGCGGTGAGCATGGACGTTACCGACGAAGCTTCGACAATCGCCGCCTATGACGCGGCCGAAGCGGCGTTTGGAACGGTCGATACGATTGTCGCCAACGCCGGAGTGGCGACCGAGAAGATGGCGATGAGCCTGTCGGCGGGCGATGTCGATTTCCTGCTCGCGGCCAATGTCCGCGGCGTGTTCCTGACCGCGAATGAGGGCGCCAAGCGGCTCGACAAGGCGGGTGCTCGCGAGAAACAGCACGGCCGCATCGTGCTGATCGGGTCGATCACGGCCGAGAAGATCTTTCCGGCCACCTCAGTCTACGGCGCGACCAAGGCCGCGGTGCGGCATCTGGGCAAGGCGCTGGCGCGCGAATGGGCGCGGCGCGGGATTTGTGTCAATGTGATCCAGCCCGGCTATTTCGAATCCGAAATGACCGCCGAACTGTTCGGCAGCGAGACCGGCGCCGCGATGGTGAAGAGTTTTCCGCGCCAGCGGATGCGTCCGCCGAGCGACCTGCACGCACCCTTGCTACTCCTCTGTTCCGACGCGGCGGTGGGGATCACCGGCAGCGTCTTTACCATCGACGACGGCCAGACGCTGTGACCGCTGAACTGCTGATCGAGGCGCGCGGCGCGGTCGAGATTGCGACGCTCAATCGTCCTGAGCGGCTCAACGCACTTAACGAGGAGCTGGTTGACGACCTCAATGCCTATTTCGGCGGGCTCGCCGACCGCCCAGAGGTGCGCGTCGTGATCCTGCGCGGTGCGGGGCGCGGCTTCTGCGCCGGGCTCGACATCCAGGAAGACCGGTCGAGCGACGAGACGCCGGTGCTGCGGACGCTGCGCACTCAGACGCGCATCGGCAATATCTATCGCAAGATGCGCGTCTGTCCGCAGCCGATCATCGCGCTGGGCCATGGCGCGGCGTGCGGGGGCGGGCTTTCGCTGCTGCTCGCGTCGGACGTGCGCTACGCTACGCCCGATTTCCGCGCCAATGCCGCCTATATCCGCATCGGCCTCGGCGGTTGCGACATGGCGTCGAGCTATTTCCTGCCGCGGCTGGTTGGCGCCAGCCTCGCCGCCGAGATGATCCTGACCGGGCGGTTCATCGACGCCGAAAGGGCGCTGCGCGCCGGGCTGGTTAGCGAGATCATCGATGAAGAGACGTTGCTGGAGCGTGGGCTGGCGCTCGCCGACGAGATGCTGGCGACGAGCCCGCACGGACTGCGGTTGTCGAAGCAGGCGCTGAATCTCAATATCGATGCGCAGAGCCTCGACGCGGCGATGGCGATCGAGGATCGCCAACAGGTCATTCTGTCCGCCACCGAAGACCACCGCGAGGCGCTCACCGCCTTCCTCGAAAAACGCGCGCCCGAATATCGCGAACGGTAAGTCGCTCGCTCCGGATATTGACTCACCGATATATTGGCATAGTAAGTGTCACTATCCCGTGGGAGAGGGGGCGATGGCAGTGCGCGTGAGGACCACCAAGGTGCCGGGTCGCAAACGCCGGTTCCGGCGTACTGCCATCATCGCCTACGCCGCGCTGCTCGCCGCGGCGCCCGCGCAGGGGCAGCCAAAACCGGCGGCGCCGCGCCAACCCCATATCGTCATCCTGCTCGCCGACGATTGGGGGTTCAGCGACGTCGGGTCCTTCGGCGCCGAGTTTGCGACCCCGAACATCGATGCACTGGCTTTTGCGGGGACGCGCTTTTCCAATTTTCATGTCGCGGGGTCGTGTTCGCCGACGCGGGCGATGCTCCAGACCGGGGTGATGAACCACCGCAATGGTCTCGGTAACATGCCCGAAACGATCCCCGACGAACATCGCGGAAAGCCGGGGTACGACACGGTGATGAACCACCGCGTGGTCACGATCGCGCAGTTGCTGAAGGCGGCTGGCTATCGCACCTACCTGACCGGGAAATGGCATCTGGGCAGCGATCCGACGCGGCTGCCTGAAGCGCGTGGCTATGACCGGGCGTTCAGCCTGGCCGATGCGGGCGCCGACAATTTCGAGCAACGCCCGATCGAAGGGATGTACGACACCGCCGCGTGGACCGAAAATGGCAAGCCTGCGACGCTGCCAAAGGATTATTATTCGTCGACCTTCGTTGTGCAGCGGATGATCGATTATATCGAGGAGGGCCGCGCGAACGGCAAACCCTTCCTCGCTTCGATCAACTTCCTCGCCAATCATATCCCGGTGCAGGCGCCCGACAGCGACATCGCGCGCTATGCCGCGCTGTACAAGGACGGCTGGACCGCGCTGCGCGCCGCGCGGGCCAAGCGCGCTGCGGCGCTGGGGATCGTACCCGCGGGGGTGCCGATTGTCACGATGCCGACAACCCCCGACTGGACCAAGCTCGACGCCGACGAACGCGCCGCCGCGGTTCGCGTGATGCAGGCCTATGCCGGGATGGCGACCGCAATGGACCGCGAGGTCGGCCGGCTGGTCGCGCATCTGAAATCGACCGGCGACTATGGCAATACGATCTTTGTGTTCCTGTCGGACAATGGCGCCGAGCCGACCAATCCGTTCCACAGCCTGCGCAACCGTCTATTCCTGGGGATGCAGTACGACCTGTCGACCGCCAATATTGGCCGCCGCGGCAGTTTCAGCGCGATCGGCCCCGGCTGGGCGAGCGCGGCGGCGTCGCCGCTGTCGGGCTATAAATTCAGCGCAGCCGAGGGCGGGCTGCGCGTGCCGCTGATCATTGCCTGGCCGGGAAACAAGGCGCTGCGGGCAGGCGGTATCAGTGACGGCCTTGCGCATGTGACCGACATCGTGCCGACGCTGACCGAACTGGCAGGCGTCCCCGGCCATGGCGGCGCGTGGCAGGGCAAGGCGGTCGAGCCGGTGACGGGGCGCAGCCTGGTGCCGATTTTGACGGGCCAGTCGGCGAGCGTGCATGGCGATGCGCCGCTCGGCTATGAACTATCGGGCAATGCGGCGCTGTTTCGTCGCGATTACAAGTTGGTTCGCAACCTGGCGCCCACCGGCGATGGCCAATGGCGGCTTTACGACATCAAGGCCGATCCCGGCGAAACGCGCGATCTGGCCGACGCAATGCCCGATCGTTTTGCGGCAATGCTGGCGGACTACCGCGCCTACGCCAAAGCGAACGGTGTGCTCGACATGCCCGCGGGCTACACCGCTGACGAACAGATCAACCGTTACGCTTTCGAACAGCAGGGCCGCAAACGGCTGATCCAGCTGGGCCTGTGGGTCGGCGGGATCGTGCTGCTGCTGTCAGCTCTTGCCTGGCACTGGCGCCGTCGGCGCCGGGCGCGCAGGATCGATCAGGCGAAAACCGATATGGTCGGTGCCTAGGCTGCGCTCCTGAAACTGGCGCGCCGCGGGGCGGTAGCGCGCGCAATAATTGGCGGCGCACAGGAAGCTGCCGCCCTTGATGACATTGCTTTCGCCGCCCGCCTTGCTTGTCGTCCATTCCCACACATTGCCGATCAGGTCGTGGACGCCGTGGTCGTCGGCGGCAAAGCAGGCGACCGGGGCACGGCCGGTGAAGCCGTCGGTGCCAAGGTCGCGCGCGGGGAAGGCGCCCTGATAATAATTGGCCTGCGGCTTGCCCGCAGCATCGATCGGGACATGACGGTTGGCGCCGCCGGTCGCCGCCGCCAGCTCCCATTGCTCTTCGCTCGGCAGCACCTTGCCGGCCCAGCGGGCATAGGCCAGCGCGTCGTCATAGCCGATTTGGACCACCGGCTCGCGGTCGCGGCCCCTGATATTCGACGCGGGGCCAGCGGGATTTCGCCACTGCGCCCCGACGACCCAGCGCCACCAGTTCGGATTGCCGTCGGTCGGCGCGGTGAACACCGCCGATCCCGGGATCAGCATGTCGGGTGGCGCGCCGGGCAATGGCGGCGGATCGCGCTCGGCGAGCGTCTTGTAGCCGGTCGCTTCGACGAAGGCGGCATATTCGGCGTTGGTCACTTCATGGGTGGCGATCCAGAAGCCCGCGACGCTGACCTCGCGTGGAGGGCCTTCCTCGGGCAGTTGAGCATCGGCGCCCATCGCGAACGTCGCGCCGGGAACCCATGCATAATCCTGCACCGGCATCGCCGGGCATGCCGGTGCCACAGTTTCGACGAGCGGCGCTTCCTTTGCCTTGCCGCATCCCGCCAGCACGCCGATCAAGGCAAGCGAAAAAAGCGCAGCACCGGGGTATTTCAAGCGGTTTCGCCGATCGTTGCCAGCAACGTATCGACCATATGCATCGTCACTGTCCCCGCTTCCTCGGCAGACAACCCCTGATCGTGGCGCAGCGCGCGCCAGTTCTGGAACGACAGCGACGCGCACAGCGCCTCGACATTGATCCGGTCGGTCAACACCGCGCCGGGGAGCAGACGCAGCAGCAACTCGCGCTCCAGCATCACCACCTTGCCATACTGCCCCATCAGGAACGGCGACTGGTAACGCTTGATATTGGCGGCGAGGCGGAAGGGCAGGGTGGTTTCGAACACGCGGACGCGCCGCCGCACCAGATCGCGGACATTGGCGCGCCAATCCTGATCGGGATAGGGTGCCGCGACGATTGGCATGACCCGCTGGGTGATCGTCGCGGTAATTTCTGCATACAGTGCGTCCATGTCGTCGAAATGGCGAAACACGGTGCGCAGCCCGATCCCAGCCTCTTCGGCGACGCGCGCCGCACTCGGCGCGAGGTCGCCGCCGACGATCAGCTCCATCATCGCCTCGACGATCCGCTTGTGGCTCGACCGGCCACGTTCGCGGCGGCCGTCGACCCGCGGCGGGTCGGCCGTTGTGGTCACCGATTTGCTCGCCGCCTTGGTCATGACTTCTCCGCTGGCCCAGCTTGGCGCCGGGGTCAATGGTGTGGTCGCGATCGTCCTTGCGCCGCAACCAATAAAGTGACACATATAGTGCCATAAGATTCGATGCAATGGCAGAGGCGGGGGCTATGACCGAACAGGGCGCGATGGTGGCGGCTGTATGGACGGGCGCGCTGCTGTTGTGGCTGGCTTTCCTGCTATTTTACGACGGGTTCCGCCGCCCGCTCCGCTCTGGAGAGATTGATGCCTTTCTTGCCACCCTGGGGCCCCGCATGGCCGAAACGGGCAATGATGCGGCGCGGCTACGCGCCTTTCTGGAGGCCGATGACGGCCGCGAGTTCGTGATGGTCAATCTGGTCGGCACCCGCGCCGGACCGATCACCGATCCCGAAAGCGGCGCGACGCGGGAGGGCAGCGAATGGCTGCGGCGCTATTCCGATCCGTTCGTCCGCGGTCTGATCGCGCGCGGTGGGCATCCGCTGTTCGTCGGGCGCAAGGTGGGCGGCTATATCGATGCCTGGAACACCCCGGAGGATCCAGGCTGGTCACTGGTCGGCACGATGCGCTACCGCAGTCGCCGCGACCTGATCCGCATGGCGAGCGATCCGGCCTTTCGGGCCGTGCACCCGGCAAAGCTGCTGGGGATTGCGACGACCTTTTCGTTCCCGACCCAGCGGCAGATTGCCTTTTACGCCAGCCCGCGGGTCACCGTCGGCCTGCTGCTGGGGTTGCTGGCAGCGCTGACGCATATCGCCGTGCTGACATTCGGATAGGGTGGGGGTCGTCATGAAGAAAAGATGGATTGCATTGGGAGCCTTTGCGGCGCTGGGCGCCGGGGGGTATTGGGCGTTTCAGGCCAACAAATACCGCTTGCCGGGCATCCTCCAGGACTGGCGCGATCCGGTGCAGCCCAACCAGACCATCGCTTGGCAGCAGGGTCCGGCAACACCTGCCGAGGGCAAACGGCCACCCAACATCATCCTGATCGTCGCCGATGACCTTGGCTTCAACGACATCAGCCTGAACGGCGGCGGCGTCGGCGGCGGCATCGTCAAGACGCCGAACATCGACGCGGTCGCGCGTGAAGGCGTGAATTTCACCACCGCCTATGCCGCCAACGCCACCTGCTCGCCCTCGCGAGCCGCGATGATGACGGGGCGCTATCCGACGCGCTTCGGCTTTGAATTTACTGCGGTCCCGGTCCAGTTCGCCGAAAATATGGCGCATGGCGAGGGTGTCGGTCCGCTGCGCGCAATCTTCCACAAGGATCGGATCACCACCGACATCCCTGACTATCCCGACATGGGCGTCCCCGCGAGCGAGGTGACGATTGCCGAGGCGGTCAAGGCAGCGGGCTATCACACGCTGCACATCGGCAAATGGCATCTGGGCGAAGCGCCCGCGTTGCGGCCGCATGCGCAGGGCTTCGACGAAAGTCTCGCCATCCTGGCCGGCGGGGCGATGTTCATGCGCGAAGACGATCCGGGCGTCGTCAATGCGAAGCTGCCGTGGGATCCGATCGACCGTTTCCTGTGGGCCAATCTGCGCCACGCGGTGACGTTCAACGGCAGCCAGCGCTTTTATCCGCGCGGCCATATGACCGACTATTTTGCCGCAGAAGCGATCAAGGCGATCGAGGCCAATCGCAACCGCCCCTTCTTCATGTATCTGGCGTTCAATGCGCCGCACACGCCGTTGCAGGCGACCAAGGCGGATTATGACCGGCTGCCGCAGATCAAGGACCACGAGACGCGCGTCTATGGCGCGATGATCGCGCAGATGGACCGGCGCATCGGAGACGTGATGGCCAAGTTGAAAGAGCAGGGGATCGACGACAATACGCTCGTCATCTTCACCAGCGATAATGGGGGCGCCTGGTACAACGGAATCGAGCGACTGAACGCGCCGTTCCGCGGTTGGAAAGCGACTTTTTTCGAAGGGGGCATCCGCACGCCCTTGTTCATGCGCTGGCCGGTCGGCATCGCGCCCGGGACACAGCGCGCCGATGTGACCGGTCACCTCGACGTTTTTTCGACGATTGCAGCGGCCGCGGGCGCAGCGGTGCCGGCGGACCGGACGATCGACAGCGAGAATATCCTCGCCGGTCCGGCGCGCCGGCCGGCTATGTTCTGGCGCTCGGGCGATTATCGCGCCGTGCGCGCGGACGATTGGAAATTGCAGGTGACCAAGCGGCCCGAAAAGGCTCGCCTCTATAATCTCGCCGCCGACCCGACCGAGCAAAAGGATCTCGCCGCCAGCGACCCCCAGCGCGTCGCGGCGCTGCGCGCGATGATCGCGGCCCAGAACAAGGATATGGCGAAACCGATCTGGCCCGGGCTGATCGAAGGGCCGGTGCGGATCGACGTGCCGCTCAATACGCCGTGGCGGAGCGGGCAGGACTATATTTACTGGAGCAACTGAGCGAGCCGGGCCTTACGGCGCTTGCTCGGTACCCGGTCGTGTCCCCGGCGGTAGCGAAGCTGACCGGACACGCGCTAATCGATAAAGCGCTGTAGTGTCCGGTCAGTTTCGCGGGTGGTCATCGGCGAACTTCGGTAAGCTTGTGTTGCAAAACTCAACTTACGGAGAACACCGATGACCAGGATCAGATGGACTTGAATGCGCTGGTTGGGAAGAGCGCCGATGGTGATTTTCTGCGCGACATGATCAGCTTTGCCGCGCAGCGCCTGATGGAACTGGAAGTGGGCGGCCTGACGGGTGCGGCCTATGGCGAGAAGGATAGCGAGCGGCTCGCGCAGCGTAACGGCTGCCAGCGGCGTCGAGCGTGGGGTGCGCGTCCGTGAGCTTCGATGCCTTCATGCCGTAACTCCTCGCCGAGCCAAGGATATCTGCGGCGGAAAAATCTACCGCAACTGGTCCAGAATTAAGGTGGCAGAGCAACCGTCCATCTCAGAATGAAGAGCCCTTGTGGCTCCACCGCTTTCTGTGGTCGTAGAGCTTTCCTTTGACAAGCTCCGGACAGGCTTTGCCGGGCCATATTCTCTCGGCGCATCCCGCCACCTCCGCCCATTCCGGTTGACGAAGATGATGCCGCTCAGAACCCGCCGGTCATCGACGCACTCGCGGCTATGGCTCTTCAGAAAATAGGGCTGAAGCCGCGCCATCTGCTCGTCCGGCAGCCAGAACAAATCACTCATCATTCAGGCTCCACTGCAAGCCTGAATCACAGTCGTCACACCAAATCAAAGGGTTCTAACCCTAGGTCAAATTTCTTGCATGCGGCGATTTCCATTTGACATGAGCGTGACAACGGTCGCGTCGCAACGACACGACGGACAGGAAAGGACGTCGGAAACGACACGTCAGCGTCGCGGGTTATTTTCTCCTGCCGCTTCGCTATTCAGCGGCTGCCCACCCGTCGCGAACACATCGCGCTCCATCTCGCCAAGGCTCGATGCCATGACGGTGGCATTGACCATGTTCGTCGACACGTTGACGGTCGTTCGCATCATGTCTAGCAGGCGGTCGAAAGGCAGAATGAAGCCAACGAGCAGCGCCGACTCAACATCGCTGATGCCGACGACCGAAAGGACCGCGGCCATCATGAACATCGCTGCCGATGGAATGGGCGGAGCACCGAGCGCAAGCATGGTCGATACCGCGACGATAAGGAACAGGTCAGAGGTCGACGGAGTGATGTCCAGCGCCTGGATCGCGAACATCGAAAGTAGTGCGACGAACATCGCCGTGCCGTCGCGAGCGATGCCGACACCGACTGGCAGCACCGTCGAGGCGATGCTCTTGTGGATGCCAAACTTCTTTTCCGCGATCGCCATCTCGACCGGTAGGCTAGCCGAACTCGACGAAGTGGAAAACGCGATAACAAGTGCGTCCACCGCTCCACGCAGATAGCGGATCGGCGACAACCGTGCGAGAAGTGCAATCAGACCGGTGTGGACGATCAACAGGTGGATCACGCACCCGAGGAGGGTGCCGAGCGCCAGCAGCGAGATATTGATGAACACCCCCAGCCCGCTTGCGCCGACCGCCGAAGCCATCAGTCCGAAAACGCCAATCGGAGCCACCTCCATGACGAAGATCACCAAACGCATCATGACCTCGGACGCAGCCCCGATGACATCGATGAGCGGCCGGCCCCGTTCACCAAGCGTAAGTACACCGATCGCGAAAAAGATCGCGAAAAAGATGATCGCCAGCATGTCACCCTGCGCAAGAGCCTGAACAGGATTGACCGGGATGATCGCGAGCAGTTGTTCGGACAGCGTGCGGCCCGCTTCGATCGTCTGCGGCTTGGCCCCGACAAGACTAACGCCGGCACCGGGCTGCAGCGCCAGACCCAACAGCATGCCGATCGTCGCCGCAACAAAGGCTGAGGTAGCGAACAAGGCGAGCGACCGGACACCAAGCGACCCCAGCCGTTTTGGATCGCCCATCCCGATCACACCGGCAGTGATCGTGAAGAAGATCAGCGGCGCAACAAGCATACGCGCCAACCGGACGAAAATATCGCCGAGCCATTGCAGGCTCGTGGCATCCTCGCCCCACACGATTCCGATCGCGACGCCCAGCACGAAGGCAGGAATGATCCGCTTCCATAGCGGAATGTCGAACCAGTAACGTCGCCAGAAACTGACTTGGGCGACATGCTTCACATCCTGGCTTACCGTCATTCCTGTTCCCCCGATCGCACACCCTACCACTTGGAGGGTATGCACGATCCATCTACCCTTGCCCGCGATCGGCCATTCTTGTCCTGCCGCCCCATCCCGGGCAAGACGCGCCGAGACAATAGTAGCTTGCGCAGATGTACCAAGATGGTTGATTGTTGACAATCGACAAATGCATTGCTTTGTACGCAAAGGGTAGCGTGGGAGGTCCGCAGAATAGGCGGTTGCTTACCTCTCCAACCAATGCCCGCTGCGAACGGAGAATGGCATGACCACATTGTTTATCGGCTGCGGGCGCATGGGGGCATCATTGGCGCGCGGAATGACACGGCGCCAAGTGGTCTACTTCATCGACCCGAATGTCGGGGCGATCACAGACGCACACAAGATCGAAAGCATCGACGATCTGTCCGGCATCGACGCACCGTCATTGATCATCCTGGCAACCAAGCCGGATGGGATCGACCAGCCCTGCGACATCGTAGCGCCCATCCTGTCCACTGATACAATTGTCGTATCGCTTGCGGCGGGAATCCACCTTGATCGTCTTTCCGCTCGGCTGGGTCCGGATCCACGGATCATTAGAATGATGCCCAACCTGCCGGTTCTGGCCAACAGCGGCGTGTTGGCCTGCGTCATGGACAACGCGCCGGAGGAAGCAACGCGCCAACACATCGCGCGGGCGTTCGGTGCGTTGGGATCGATCTTCTGGATGCGCGACGAATCCGAAATGGATGCCGTCACCGCCCTCTCGGGGAGCGGTCCGGCTTATCTTCTGTTCATGGCCGAACAGATGCAGAAAGAGGCCGAACGGCTGGGGCTCGAACCCGAAACTGCCAAAGCGATGGCGCATGCGACCCTGTGCGGAATCGGCATGCTGCTGGCGCACGGTGACGAACCGCTGGACAAGGTTCGCGCCACCATCACCAGCCCAGGCGGGACGACCGCTGCAGCAATAGCGGTCTTTGACAGGGATGACGTCCTGCGCCGGCTGGTCGGCGACGCAATGACCGCCGCTGCGCTACGGTCGCAGTCCCTGAACGCGGGCTAGTCATTTTTCCATGACCGATCCACTTGCTCGGCGCGCTTCTGCCGCGCTGCTGAGCGTCGCGGTTGACCAACCCGCCATCGCCCTGCCTCTCATCGACCGCAATGGACGGGTCATCACCTTTTCCACCGCAGACGATGGCAACGCCACCCGCTTTCCGCCGGGCAAATCCGTGTCCCGCATCGCGAACATCATTGCGCGAACTGGCCAGAAGCCAGCCGCGCCGTTCGGCCCTGTCGTCGACCAGCCCGGCCCCAACCTTATAAGGCGAATGCGGGCGGGAATGCAGCGTGGCGCTGTCGCATTGCTGGTAGCGCCATCGCCGGCGGCTTCATGTGCCGGCATTGTCGCAGGCGACATAGTCATTAGAACGGGAGGTGCCCAATCGTCGCTCCTTCCGAACTTGAACGCGCATTGAACCGAGCATCGGCACCGATCGATCTGACGATCCAGCGGCGCGGCGAGGTGCTGGAAACAGGATTAATGCCGTGACGCTGCCTGACAGGGCAATTGCCCCAACTGACCAAAGCCGCTAGATTGTTGACAGTCAATTTGGAGAACCGAAGTGAATGTACCGGCAGTCGTCAAGCTACATAAGCAAACGTTCGGTGCTCGCATCGCCGATGAACTCCGCAAAAGCATTTTTGCCGGCGAGATAGCGCCGGGCGAACCGCTTGTCGAAACCGCACTGGCCGAACAGTTCGGCGTCAGCCGTGGACCGCTGCGCGAAGCCATTCGCCAACTGATCGACGAAGGACTGCTCATCCAGGTTCCCTTCACTGGGACTCACGTAACCGAATTGTCGGAACAGGCGGTCCGCGAAATCTATTCCCTACGCACAACTCTGGAAACCTTCGCATTCCGTCTCGCCTGGGGCCGACGCGACGAGTATTTCCGGAGCGAATTGCAGCAAAGACAGGTAGCTCTGCTGGAAGCTATCGACGCGGGCGACGAACTAGAGTGCATACGTCGCGAGTTGCACCTTCATTCGCTGGTCTACGAGACCGCGGATCATCTGCTGCTGCTGGAAATATGGAACGGACTCAAGGGACGACTCCAGCTTTACTGGGCCTCTAATCATCTCGCGCACGGACGCCGCGGCCCACGCCGGGGTGGCCACGACAGTTTTCTTGTCGCTGCACTCGGCGACGATTGGGACGCGATGGAGCGAGAGATTGAAACCCACATGCGGCTTGGTGGGGAAGAAACCGAACGCTATCTCAAAGCGCGCAATCCGGAGAACTGACATTCGGCAGGTATAATAGATTGCCGGATCAGATCGATCAGCAGGCCTGCCAACGACTCGCTCAGCAGGAGTCTTCACCGACGATTTTTTCAAGGGGTGTTGGGGCTTAATCTTCGTTCCTTCGTCACTACGAAGAACCCCCAATCCTCCTTTCATCACAACCTCAAATCTGTGCCATTGGCGTTGACGGGGATCACTCTAATGGTGAGCTCGGTTCCGCTGTCGCTGACAATCATGCCGGGCTTGCCGCACTATGCGATCAGCTCGGTCAGGTCACGCACGACATGGCGCCGCGAAATCGAGGCGTCCGGCACTGCTGCCAAGCCTCCTTGGTCACATCATAGACCGTTGAGCACCCGGAACCGACTGCCTGACGCCGTCTGATCATGCACAAAGTCCAAGCTCCAGCGCTGGTTCGGCAGGGTAAACCCTCCTGCCGACCGCGCTTGCGGCTAAGTCGCCGCCTGACCGCCAGCCCCTCCTCGCGATAGAGCCGCGGGGTCTTCTTACGGTTGAGCGACAATGCCCCAGCTACGTTGGTGGCGAACTGGGGAATGTCCGCGCTTCCTACTGCGCGCGCAGGAAAATTGGGCCGGACGAAAAAATCTTGCCCGTAACGGGGCAGCGTGGCATATGATCGATTGTCAACAATATTACTGCGTTCTTCACATCACGAAGATAGGAGAAAAGGGATGGCACGTGGCATATCGGCTTCCGCAAAGGGGGCGCTTCTGTTCCGATGCAGTTTGGTGGCGATGCTCGCCGCTGCAGTGCTCACGAGCACGCCTGCGATTGCCCAGGGTGCAGCGGAAAGCGCCGAAACATCGAGAGAAGAACCCATCGTGGTAACCGGAACGCGGCTAACGCGGCCCGATCTGACCGCGACCAGCCCGATCAACATCGTCTCGGAAGAAAGAATTGCGCTCTCGGGCAATGGCACCCTCGAGCAGACGCTTAACCAACTGCCGCAGCTCAAGGGGCAGGGCGGGGCAACATCCGGGAATACCAACGCCTCGGGCGTCTACACGGCTGACCTACGCGGTCTCGGGGATGGGCGGACACTTGTTCTTGTGAACGGTCGACGCTTTGTTCCTGCGAACACTAGCCTAAGGGTCGATCTCTCGACGATCCCTGAGGCGCTGATCAAGCGTGTCGACGTGGTGACGGGTGGCGCATCTGCTGTGTATGGATCGGACGCCGTGGCGGGTGTGGTCAATTTCATCCTCCACGATGCATTCGACGGGATCAAGGCTCGCTACTCGATGGGCATCACCGAGCGTGGCGACGGACGCCGGGACAAGGCGGACCTGACGATCGGTGCGAATTTTGCAGAGGATCGCGGCAACGTCGTGGCGAATTTTTCTTATAATCGACAGGAGCAGATTTTGGCCGGTTCGCGCGATTTTTCTGCGGTCACACTGAACGAGTCGGGCGACACGCTGATACCCGGCGGTGCCACGCAAATTCCTGGCAGCTTTATACCACTGTCGTCCGCTCAGCGGGCACAGATTTCCGGGGTGAATTTCAATATTCCCGGGTGCACCGCTACCGGTCTTCGTTTTGACGCCAGCGGCGCGGCGCAGCCTTTCTGTAACCCGCAGGATCTGTATAATTTTGCGGCGGACAATTTGTTGATCCGTCCGCAGACGCGCTATCAGCTCACCGTGCTGGGGCATTACAAGATCAGCGATTCCGTTACCGCCTATGCAGAAGGTTATTTTGTCCGGAACGAAAATAGCTATCAGATCGCGCCTGTCGCCTTTACAGCAAGGTCTGGACAGACAGGTCCTCTCAATATTCCGAATGCCGATATCAATCCCGCCCTTTCCCCATCGACACGGGCCTTTTTTGCTGCAAATCGCAGCATATTTGATGCCAATAATGACGGCATCTTCAATGTAACCAACCTCCAGACACGGCCGATCGAACTTGGGCCGCGATCCTATGATTTCGAGCGCACCTCTTATCAGGGAACATTTGGTCTGCGCGGCAATTTTGCGCTGGGTTCAGGGAACTGGACCTGGGACGCCTATTATTCCTATCAGGCGCTTGACCAATTCCAAGGTGCCTATGGCACGGTGTCCAATCCGCGGCTCACCCTAGGGTTAGACGTGGTTATCGATCCGGTAACACAGCAGGCGCGCTGCCGCACGCAGGTCGCGGGCTGCGTCCCGGTCAACATTTTTGGCGTCGGATCGCTCAGTCCTGAAGCGGCGGCGTTCATCGCTCCGCCCGCGACTGCAAAAACGCGCGTCACCCGGAATCTCGCCTCAGCCAATGTCGCCGGCGAATTGTTCCAACTGCCTGCCGGCCCTGTCGGCGTCGCACTGGGGTTCGAGTATCGGAAGGAAAGCTTCCGGTTCAATCCCGATGTGCAGGTTGCCGAAGGCCAGACGTCGAATGGCGTTCCGCAGCCGGCCAACGCAGGTTCATTTGATGTTGCGGAGCAATTTGCAGAGGTCCGGATTCCGATTCTCGCGGACACCCCGTTCTTCCACGATCTGGCGCTTGAAGGGGCATTTCGCCGGTCCGACTATTCCACGATCGGCGTGACCTATGCCTATAAGGGCGGCGCGCAATGGGCCTTGGCGCCTTGGTTTCGACTGCGCGGGGCCTATCAGCGCGCGGTTCGTGCGCCCGACCTCGCCAATCTGTTCGCGAGCAAGTCGTCTGGCTTTTCGGCCGGTAGTGATCCTTGCGATTCGCGACGCAGCCCATCGGCAGCGGTGAAGGCGTTCTGCGTTCTTCAGGGTGTTCCGGCTGCCGATATCAACACCTATATTCAGGCCGGCACCGGCTTTACTTCGACGGGGGGCGGCAACCCGAACCTGCATGAGGAAAAATCCAATACCTATACAGTTGGCTTCGTGCTGAACCCGCCTTTCATGCAAGGCCTCAATATTGCGGCGGATTATTATGACATTACCGTCGATGACGCGATCTCGAATGTTACGGCGCAAACGACGGTTGACCAGTGCTTCCTCGCGCTCGACCTCAATAACCCCTTCTGTCAGCGGATATCGCGCTTTGGAAATGGGGATGTCGAGCTAGTGGAAACGTCGCTTATCAACGTTGCGAGCCGTCGCGTTCGCGGCATCGACGTTCAGGTCGACTACAGCCTCCGGCTGCCTTCCGCGCTTGACATTGGCGGTGAACCCGCACGGCTCAACTTTCAGTTTGCCGGCAATTGGCAGTTCAACGACACTACAACGCCGTTGCCGGGCGATGCAAAGATCGAATGCTCGGGCAAGTTCGGGCCGGGTTGTACCGGTTCGGGCCTCGCGGTTTCATCCGACTTCAAGGCTCAACTCGGCATGGTTTATACCAGCGGCCCGATCAGTCTTTCGGCGCAAGGGCGCTATATCGGTGACATTGACTTGCGCGATGGGCAGACTGGGTACCGCGATCATTTTCCCGGCGAAGGCTATCTCGACCTGTCGATGCGCTACCGTGTCGGAGACAGTTTCGAGCTTTTCGGCGGCGTCAACAATCTGTTTGACAACGAGCCGCCGCTTCTCGGATTCCGCATGGGGGGACCCGTCAACACCTCAGAAGCAACCTACGACATAGTGGGCCGACGCTTCTTTGTCGGGGCTGAAGTAAAGTTCTGAGGGCTCGCCGACTCTCCTCGTCCCGGGAGGGTCGGCCTCGACGGAGAACAGGTCCGAAAGATTGTGCAAATGATCGACCGTAGATATTATCGTAGGTTCATCAATTGAGGTAGAAAAGGTATGGAACGGGTGCGGAGCGCGCGCATCATCGATTGCTGGTCACGATTGGTCTTGTGCTGTCCGCGTCATCGGCGCTCGCGGAGGAATAGGGCTCCAAACCCGCAGTTCACGCCAATACCGGCGAATGTCATTATCTCGACGCCTAGCTCGATCACACTCAGGACGCGCAGGTCAGTGCTAACTTGGAGGCAAATGACCGGCGGCAGGGGCGGACGGCAGCCCGAGACGTCGGGCAAGCGCATTGCTATTCCCGGGACCGTCGCGGGGCTAAAGGCCGCGATAGGCCGGTTCGGCTCGCTCAAATGAGCCCACTATTTCGCCCCGGCAATCAACCTCGCCGATGACGGCTAAGGTGCGCGACGAACTCAAGAAGCGTTACGGCGTCAATGTCTGCCCGACCACGCCCGATAATTGGCGCTTCGGATCGATCCAAGCGATCCAGCACAACCCTGACGGCAGCCTGACCGGCGGCGCCGATCCGCGCCGCGGGGGTCGCCGCCCGCTATTGAACACCAGACGGCGCGAATTTTTTGCATTCCGTGTCCCGGTTCGGCCCACCGGTCCGGGCGAACGTTTCTTTCTCTTCAGAGGCCCTTGAGCACGCCTTCAAAGGTAATGATCGCGCTTCCTCCCAGTTCGACACAGGTACCGCGAAGCCGCGTTCGGACTGCTCCGCCTCGCTGCGAGGCCTGCCAGCATGTTAACTCACGACCAAGTCGCTCACTCCAATAAAGCGCGAGGCAGGCGTGGGCGGTTCCGGTCACCTGATCCTCATTCACGCCCACGATCGGCGCGAAATTCCGCGAGATGATCTGATACTCTGGTGCGTCGGAAATCGCCGTAACGATTAGGGATCGGATCCCCGTTGCCATAAGATCTGGAAAATTCGGCCGCGCGGCGCGCACTTGGGGGGCATCGCTGCATTCCAGTATCCAGCGATCGCCGTGCCGGGACGACACAATCCAATCCGTTCCAACACAGGACGCAAGTGCCTCCGGCATCTCTTCTTCCTGGCCAGGGACAGCGGGCAGTTCTAGCCAGATCAAGCCCACTGCATCGCGCCGTGCAATCAGGGTCACGCCGGTGTGCATCACGAACCTCAGCCTGTCCTCGCTCGCTACTCTTGTTCGCCACAACACATGAGCCGCCGCGAGGGTGGCATGTCCACACAGATCGACTTCGGTCACCGGAGAAAACCAGCGAATCTCCCAATCGTCGCCTCGGCGAAGCAGGAATGCCGTTTCCGGCTGCCGCAATTCGGCGGCGATCGCCTGCATTAGCCCCGCATCGATTCGCACGGGCAGGATGCACACGCCGGCAGGATTTCCGCGAAACGGCACATCGGTGAAGGCCGCGACGATGTAGCTGGCGGCGCTGCTATTCTTCGGCATCCGCCTGTCCGATCAGGGCGTTGTCATCGCGCGCTCGGCCAGTACAATCTGTTCGACGTCGGCAAGCAATTGATCGGGATCGTAGACGCGACCATCGACGATCACGCTGCGAATCCGGCTGCGGCGTTGTGGTTTGCCCACTCCGTCAACGGGGCCCCGCCCGATCAGCACCTTGAAATCCTGCAACGGATTCTCGTCGACGATGACCATGTCGGCGACGAATCCCGGTCGGAGAACGCCCATGTTTGACTGTTGCAACGTCCGGGCCCCGCCCTGCGTGGCCGCTCGAACGACTTCCAACGGAGTCAAACCGGCTTCGAGGAAGAGTTCAAGTTCGCGGATTGTCTGAAACCCATAGAGCTGGAATGGCCCTCCGGAATCCGATCCAACCGAAGCATGGCCGCCCTGCTTCACATATTCGCGAAGGAATGCCATCCAGTTGCGATAGGATTGGGCTGCCGATGCTTCATCGTTGCTGGTCCAACGGTCAAAGATCGCTCCGTGCCGCGTCGGGTCCGGTGTACGCCACCGCTGTAGATCACTGGGCCGGGCATAAAGATCCAGCCAGGGCACATTGGCGGCGCGTGTAAAGTCGCGCTGCTTTTCATAGACAACCATAGTCGGGTTCATTGTGTAGCGCCCTTCACGACTCGCCTTCACTAACTGCGGCACGACCACTGTTTTCATCTTTTCCATGTCGGCTTGGAGCCAGATAGCCAAGGTTTCCCGGAAACGCTGACGCTCGTCGCCATAGTTATAGGTTAGCGGCATGAAGGGAATGGTCGTGTTGGGCAGGGCTATTTCAGGATAGCCATAATGATGCTCGATCGTTGTCACGCCGTTTTCTACGGCGACCAAGGCGTTGACGCCCGGAGAGGCGCTCTGCGGGATATGAACGGCAAGACCCATGCCGTAACGCCGCGTCTCCTCGCCAAGCGTCCGGATCATGTCGGGATATTGATTGCCCACCTTCACGAGCTTGATCCCGTCGACACCCAGAGCGTGCCAGCGCTTCACCAGCGGAGGAATCTGCGAGGCCGTTTTAATGGAATCGGGCAGGAAGGGATAGACCCACATGCGCGGAGCCACGACCTGCCCGGCGGCAATCCGTCTCTTTTCAGCCACGATGCCCTCGGGCACATTCGTCCCCTCGCCGAAATTACCGTCGAGATTGCGCAGGCTGGTAACGCCGTGTGCCAAGAACAGCTTGTAGATGAAATCGCGGGGCGTGGGCGGATACAGATGCGCATGCGTGTCGATCAGGCCGGGCATGACATAGCGCCCCTCGGCATCAATAACATGGTCGACAGCGTAAGCGTCGGCCTCGTGCGTCAATAGCGCGCCCGTGCTCGAACGGATTGGCGCCGAATCGCGAATATCGACGATTACGCCGTCGCGGACATGGATATCGACCATGCCGCGGACCGGCGAACCTGT
The DNA here is from genome assembly GCF_019459305.1 of Sphingopyxis sp. Taxonomy (GTDB): domain Bacteria; phylum Pseudomonadota; class Alphaproteobacteria; order Sphingomonadales; family Sphingomonadaceae; genus Sphingopyxis. The sequence goes on along the minus strand of NZ_JAIBES010000092.1, from coordinate 24,928 downwards.
GCCGTCGATCAGCATAGCATTGCGAACAAGTATGCGGGAATATTGCGGAGCGACCGACGTACGCGCCGGGACAACGGCCTGCTCCGCTGACTGTGCGGATACATGAACTACCGGCGAAACCGCCGCGGTGCCAGCTGCCAGCACCGCCGCCATCATCCGCCACCACCGCGTTCCAGCGCGCCGCCCGGACGCAATCATGCCAATTCCCGTCCTAGCCATTGCCATCTCCTGCTTAAACCGCATCGCGGCGACTAGCATCTTGATCGATTGTTGACAATCAACGAAATACGACATAGTTCGACCTCACCCATTAAGTCGAAATGAGGTTACATCATCATGGAGCTATCTCTCGCTACCTCGAGCGAACCCGTCGGCGCAACGAGCATGGGAGCTCAGGGATATGCCAGCGACGACCGAAACGAGCATGTGCGGATCTACGTCAATGGACAATTCTTCACCCGATCGACGGCGACCGTATCAGTCTTTGACGCTGGCTTCGTGCTGGGCGACGGCGTGTGGGAAGGGCTGCGCCTTGTCCGCGGCAATCTCGTCGCGCTCGACGACCATCTCAATCGGCTGTTCGAAGGGGCCAACGCCATCCAGCTCGATATCGGCATGGATCGCAAGGGTGTCGAGGATGCCATCCGCGCCACTCTGGCGGAAAACGACATGCATGACGACGTGCACATCCGCTTGATGATCACACGCGGCATGAAAAAGACCCCCAATCAGGATCCGCGCTTTGCGCTGGGCAAGCCGACGATCGTCGTGGTCGCCGAATATAAGGCACCCAATCCGATCACGATGAAAAAGGGGCTGAAACTGCTTACGTCGACCGTGCGGTGCAGCACCCCTGACGTGTTCGACCTGCGGCTCAATTCCCACAGCCGACTGAATTATATCCAAGCGCTGATCCAAGCGATTAACGCCGGGTGCGACGAGGCCCTGATGCTGGACCAGCGCGGTTTTGTCGCAAGCTGCAATTCAACCAATTTCTTCATCTTGCGCGGCAGGGAGTTGTGGACCTCCACCGGCTCCTATTGCTTCAACGGCATCACCCGCGCGAAAACGATCGAACTTTACGCCGAAGAAATGGGCGTGGTGCAGCAAAAGGATTTCACTCTCGCTGAAGTCTATTCGGCCGACGAAGCCTTCATCACCGGCACTTTGGGCGGCATCACCCCGATCGCTGCGGTTGACGGCCGCACGATCGGCGATGGCGGAACCGGACCGGTAACGCGAGCAATCAACGACAGCTATCTTCGTCGGATCGGAGTGGTCTAACCGGAGCGAGGGATGGCTTGATCAGGAAGGGGGCGCATATGGCCGTACGATATCGACGCAAATGCCTAGTCGCCGCGATTTCCGCGCTGTCCTGTCCCGCCGTGGCGCAGGATGCCCCCGCGATGGGCCGGGACGCGGCGACCGTCGTTCCCGCCCCCTCCACCGATACCGAAACCGCCCATCCCACCCGCGCCGCCGTCACCGTCAATGGCCGGGTCATCCGCTACACCGCCACACCGGGTAAGCTGATCATCCGCAACGATGACGGCGATCGGATCGCCAGCATATTCTATGTCGCCTATGTCGCCGATCGCGCACCGGGCGAGGCCGAACGTCCGCTGACCTTTCTGTTCAATGGCGGCCCCGGGTCGGCCAGCATGTTCCTGCATCTGGGCTCGATCGCACCGGTTCGAATCGATTTCCCGCGCGGCACGACCATCCCGCCCGCCCCTTACCGGATCGCCGCCAATCCCTACACATTGCTCGATCGCACCGACATGGTGTTCATCGACATGGTCGGCGCCGGCTATTCACGCACGCTGGGCAAGGCAAAGGAAGCCGATTTCTGGAGTGTCGACAGCGATATCGACGCTTTTGCCCGCGCAATCCGACGCTATCTGACGATTAACAATCGCTGGAACAGCCCGAAATATCTGTTCGGCGAAAGCTATGGCACGACGCGCGCGACTGGACTCGCCTACAAGCTATCGCGTCTCGATGGCGGGGGGATCAAGCTCAACGGGATCATTCTGCTGGGCGTGAACCTCAACCATGGCATCTATCAACCGGGTTTCGAGGAAAGTCATATCGGCTGGCTGCCGAGCTATGCCGCGACCGCCTGGTATCACAATCGTCTGACCGACCGCCCCGCCACGCTGGAACCCTGGCTTACCCAAGTCCGCGAATGGGCCCGCGGCCCCTACGCTGCGGTGCTGGCGAAAGGTCACGACGCAACGGATGAGGAGCGCGGTGCTATCGCGCGCCAGTACGGCGCCCTCACCGGGATCCCTGAACAAAACGTGCTCGACGCCCATCTGCGCATCGAACCGGGAGCATTTCGCAAGCTGCTGCTGCGCGATCGGGGCCTGACGGTCAGCCGCCTCGACAGTCGGCTGACCGGACAGGACAACAGCGGCTTGGGCGGCGAACCCGAATATGACGCCACCGGCAGCTTCAACGCAGGCCCGTTCGGAACCGGCATTAATCTCTATCTGACAGGCCAACTCGGCTATGCCACGACGCTGGACTATCGTCCCAACATATACAGCCGCATTCAAGGTCGCTGGGACCGTAGCCACATCGGGCCTACGGGCGGCCGGATGCCACTGGCAAATACCGCTCAGGACCTGTCCCGCACGATGCGGGAAAACCGCTTCATGAAAGTTTTGGTCCTCAATGGTTATTACGACCTGGCAACGCCCTTTTTCAAAGCCGAATATGACATCAAGCGGATGCAGATCGATCGGGAACTGCAACGCAACATCCGGTTCGAATATTTCGGGTCAGGCCACATGATCTACACCAACACCGAAGAAATGCCCGCGTTCAAACGCGCACTGGACCGCTTTTATGACGAGGCGGCCGCCACCACAGCGAGCTCACCGGGCCAATCCGACCACGCTGATCAAGACTGATGAAAGGGGCATGACAGCCATGAAATCATTTCCATACGGTCGTCTGCCGATCGCCGCGCTTGCGGCCTGCCTGTTCGCAGCGCCTCTGCCTGCCAGCGCTGCGGAGCCGAAATCGTTCGAAGCCATCGCCGACGCCTATGGCGGGACCGGGGCCGACGACGCGGGCGAACGTGGCGTATCCCCAAAATGGGGCGATGTGTCACCGGCCGGTCGCCAGCAGCGGGAACAGCGGCTGCGCAAGCTGCTTGCGCGGCTCGATGGCCTGCCCGTGACCAGCGATGCCGGCGAACAGTTCAATCGCGACATGCTGCGCCACATGCTCGAAAACGACCTCGCCGCTTTCCGTTTCGACGAAAGTCGTATGCCCTTTTCCAACGGTCAGGGCTTTTTCCGCACACTTGGCGGTGCCGCAAACACCACGACGATCCGCGATCGCGCGGACGCAGACAAATGGCTCGCGCGACTGGCTGCCGTCCCGGCCTTCTATGACGCACATATTGCCAACATGCGGCGTGGGCTGAAGGATGGCTTTACTCAGCCCGTGCTGATAGTCGATCAGGTGCTCGAACCGCTGGAAGCGGCTGCGGCGACGCCGGTCGCGGAAGACGCGCTTCTGAAACCCTTTGCCAAGCTGCCTCCATCGATCCCGGCGGAGGAACAGGTCCGGTTGCGCGCCCGCGCGGCCGAACTGATCGAAAGCCAGGTCCGGCCTGCACAACGGGCGGCCATCGCCTTCATGCGCAACGAATATCGCCCCACCGCCCGCACCACGCTGGCGGTCCGCGACCTTCCCGACGGAGAGGCCTATTATCTCTATCTGGTGCGGAAATTCACGACGACCGACCTGACGCCCGAACAGGTCCATGAAATGGGCAAACAGGAAGTCGCGCGCATTTTGGGTGAAATGGAGGCCATCGCTCGATCGACGGGATTCCAGGGCAACATCGCCGAATTCAACGATGCTCTCCGCGCCGACCCCGCCAACTATGCCGCCAGCCCCGAAGACTATATGGAAAAGGCGGCGGAAGTATCGAAACGCGCCGACCGCGCCGTACCGCGTTGGTTCGGCAAACTGCCCCGCCTCACCTGGGGCCCGCTGTTCAAGACGCCCGCTCAGGAAGGAACCGCGAACATCTACATGCGCGGGTCGCTCGAAAAGGGCGTGCCGGGCAGCATCATGATGTCGTATCGCGACGCCAAGACGTCGCCGCTGTACCAGCTCCCAGCATGGGTCGTTCATGAAGGCGTTCCGGGGCATCATTTCCAGATTTCGCTGTCACAGGAAAATGACGAGCTTTCGGCATTCCGCCGTGAGGCCCGCGTGACCCCATTTATCGAGGGGTGGGCGCTCTATGCCGAGGGTCTAGCCGGGGAAATGGGTCTTTATCGCGACGCGAAGGAACAGTTCGGACGCCTGTCGTTCGAAATGTACCGCGCCTGCCGTCTGGTGATGGACACTGGAATCCACTGGATGCGCTGGACACGCGACCAGGCGAGGGAATGCCTTGCACGCAACACCGCACTGAGCCCCGCGATGATCGATTTCGAAACCAACCGGTACATCAGCCAGCCCGGACAGGCGCTGGCTTACAAGATCGGTGAAATGCGGATTCGGGCCGTGCGGCAACGCGCGGAAAAGGCGCTGGGCCCCAAATTCGATATTCGTATCTTTCACGACGCCTTGCTTCACGGTGGCCCGATGCCGCTCGACATGCTCGACATCTATATGGATGAATGGATCGTACAGCAGAAGTAATGACTCGCTTTCCAGGTAGGCCGAAGTACGCGCCGCGATTGGCGACATCCTCCGGGACAGCGATGGGGTGGTTCTCGTCAACGATCTCAAGAAGCTCCCGCTCGAACCCCATCGCCACCATTTCTGAGACGGCTTCCGCCACTGGATGGTCAGGCGGCCAACCCAGTCGTCGAAAATCGGACCGGGGTCGAAGGCGAGACAGTCGAGCATGTCCGGCGACCGTCCGCCCATGCCGAGCGCCTTGAGTTGTTCGTTACCGGGAAAACTGTTGCAGCCGGCAAGGTCGAGCGCCGACGAGGCGCCTACGGCAGCCGCGGCAAGTCAAGTCGATTGTCTCTCATCGTATGTAGATATATCGGTCACATCCCGCTGCTTATGCAGCCGTGGATATACGCCTTCGCCTTGCTCGAATACTTGCACGCTTCGCCAGGAAAAGGGCTGGAGCCAGAAGGATTATGCCGACCGAGCCGACATTCACCGGACCTACGTTAGCGACATCGAGAGGGGGAGGCGCAACCTCACTATCACAATTGTCCAGAAGCTCGCAGTGCCCTTCGAGGTCAGTGCTTCTCGGCTGCTCGACTAGGCTTAGGAAGCCCTTCGTCAGCGCCGTCTGGTTCTGGTGGAAACAGTTTGTCGAGAAAGCCGAGCGTTTCGACCAAGCGCGTGCGGAGTAGCGAAACCTCCAGTGCAATAAGCGTCTCGCTTCGACCTGACGCAATCAACAGACGTCGTCTTGCTCATCGTGGCTCCTTCTTCTCACAAGTAGGAGCCTCCGGGAAACCGGGGCGCTTCAGTAAGGTAAAGCCGGCGAGTATCACTCGCCTTCCTTACCCTCCGCGGCTAACGTAATTTCATGGATGTGACTTCTAAATCATGCTCGACTGAGGGCAGTAAAAACATCCTCATCTTTTCGGACGGGACCGGCCAACATGGCGGCGTGCGCCCCGATCAGCGATTGTCGAACATATATAAGATGTACCGCGCGATGCGTTCCGGTTTCGCCAGCGACATCGACCCGGCAACCCAGGTTGCATATTATGATCCTGGCTTGGGCTCTGGTGAGGGAGGCGGTCGGATCAAGAATATCCTGTCAGCGGCCTTCGGCACCGGTATCTCTCAGAACATCGCAGATTGTTACGAAGCGATCCTGAAGCATTATCGACCCGGTGACAGGATCTTTTTGTTCGGCTTCAGTCGCGGTGCGTACACGGCTCGTTGCGTCGCCAATGTGCTAAATCTCTGCGGCGTTCCGACGCAGGATAAAGGCGGTGGGCCCCTGCCAACTGGCGGGTCGAAGCTTCGGCAGATCGCTGAGCGCGCTGTTTATGAAGTATATGAACATGGCTCGGGCCGTGACCGGGCAAAATATGAGCTCGAACGTGAAGAGCAGGCCCGCCGATTTCGAGCGGACTATGATTGCGCGGGATGCGGCCTCGATGACGAAGAGCAAGGGAATGTTGCCCCGACTTTCATCGGTGTTTTCGACACCGTCGCCGCCTTGGGCGGCGTGATCGTAAGGCGCATTTTGGCCGGGCTAACCATTCTCGCCGTCGCGCTCGCAGCGTTGAGCTGGCTTCAGAATTGGTCGCTCGCTGCGAAGGTTGCTTCACATCTGCCCGCGGGGCTTTTGATCGTCGCGTTCCTTTGGGCATCTTGGAAACAGCTGAAGGTCATGCGGCACCCGCCGGGCGGCAGGAGCTACAGCTGGCACTTTGCGAAATGGAATTTGAAAAATTACGATCGATTTCTCGATACCAATGTCGGGTTTGCCCGTCATGCTCTGGCAATTGACGAGAACCGCGAGCGCTTTCCCTATGTGGGCTGGGGGTATGAAAAAGATGTTCAGCGAGTGAATCGCGGGGATCGCGCCTGGTTAAAGCAGGTTTGGTTTGCGGGGAACCACTCAGACATTGGTGGCAGCTATCCCGAAGATGAATCGAGGCTTTCCGACATAGCTCTGGGTTGGATGCTGAAAGAGCTCAAGGCGCTCGACAACCCGCCCCACGCCAACGAGTCTGTGCTCCGCCTGTTTCCAGATGCGGGCGCTATGCAACATGACGAAGTGAAATCCAGCCACGACAGCAGACTACCCAGCTTCATGGCGTGGAAACCGAAGGACCGAGGTATTAACAGTCAAGCCGACTTGCATGCCTCTGTCATCGAACGGTTCGAGAAACCTGCGGTGGCTCAATATGACGAGTTGAAACCGTATCGGCCGACCGGCCTTCGTCAACATGAGAAGGTCCTTCGCTTTTACGGCGACTGACGAACGCAACAAAATCCCAACCTATAATTTGGCATTGAGGCGGGGTTTACCGTCGCGGAGATTTCGCCGCGTTTTCGAGGGAGATTTCCCTCGATAGTCAGTCTCTCGCCTCACACCCGAAAATAGGGTCGCGAGAACGGCGCAGAAAGACGCGCCTTTCGGCGTGCTTTAGAATAAAATTGAATTATCCCAAATACTTAGGACTGACTGGTGCGGTCGAGAAGACTCGAACTTCCACGGCCTTTCGGCCACAACGACCTCAACGTTGCGCGTCTACCAGTTCCGCCACGACCGCACATCATGATGGGGCCGAACGGGTCCGGCTCCGGGTAGGAGCGGGCGCCTAGCAAAGCTTTTGGGGCGATGCAAGCGAGCTTCGCTGCATTTATTTTTGCGGGTGCGAAGGCGCAATGCCGCTCGCGACCTGCTTTGCGCCGCTCTTGTCATCAACCGGACTCAAAAGAGTCACGCATCTGTCACGGCTCTGGCGTCAGACGGTCATCGAATCACCCTAGTGGCGTCGTCACCGGGGGCGACACATCGTTCACCGGTGATTTTTAATCAGGGGCGCCGCTCGACCGACTTGGGGGCGCACACCGGGAACGGAGATTTTCATGGCGGCTTTCGCACGCGTTCGTATGGTCATGCTCAGCGGCGTGGCTTGTTCTATTCTGGCCGCTTGCGGTGCCGATGGCGTTGCCTCGCCGGGTGAAGGCGTGATCGTTATTCCCGCGCCGACGCCCGCCCCGACGCCGACGCCGACTCCCACCCCGACGCCGACCGGCGTGACCCCGGCCGCGAACTGCCCGACCATCGCTGGCCCCGACCAGTTGGCGAACCTGGGTACAATCAGCGGTCCCGGCGGCGAATGGCGCAACTGTGGCTTCCCGGCGCGCTTCACCGCGACGACCGCGATCCCCAAGGTGGCGGGCGTCATCTACTCGCTCCCAGGCCGCGTCGATGTCGGCACGGATCAGGGTGCCACGACGACCAACACGGTTGCCACGCTGACCATCGATCCGGGCGTCACCATCTTTGGCGCGACGGGCGTCTCGTTCCTCGTTGTCAACCGCGGCAACAAGATCGACGCCGTCGGCACCCCGACTCAACCGATCATCTTCACCGGTCGCGGTAACGTCGTCGGCTCGGCGACCGATCAGACCTCGCAGTTGTGGGGCGGTGTCGTGTTGCTCGGCCGCGCGCCGATCACTGACTGCCTTGCTCCCGCCGCGACCCCCGGCACCGCGGCGTGCGAACGCGACACCGAAGGAACGTCGAACGCGCTCTACGGCGGCGCGCAGCCGGGCGACAATTCGGGCCGCATGTCCTATGTCCAGATCCGCTATTCGGGCTTCGTTCTGTCATCGAACAGCGAACTCCAGGGGCTGACCCCGTCGGGCGTTGGTTCGGGCACGCAGATCGACCACATCCAGATCCACAACAGCTCGGATGACGGTGCCGAAGTGTTCGGTGGCCGCGTTAACATGAAGCACCTGGTGATCACCGGTGCCGAAGATGATGGGCTCGACACCGACGTCGGCTATCAGGGCAACATCCAATATGTGATCGGCGTGCAGCGCGCCGGTGGCGCGGTCGGCGACTCGATGATGGAAATCGACTCAGACGGCAACGAAGACACCACGCCGCGTCAGCGTGTGAACCTGTCGAACTTTACCTATATCCAGCGCAACAACGCGGCCGGTAACGGCGCGGCGATCCGTATCCGCGGCGGCGCCGACTATACCTTCGCCAACGGTTTGATCGTTGCGCCGGGCCTCAGTTGCCTGCGCATCGACAGCGCGACGACGGTGCAGACCGTCGGTCCCGACGAACAGGGTCCGCCGAAGTTCTTCTCGATGTCGCTCCAGTGCAACGCGACGCCGTTCCGCGGCTCGAACGGCGTGACCGCGGCGCAGGTCCAAGCGATCTTTGAAGGCGGCACGAACAACCGTTCGAACTACGTCCCCAGTCTGACGAACCTGTTCGTCAACGGGGCGACCGAAACGGGCTTCACACCGTTCGATGCCAAGACGCTCAACGCCTTCTTCGACACCACGGCCTATGTCGGCGCCGTCCGTGACGCCAACGACACCTGGTATCAGGGCTGGACCTGTAACTCGGCGACGGCCGACTTTGGCACCAGCAGCGGCAGCTGCACCGCCATTCCGACGACCTGATCGCTCGCGATCCAATTTGGGAGCGGGCACGCCTGACGGGCTGGCCCGCTCCCTTCCTACATATTCTTGGGGACATTCCACATGACCAAGCGGCCGATCTTTGCCAGCCTGCTCCTTCTCAGTTCGGCGCTCGTCGCGCCCGCAGCGCTCGCCCAGGATGCGAGCGGCGAGCCTGCCGCCGAAACGCCGCCGGTGGCCAGCGAGGCGTCCGAACCCGATGACAGCGTCGCGGACGAAGAGGCCGATGTGTCGATCCCCGGCGGTGCCGACGCCGAGATCGTCGTCACCGGCCGTTTCACCCCCAATATCGTCCGTGCAACGCCCGAAGTCGTGTCGGTGCTGTCCTCGGCCGACATTGCGCGCACCGGTGAAGGCGACATCGCGGGCTCGCTGCAACGCGTGACCGGCCTGTCAGTGGTCGGCGGCGGCTTCGTCTATGTTCGCGGCCTTGGCGACCGTTATTCGCTAGCGCTGCTCAACGGCTCGCCTTTGCCCAGCCCCGAGCCGCTGAAGCGTGTCGTCCCGCTCGACATCTTCCCGTCGAATGTCATCGATTCGACGCTGGTCCAGAAAAGCTTCTCAGCGAACTTTCCCGGCGAATTCGGCGGTGGCGTGATCAACTTGACGACCAAAGCCATCCCCCGCGAACCGTTCCTGACCTTTTCGGGTGGGATCGGTTGGGACAGCGAGACGACGAACCAACTCGGCTATACCTATTATGGCAGTGACACCGATTGGACCGGTTTCGACGACGGCACCCGCGATATACCGCCGCTGCTCAAAGCCGCCTTTGCCAGCGGCAAACCGATCCTTGAGGGCGCCGATTTCACGCAGGACGATCTGGAAGCGATCCAGATGGAACTGGTCAACGCCGAAACGTCATTGCTCCAGCAGAACAACAATATCCCGGTAAACTGGTCGGCCGGTGTGACCGGCGGCACGACGATCACGCTGCCCGACGGCGAGCTCGGCATAATCGCCACTGCAGGCATCAGTAATAAGTGGCGTACCCGCGACACGCTGCAACAGACGTCGCTCAACCAGGATCTGTCGGGCGATCCGCAGACCAGCTACAACCGCATCATCACCGACAACCGCATTGTCGTGAACGGCCTGCTCGGTTTCGGGCTGGAACTGGGTGACCACAAATTCCGTTGGACCAATCTCTATATTCGCGACACGTTGAAGCAGTCGCGGCTCGGGCTCGGTACAGACCGGAACCAGACTGAACGCGATATTCTGAAACAGGATACTGCCTGGTACGAGCGACAGCTGATCAACACGCAGCTGGTTGCTGAATTCGACTTCGACCGACTCCAGCTGGACGTGCGCGGCGCTTACGCTAACTCCCAGCGCGAGGCGCCCTATGAACGCGGCTTCACCTACATCCGCACGAACCTTCCCGCCGAGCAGGATCCCACCGGCGATAAGTTCGTCAATGATCTTGGCGGCAACCGCGGCGATGCGACGATCGCCTTTTCCGACCTGAACGAGGATTTGTGGTCGGGCGGCGTCGATGTGTCCTACGAACTCGCGCCAAGCATCACCGCTACCGTCGGTTATGCCTATACCGATACGCATCGTGTCGCCGTTCGTCGCGCTTTCCAGTTCCGTGCGCAGAATCTACCAATTCCAGTCCAGCAATTACGCCCCGACTTTTTGCTCTCCGACGCGAGCATTCAGCTTTATGATATCGCGCTGGTCGAAACGTCGGCGCAGGACGGCACCGCGGCGTTCAATGCCGACCTTACGACCCACGCCGGCTACGCGCAAATCCAGGCCGAGCTGATGTCAGGGGTGAATATCAACGCCGGCGTCCGTTATGAGGACGCCAAGCAGAGCGTTGCCCCGATCGACATTTTCGGCACGGGCGGGAGCGCCATCGTACAGACCAACCTCAGCAATGACTATTGGCTGCCCGCGGTGACGCTGACCTGGGAAGTGGCGCCCGACATGCAACTGCGCGTCAATGGATCGAAGACGATCGCGCGTCCGCAGTTCCGCGAGTTGATCGCGCAAATTTATCAGGATCCTGAATCGAACCGCCAGTTCCGCGGCAACCCGTCACTCATCGACAGCGAGCTGCTCAACGCCGAAGTGCGCTACGAATGGTATTTCGCCAAGGATCAGCGCCTGACGGTGGCAGGTTTCTACAAATCGATCGATAACCCGATCGAAACCTACACGTCGATCAGCACCGACTCGGTGGCGAATTCGAGCTTTGCCAACGCGCCCAAGGCGACGCTGCTTGGCGGAGAGGTCGAGGTTCAGAAATATTTCGCGCTCGACAAGATATCGGACGCGCCATTCTGGCAAAGCCGCCGCCTTGTCCTGATCGGCAACTATACCTACACCCAGTCTGAAATTAAGGTCGGGGCGGGGGACACCACAATCATCAACGGGGTCACCCTCAACGCCGCCGACTTCTTCTTCGACGGTTCGCCGCTGACCGGCCAGTCGGACCATCTGGTCAATTTCCAGATCGGGCTCGAGGATCAGGACAAATTGTCGCAGCAGACGATCCTCGTGACCTATGCCAGTCCGCGCGTTACCAGTCGCGGTCCGTCGGGCCAGCCCGACATTCGCGAAAAGCCGGGCATTTCGGTCGATTTCGTCGCGCGGCAGGGGATCAACCTGCTGAACAAGGAAATCGAACTGAAGTTCGAGGCGCGCAATCTGACCGGGCGCAAATATCAGGAAGTTCAGGAAGACGGCGACAACCGCGTATTCCTCAACCGCTACAAGCTCGGCCGGACGTTCTCGCTGAGCGCTTCGTTGAAGTTCTGATGGTTCTCCACCCCTCCCCTTCAGGGGAGGGGCTTAATGACGGCAAGCAGCACCACCAGACTCGCCCGCACGTCAAAAAACTGTAATCTTCCCGTCAACTGATTGTCACCAATCGTCCCTAGGCGATTCGCGACGGCAATTTCAGCCTCGGGGGGATAGAATAGATTCATGGCGACGCTGATGTCCGGATCGGCCGTAAGGTTGCCGCGCGGCTTGCCCGTATGGCTGCGCGCGGGTCGCCGCTCGCCGCGCGAGATTGGGCCGTTTCTGTTCGCTGCGGTGCTCGGCGCCTTGCTGATCTGGCAGCTCGTCCGCCTGCTCTGGACCGTCATCACCCCGCTGTCGCCGCTCGGCGCCTGGCAGCCGCAGGCCGCGGTCATCGCCTCGCCCGCCGAACGCCGCGCACTGTTCGCCAGTTTTGACCCCTTCTTTCGCAGCGCGCCGCAGGGTCCGGCTTCGGCCACCGTCACGGCGCTCGGCCTGACATTGTTTGGCATCAACATCAACGAAGCGACCGGCGGCGGCTCGGCGATCATTGCGGGCGAGGACGGGGTGCAATCCAGCTTTGCCGTCGGCGACGAAGTCGCACCGGGCGTGCGGTTGGTCGGAGTCGCCTTCGACCATGTGCTGCTCGACCGCGGCGGCGCGCGCGAAAGCCTGTTCCTCGATCAGAGCGGCGAGGCTGCAGTCGCCAACGCTTCCACCCCGCTTCCCGCGCCGACCCCCGAAATCGGATTGGCCGCAGCCAGTGGTACCAATGCGAGCGGCGAAATGTCGCCAGAAAGCCTGAGGGCCGGGGTCGGCTTTGCGCCGCGCACCGAAAATGGCCGCGTCACCGGACTGGTCGTCCAGCCACAGGGCGATGGCGCGATATTCCGTGCTGCGGGCCTGCGTCCCGGCGATGTCATCCGCTCGGTGAACGGCCGCCCGATCGGCTCGGCGAGCGATGCTGCCGCGCTCGCCAACCAGATCGCGCCCGGCGCGCGGATATCGCTCGAAGTCGAACGGGGCGCCAGCGTCGTTCCCGTCGCCATTTTCCTCTCGAAGCAATAGGTTATATGCGCATTAAACTGTCCCTGATGCTTGCCGCCGCGCTGGTTTCTGCCACGCCGGCACCGGCGGTCGCTCAATATACGCTCAACGTCCGCGACGCCGACATCCGTGCCTTCATTCAGGACGCGGCGCGGATTACCGGACGGACCTTCGTCATCGACGGGCGCGTCAACGGCAAGGTGTCGGTGGTGACCGACCGGCCATTGTCGCGCAGCGAATATTTCGAGATTTTCCTGTCGACCCTACGCTCGAACGGCCTTGTCGCCGTGCCCGGCCCCAACGGCAGCTACCGCGTCCAGCCGATCGACGGTGCCGCCGCGCAGCCCGGCCGCATCGGCAGCCGCGGCGCGGCGCAGAACCAGTTCGTCACCGAAATTATCCGGCTGCGCCATATCGACGCCGTCGCTGCGGTTGAAACGCTGCGCCCGCTGGTCAGCGCGCAGGGGTCGCTGACCGCCAACCGCAATGCCAACAGCCTGGTCGTCGCTGACTTCGCCGACAATATCCGCCGCATCCGCTCGCTTGCGTCGAGCATCGACCGCGACAGTTCGACCAGCCAGATCGTCACGCTGAAAAACGCCGGCGCACGCGAAATCGCCGCCGCCTTGCAGGCGCTGGTGCCGTCGGCGGGTGAGGGGGCCGCGGCGCCGGTCGCGATTGTGCCGATCGACAGCAGCAACGCGATTGCGCTGCGCGGCGACCAGGCGCTGGTCGCTCGCTTCGTCCAGATGGCGAACGAGCTCGACCAGCGCGCCGGATCGGGCACCGAGCTGCGCGTCTATTGGCTTGCGCACGCCAATGCCGAAACCTTGCTCCCGACGTTACAGCAACTGGTCGGCGGCGGCAGCGACCCGGCGCAGAAGGCGGCACTGCCTTCGGCATCGACAATGGGCAGCGACGGCGCGACTGCGTCTCCCGCACCCGCCGCGACGCCGGTTTCGACAGGCGGCGGGGGCGGCAGTATCGCAACGCGCGGCCCCGCGATTGTCACCCGCTATGAAGGTGCCAATGCGATTATCGTCGCTGCCAATCCCGAGGTGCAGCGGATGCTCGGCGAGCTGATCCGCCAGCTCGACAGCCGCCGCGAACAGGTGCTGGTCGAGGCGATTGTGGTCGAAATCGGCGACGATGCGGCCAAACGCCTTGGCGTCCAGTTCCTGCTCGGCGGCAAGAATATTCCGTTTGTCGCGACCAGTTACAGCAATGCATCGCCCAATATCCTGACGCTGGGTGGTGCCTATGCCGCCAATCAGCTGTCGCAGGAAACCACGACGGTCAACGGAACGACGACGGTAACGCAAACGAACAGCTCGCTCGGCAACAGTTTACAGGAAGCCGCGGCGGCGTCGCTGCTCGCGGCGACGGGCGGTTTTGCGGGTTTTGCGGGCGATATTGGCAAGAACACGATTTTCGGCGCAATCATCAATGCGATCAAATCGGACACGACGTCGAACCTGCTCGCAACGCCGCATATTGTGACGCTCGACAACCAACAGGCAAAGTTCCTTGTCGGGCAGGATGTCCCGATCACGACCGGCGAAAAACTCGGCGACAATTTCGAAAATGCATTTCGCACCGTTCAGCGTGAGGAAGTCGGCATCAAATTGGAGGTGACGCCGCAGGTCAATGCCGCGGGCGAGGTCAAGATGTTCTTGCGTCAGGAAGTGTCGAGCGTCGCCGGGCCGGTGTCGTCGCGCAACAGCGACCTGATCATCAACAAGCGTTCGTTCGAAACCGTGCTGACTGTCGACGATGGCGAAATCCTGGCGATCGGCGGTTTGCTCAACGACGATGAACGGCGGACGATCGAGCGGGTGCCGCTGCTTAGCGATATTCCGCTGCTCGGCGAGCTGTTCAAATCGCGCAGCCGGACGCGGTCGAAGACGAACCTGATGGTCTTCATCCGCCCGACAATCTTGCGTAGCCGCGAAGACAATGCCGCGCTGACCGCTCGGCGCTACGGCTATATTCGCGACTTCCAGCTCCGCCGGAATCCCGATGAGGAGCCAGCGATCGACACGTTGGTGCGCGATTATCTGGGCGCGGTGCCGCCCGTGCCGACCGAGGCGACCGCCGCCGACATCACCGTCGGCCCGGTCAATCTGCCCGAACTGCGCGGCCCCGATGGCCGCGTGATTTCGACCGACGTCCCACCGTCGATCTCGAACGCGCCCGCGCCGCCGACCGGAGACTATCCGTGACCAATCCCGAACCGAACGCTGCCCCCCCGGCGCCGGTGGATATTCCCTATGGCTTTGCGCGCCAGCACGGCGTCGTGATCGCACCGGGTGAGGGCGGAGCGTGGCTGGCCACGCTGCGTGATGATGCCGATCCCGCGGTGCTGATCGAGGTGAAGCGCTATCTGGCTCAGCCGCTGCGCGTCGCGACCGCGAGCGTTGCCGATTTCGACCGACTGCTGTCGGACCATTATGCGGTCGACAGCTCGGCGGCGGCGGTGGCGGGGTCGGTAGGCAATAACGACATCGATTTCAGCCTGCCCAGCGCCGAAGACCTGCTCGATAGCGCCGACGACGCCCCCGCGATCCGACTGATCAACGCAATCATCGCCGAAGCGGTTCGGCAGGGGGTCAGCGACATCCATATCGAGCCCTATGAAAGCGGGCTGGTGGTACGAATGCGCACCGACGGCGTGTTGCGCGAACATCTGCGCATGCCCCCGCACGTCGCGCCGGTGGTGGTCAGCCGCATCAAGGTGATGGCGCGGCTCGACATTGCCGAACGCCGCGTGCCGCAGGACGGCCGCATCGGGCTGACGCTCGCGGGCAAGGCGGTCGACGTGCGCGTATCGACCTTGCCCAGTCGCGCGGGCGAGCGGGTCGTGATGCGTATTCTCGACAAGGATGCCGCTGGGATCGACTTCGATGTGCTCGGCCTGTCGGGCACCTCTGACCAGATTTTGCGCGAGGCGCTCGCCGAACCCAATGGCATCATCCTCGTCACCGGGCCGACCGGATCGGGCAAGACGACGACGCTCTATGCGGCGCTCAAGCAATTGAACGACGGCCAGCGCAACATCCTGACCGTCGAAGACCCGGTCGAATATGCCGTCGACGGGGTCGGTCAGACGCAGGTCAACAGCAAGGTCGGGCTCGACTTCGCCGCCGGGCTGCGCGCCATCCTGCGCCAGGATCCCGATGTCGTCATGGTTGGCTAAATCCGCGACCGCGAAACCGCCGATATTGCGGTTCAGGCATCGCTGACCGGCCACCTCGTGCTGTCGACCGTTCACACCAATGATGCAGTCGGCGCAATCACTCGGCTTAAAGATCTGAAAGTAGAGCCTTTTCTTTTGGCATCGACCTTGCGCGCAGTGATCGCGCAGCGCCTTGTGCGCAAACTTTGCGATCATTGCCGCGAACCGGTGCAAGCCGACAACAGCGTCGCCGCCATGCTCGGGCTCGACATCGGCACCGTCATCTGGCGTCCCAAGGGCTGCGAGCAGTGCAGCGGCACCGGCTACAAGGGCCGAATCGGCGTGTTCGAAGCGATCAAGGTCGACGAAACCGTGCGCCGTTACATCTACAACGGCGGCGACGAGGCGATGATCACGCGCCACGCCTTCCTGAAATCGCCGACGCTTGCCTCGGCGGCGCGCGCGATGGTCGCCAAGGGGCTGACGACCGCCGAAGAAGCGATCCGCATCGCTCGGCGCGAGGAAATCGATGCCTGATTATCGCTATGTGGCGATCGATCCGCAGGGCCGCGAGCGCAAGGGACGGCTGACCGCCGCCAACGACGATGCCGCGCGCGCCGATCTGGTCCGGCGCAAATTCCATATCGTCGCGGTCGAGGCGGCAGGCGCGAAACCCGCCAGCCGCTCGCTCCTCGCCTTCCGCCGCGCGCGGCTGAGCAGCAAAGAACTCGCGCTGTTCACGCGCCAGCTGGCAACGCTGGCGGAGGTCGCGCCGCTTGAAGAGGCGCTGCGCACGCTGACCCGCCAGAGCGAGGCCGAAAGCGCTCGCACGATCATTGGCGACGTCCATGCCGGGCTGCTCGAAGGCCGCCGCCTCGCCGATGCGATGGCGCGCCAACCCGCCAGCTTCCCGCCGCTCTATCGCGCGATGGTCGCGGCGGGCGAAACGACGGGCAGCCTGACCACCATCCTCGCGCGCCTCGCCGATCTGCTCGAACGCCAGGCCGAGGTGCGCGGCAAATTGATCGCGGCGCTAGCCTATCCGATCGTGCTGGCGGTGGTCGCGATCGGAGTCGTCGCGGCGCTGATGATCTTTGTTGTCCCACGCGTTGTCGAACAGTTCACCGACGTCGGCCAGCAATTGCCCTTCCTGACCCGCGCCGTGATCGCGATCTCCAGCTTTGCCGCGAACTGGTGGTGGTTGATCGCATTGCTGATCGCCGCGGCGAGTTTTGGCTGGGTCGCCGCGATGCGCCGTCCGGCGTTCAAGGCGCGCGTCGATGCGCGGCTGCTGCGGTTGCCGCTGTTCGGGCGCCTTCTTCGCGACCTCTATGCGGCGCGTTTTGCACGCACCCTGGCGACGATGGTGTCGAGCCGCCTGCCGCTGGTCGATGGCCTGCGGCTGACGTTGCCGACGATCCGCAACGCCGCGCTCGCCAGTGCGACGGCCGCCATCGTCGATCAGGTCCGCGCCGGGGGCAGCCTGTCGGCGGCGCTCCGCGATGCCGGGGTGTTTCCGCCGCTGCTCGTTTATATGACCGCCAGCGGCGAAAGCGCCGGGCGGCTTGAAGTCATGCTCGAACGCGCCGCCGATTATCTGGAGCGCGAATTCGACCGCTTCACGGCGGCGTCGATGGCGTTACTCGAACCTGTCATAATAGTCCTTATGGGGTCATGCGTTGCCCTGATCATCCTCGCCATTCTGCTGCCGATCCTTCAGTTGCAGAATCTTGCCGGAATATAATAAATGTCGCTGATGCAGCTTTTCATTCGCCTGATGCTCGATCCGTCGCGCCCGACGTCCGCCCGCCGCCGCAAGAAGGACGAGCGCGGCTTTACCCTGACAGAGCTGATGGTCGTCATCTTCATCATCGGGCTGCTCGCCACCGTCGTGATGATCAACGTCCTACCCAGCCAGGACCGCGCGATGGTAACCAAGGCCAAGGCCGACATCGCGACGCTGGAAACCGCACTCGAACAATATCGTCTCGACAATCTGACCTATCCGGCGACGAGCGACGGGTTGAACGCGCTATCGTCACCGCCGCCGTCGCTCACGCAGCCGGAGCGGTACCGCCGCGGCGGCTATATCAAGAAACTGCCTGACGATCCGTGGGGGCGTCCTTATAATTACCAGGCACCTGGCCCGAACGGCGCAGCATTTGACGTCTGGTCGCTGGGCGCCGATGGTGCGCCGGGCGGAACCGACGACAATGCAGATATTCGTGGCGGAGACAGCTAAGGCATCAGCGCGTCGCCATCGCAAGATGGGGACCAGCGGCTTCACGCTGGTCGAGCTGATGGTCGTGCTCGCCATCATGGCGCTCGCTGCCACCGCTGTCGTACTGACAATTCCCGGCGAAGAACGCAGCGTGCGTAGCGAGGCCGACCGGCTCGCGGCGCGGCTGGCTGGTGCGCGCGATATCGCGGTGATCGAGGGGCGCAGCGTCGCTGTCAACTTTGCCCCCTCGGGCTATGGCTTCGAACGCCGGATCGCGGGCGAATGGCAGCCGCTGCCCGGCCGTGCCTTCACCCAGCGCAATTGGCCCAGCGACGTTCGTTTTGCGGCGGGCGGCGGGCAGGGCGCTGCTCGCATATTGTTCGACCGCGTCGGCACCAGCCCGACCCCGCAGGTCGTCGTGCTGAGCGGCGGCGATGCGCGCGAGATTGTTCGTGTGTCGGCGACTGGGGAGGTCAGCCGTGGCGAATGAGCGCGAACACGGTTTCACCCTGCTCGAAATGCTGGTCGCACTCAGCGTCATCAGCATCGCCGCGTTGACGCTCGTCCGCCTTGATGCTTTTGCGGTGCGCACCGCGGGCGATCTCGACGAAAGCACGATCGCGGGCATCGTTGCGCAGAATCGCGCCGTTGAACTATGGACCGACCCGGCGCCGCCGACGATCGGCAGTAGCGCGATCGGCGTCGCCAACGCCGGACGCAACTGGCGTGTCGAACAGCGGGTGGCGCGGACCGCCGACGACAGCCTGCTGCGTATCGACCTGATCGTGCGCCCCGAAAGCGGGCGCGGTCAGGCGGCGCTGACGATCATCCGGCCGTCGCGATGAAGGGCGAGCGCGGCTTTACCCTCATCGAGATGCTCGTAGCGCTGTCGCTGTTTGCCGCGATCGCGGCGATTGGCGTCGGCCTGCTACGCAGCAGCGTCGATACGCAGGATGCGGTGCAGACGCGGTTGAAGGCGATGGGCGGGGTCAATCGGCTCCGCGCGGTCATGGCGAACGACCTCGCGCAGGCGGTCCAGCGATCGACGCGCGGGCCGGCGGGCGAGGCGGTGCCCGCCTTCATCGGGTCATCGACGGGCTTCGCTTTCGTCCATGGCGGCGCGGCTGCGCTCGACGGATCGCCGCGTCCCGCGGTCGAACGGGTCGCTTATGCGCTCGTCGGCAACGAGTGGCGGCGCGCGACGCAGCCGATGCTCGACGGCACTGCGCTGAGCGAAGGCGACCGGCTGCTGGGCGAGGTCACAACGGTCGCGGTGCGCTATCGCGACGAGACCGGCAATTGGGGCGAAAACTGGGGCTCCGAACCCGGCGACCGCCTGCCGCGCGCGGTCGAGGTGCGCGTGTCGCGAACCGTGCGCGAGGCGCTGACGATGTTGTTCCTGACCGCGCCGACGCTGCCGCCGCCGCCAGCGGCAGAGAACTCGGCGCCATGATCCGCCGTCCGCCCGATGAACGCGGCGCCGCGCTGCTCACCGTCCTGTTGCTCGTCGCGGTGATGGCCGTGATCGCGGCGACCGCCCTCGACCGGCTGACGCTCGCGACCCGCATCGCGGGCAGCGCTGCGACGGTCGATCAGGGGCGCGCCTACAGCTTTGCCGCCGAACAGATTGCGCTGCGCCGCGTTGCCGACCTGGTCGGGCGAGATCCCGCCAAACTGACGCTCGCGGGTGGCTGGCTGGGGCGCGAGTTCGTCCTGCCGCTGCCGAACGGGAGCGGCAGTGCGCGGCTGACCGACGCGAACAATTGCTTCAACCTCAACAGCTTGGTTGCCGAGACGGTACCGGGACGCTTCAGCCAGCGATCGGGGTCGATGCGTCAGTTCGGCGAGTTGATGTTGTTGCTCGGCGTCGATGCCGCGCAGGCGCAGGCGATTGCCGGCGCCACCGCCGACTGGATCGACAGCGACAGCAACGACGGCCCGCTCGGCGCTGAGGACAATGTCTATCGGTCGCTGCCCGGCGCCTATCTGGCCGCCAACCGCAAGATGGCCGACATCAGCGAGTTGCGCGCGGTGCGGGGGATGACGCCCAAAATCTATGCACGGCTCAAACCCTGGATCTGCGTGCTGCCGGTGACCGATCCGGTGCGGTTGAACGTCAACACGCTGGCGTCAGAGCAGGCGCCGCTGGTCGCAATGCTGCTGCCCGGCGAATTGACGCTCGCCGACGCTCGCGCAGCGCTGGCGGCGCGGCCCGCGGGCGGCTATGGCAGCAGCGTGCGATTCTGGCAGTCGGGTCCGCTCGCGCAGTTCGACCCGCCGACCGAGGTGGCCGAACAGGCGGGGGTGACCAGCCGCTGGCTGACGCTGACGACGAATGTGACGATGGGGGACGGGTTTTTGACGGCAGTTTCGCTCATCGACGCCAACGGCGGGGCGCCGTCCGCCGGACAGGCTGCGCCGGTCATTGTCCGCCGCGATTGGGGCGAGAGCGACTGATATGTCCCGCACGTTGGTTCTTTGGTTGCCTCCGGTAGCGGCGCTCGGTGACGAAAATGCGCCGCCGCCTGCTTGGCTGCGCGTCGACGACGGTGTCATCGTGGACAGCGGGCAGGACGATGGCTGGGTCGACGCATGGGAAAAGCCGCAGGACGATAGTCCCGACGACCGCTTGATCGCATTGGCGCCAGCCGCCGACGTGCCCTTGCGCTGGCGGCATTATCCCGATGCGGCGCCGGCGCAGGCGGCATCGGCGGCGCGGGTCGATACGTTGAAGGACAGTCTGGGCGATGGTGCCTTGCTGCATATCGTCGCGGGTCAGCCGATCGAAGCCGGGCAGGCGGTGCCGGTGGCGGTGACGACACACGCGGCGATGACTGCATGGTCCGCATGGCTCAAGGCGCGCGACCTGTCGCCGGCCGCGATTGTCCCGGCGGCCGCCGCGGTGCCGCCGCCCGAACCCGACAGCCTGTGGTCCGCCGAGGTTGGCGGCGAACAGATCGTGCGGGCGGCCGATCATGCCTATGTGTCCGATCCCGAACTCGACCCGCTGATTGCGGGCGGTCACACAATTGCGCCGCTTGATTCCGACCGGATGCGCGAGGCGTTGCTGATGACGCTGGCTGCGCCGCCGCTCGACCTGCTCAGTGGCGGCTGGAAGCCGAAGCGCAACTGGTCGCTAGACCCGGCGCTGCTGGGGCTGGCCAAGCGGCTGGCGATCGCGCTGCTTATCGTCAGCCTCCTGATCCCGATCACCCATGCCGTGCGCCTCTCGTCCGACAGCGCCCGAGCCGACGATGCAGTGGTTGCAATGGCCAAAAAGGCTGGCGTGACCGCGCCCGATGCCACCGCGGCCGAGGCCGAGTTCGATCGGCGGCTCGCGGCGGCGGGTGGCGGCCCGCTGGCGTTTTCGGTTCCTGCATCGGCGCTTTACGATGCCATGAGCGACACACCGGGCGTCGCGCTCAAGGCGCTGTCGCACCGCACCGACGGCACACTCACAACCCCGCTCGCGGCGCCGCGGGTTGAGGACATCAACGCAGTGCTGCTCGCGCTTCAGGCCCGCGGGTACCGCGTCACGGCGCAGCCGATGGCGGGCAGCGACGGCCAGCAGATGGCGAATATCACGATCCGGGCGGTGCCATGACCGAGCGATTGAAAAACTGGTGGCGGGGCCTGTCGCAGCGCGAACGCTGGCTGGTTGGCATCGCAGGGGCACTGGCGCTGAGCGTCATCCTGTGGGGTTTCGGCCGCCCGGCTTATGCAGCGTTTGTCGATCTCGAAAACCAGCATCGCGCGGCGATTGAGCGCGAAGGTCGGGTCGCGGCGAAGGTGCAGTTGCTGGCGGCGCGTCCCGCAAAATCGGTTGCGACCGCGGTCGATGCGGTGGCTATCGATCAATATCTGGCGCAGTCGGCGAGCGAGATCGGGCTGACGCTCGATCGCAACGAGGCGCGCGGCGCGGGGCAGGCGACGATCGCGATCGCCACCGCGCGCGCGCCAGTACTCACCGACTGGCTGGCGTCGCTCGAGGGGCAGGGCTTTGTCATCGACCAGCTGACGATCACCCCTGCCGCCGACGGCACTGTCGGGCTCACCGCCGAACTTCGAAAGGGCGGCCAATGAGCATGCGGCAACGCTGGCGCATCGCGGCGCTGCTGCTGGCGCTGATCCTGATCATCGCGACCTTCCCGATGCGGCTGGCGCTGGCGTGGTCGGGCGCAACCGATGCCGGGGTGACGGCGCGCGAGGTGCGCGGATCGGTGTGGGCGGGCGAGCTGGTCGATGCGCGGCTGGGCGCCCTGCCGCTCGGCACGGTGGGCGCCAGCCTGTCGCCGCTGGCGCTGCTCGGCGGCGACACCGAACTTGCTTTTTCGCGCACCGACGAGCGGCTCGGCGCGCTGGCGGGGCAGCTGCACGGCAGCAGCCCGCGCGGGGTATCCGACGTCAACGGCACGACGTCGATGTCGGGCGGGTTGGGGATGATACCGGTCGATACGATCCGCTTCGAAGGTGCGACGCTGCGGTTCGATGGCGTCGGGAAATGCACCAGCGCGAGCGGGCGCATCCAGCTGGCGGTCACCGCGCCGATCGCCGGACTCGACCTGTCGCGCGGCCTGTCGGGACCGCTGACGTGCGTGGGCGGGCGGGCGCAGGCGGCGCTTGCCAGCCAGTCGGGGATGGAGCGGTTGACCTTGTCGTTCGACGGCAGCGGCGCGTATCGGGCACAGTTCGCGATCAATGTCGATCGCGATCCGGCAATGGCGGCGGCGCTGGCGATGCTGGGCTTCAAGGCCGGTTCGGGCGGATTCGTGCTGGCGACCACGGGCCGCTTCTGACGTGACGATCCTCGATGCCTTGCCCTTTGGCATGGGCGTCGCTTTTGCCGCGTTGATTGGACTGGTCCTCGGCAGCTTTATCGCGACTTTGGTGCTGCGCTGGCCTGCCGGGCGTTCGGTGTTCGGGCGGTCGCAATGCGACGGGTGTGGGCGGCCGCTCGGCGTGGCGGATCTCGTGCCGCTGCTTTCGGCGATGATGGCGCGCGGATGTTGTCGAAAGTGCCGCGCAGCGATTGATCCTTTTCACTGGCGTGTCGAGCTGGGATCGGCACTGATCGGCGTAATTGCGCTGTCGACCATGCCGGGGACGTCCGGCTGGTTGTGGGCGTTGTTCGGTTGGGTGTTGCTGCCGCTCGCCCTGCTCGATGCGCGGCATCTCTGGCTTCCCGATCGGCTGAGCGCGGTGCTAGCGGTGGCCGGCCTGCTGTTCGCCGGGCCGCTGCTCGGCGCGCCGCTGCTCGATCGCTGGATCGGCGCGCTCGCGGGTGGCGGGGCGTTGACGCTCATCGCCTGGGCCTATCGCCGTGCCCGCGGCGGGGAGGGCATGGGGGGCGGCGATCCCAAGCTGGTCGCGGCGATCGGGTGCTGGCTTGGATGGCAGGCGCTGCCGCTGATGTTGCTGGTCGCCAGCCTCGGTGGCATCGTCTGGGCGCTCGTGGTCCAACAAAAAGGGGACCCGCCGCTTGCTCATCGGCCGGTCCCCTTCGGTGTTTTTGCCTGCGCCGCCGCATTCGCGACGGTGCCGCTCTGGCCGTTGCTTAGCGGCCGATGATGACCGTTACCGCGCGGCGATTGCGCGCATAGGCTTCTTCGGTCGAACCGATTTCGGCCGGACGTTCCTTGCCATAGCTGATGACGCTGATCCGCGACGGATCAACGCCCAGCGAGGCGAGATAATTTTTCGCGGCATTGGCGCGGCGTTCGCCGAGCGCGATATTATAATCACGGGTGCCGCGTTCGTCGGCATGGCCTTCGAGAGTGACGCGGACCGCGGGGTTGCGCTGCAGCCACTGCGACTGGGTTTGCAGCGTCGCCATGTCCTCGGAATCGACATTATACTGATCAAAGCCAAAGAAGATGCGGTCGCCCATGGCGCCAACGCTGGCGATGAAATCTTCCTGCGATCCCGGGATCACGCCGGTGCCTGTATCGGTCCCGGTGTCGGTGCCGGTCCCTTCCGGGACGGGGGGCAGCGTTTCGGGCGCCTTTTTTGCGCAGGCGCCAACGGCAAGCATGGTGATCGCCGCTATCATCGCGGTGCTCTTGCGTATCGTCATGTCGTCTGTCCTCTTGTTGTTGTTGAATTTTTCCGTTCAACGGCCAGAAACGGCCTATTCAGAACCCGATGATGGAACCCCAGCAGGGCATTTTGGTTCCTGTTTGTCACGGCAGCACCGGACCCCAGCTGGGATCCGATCCATCCTGCGGGGTCGGCAGGCGGCGCAAATTGACGCCGGTCAGGTCGACTTGCCACAGGCTCGATTTGCCCTCGCGCCCCGGCGTAGTCCGGAAAAACTGGATGACGCGCCCGTTCGGCGACCAGGTCGGTGCTTCATCCTGCCAGCTGTTGGTCAGCAGGCGCGTACCGCCGCCTGACGGGGTCATCACCCCGATACGGAATTCGCCGCCGCCCATGCGGGTGAAGGCGATCAGGTCGCCGCGCGGCGCCCATTCGGGGGTCGCGGCGCGGCCCCCGCCAAAGCTGATCCGTTGCTGGTTCGACCCCTGGATGTTCATCGTATATATTTTGTTGGAGCCCGCGCGGTGGGGTTAGAACACGATATTGCCCCCCTCGGG
>NZ_JAIBES010000095.1 GCF_019459305.1 Sphingopyxis sp. | reverse complement strand
TTTCCTTTTTGCGTGTGGGGGGCGGCGTACGGGGCCGCGCGCCGGAAAGGATGAGATTTAGAAGTTCATCCGCGCGGTCACGCCGAAATACCGTTCGGCATCACGCGGCGTGATCTGGCGCATAAAGCTCGTGCCGTTCGGGATGCGCTGGATGACGAATTGCTTGTTGGTGAGGTTCTTGACGATGAACGACAGGCTGTATTTATTGTCGTCGGTGCTCACCTTGATCCCGGCATCCCAGATTGCATAGGCGTTCTGAAACGCGTTGGGATTCTGGTTGATGTCGAAATTGGTCTTGCTTTGATAGACGAGCGAGCTGTTCAGATCGACGTTGAAACCGTCGATGTTCAGCGGCAGGCGCCAGTCCATCGTCACCGTGCCCTTGTACTTTGGCGCAAATGGCAGCGGCTTGCCGTTGATGGCATCGGCGCAGGTGATCGCGGCGCCTGCCGGACAAATGAACTTGTTGATGTGTGCATCGGTATAATTGAAGCCACCCGACAGCGAGAGATCGTCGGTGATCGCGGCGTTGAAATCCACTTCGATGCCGCGCGTCGATACTTCGCCCGCGTTGGTCAAGCGCGTGACGACCTGTCCGGCAACCAGGTCGAGGAAATTGGCCTGATAATTGTCATATTTGGCATAAAAGGCCGCGATGTTCAGTGTCAGCCGGCGGTCGAACAAGCGCGTTTTCAGGCCGACTTCATACGCATCGGCCTTTTCAGGCGCGATCCCGCCCGTGTCGCGTGCCAGCATGTTGAAAAAGACGTTGAGCGCCGGCCCCTTGTAGCCGCGCGTGTACATGCCATAGGCCATGACGTCGTCGCTGACGTCATATTGCAGGCCTGCATTGCCCGACCAGCCATTGTCCTTGACCGAACCTGAAGCAGAAAAAGCAGGATTGACGCCCGGAAACGCGGCGGTGGACGTCGAAATCCGGGCAAAGTCGAACGCGACCTTATCCTCAGTATAACGCAGCCCTGCGATGCCTCGCAATGCGTCGGTGAAATTGGCGGTCAGCTGGCCGAACGCCGAATAGCTTGTCAGCTTGGTGGTGAAATCGGCATCGCCCCGATTGGTCACATAGGTCGAGGATCCCGGTGCGCAGGGGGTAAGCCCACCGACCGTCGGAAGGGTTGAAGCGGTGCACGTCGTCACGACGCGGTTGAAATAATCGACTTCCTTGGTGTGATAATAGTAAAGCCCCGCGACATATTCCAGAAACTGCGGATTGGCCGACGCGATGCGTAGCTCCTGCGTGAACTGGTCAAATTTCAGGTCGCCAAGATCGTGGAGCAGAAAATCACCCGCCGCGGTACCGGTGTTGACATTGGTCGGGGAATCAGACCGGAAATCGCCGTCGCGGACCTGGAAATTATACCAGTGCCGGTATGCGGTGATCGATGTCAGCGTCGCCGCGCCAAGATCGACGTCAATCTGCCCCGATAATCCGCTGTTCTTGTCCTTGGTATAGGGATCGAGGTCGTTGTCGATGTCCTTGTTCTTGCCATCAAGCGTCAACGGCGCAAGGCTGGGAATCAACACCGCATTGTTGAACGCCGACGGGAAAACGGTACCAATGCTGTCGGCGAAACCGTTGTCGCTGTTCTTGGAATAATCGGCGATAAGTGTAATTTTCACGGTGTCGGTGGGTTCGGCGATCAGTTTGCCGCGAACACCCCAATGTTCATATCCGTTGACCTTGTTGCCGTTGAACAGATTTCTTCCGTTGCCATCGAACTGCGACCAGAAACCCGTGAGCGAGGCGCTAACGCCGTCGCCGAGTGGGCCGCCGATGCTGCCCCGGATGCGATATTCATTGCCCTCATACCACGAGGCATCAATGTATCCGCCCAGCTCGTTTTCGGGCTCGCGGGTTATGATATTGATAACGCCGGCGCTGGCGTTCTTGCCGAAGAGGCTGCCCTGCGGGCCGCGCAGCACTTCGATGCGTTCGACGTCGAGGAAGTCCGAGGTCTGCTGGCCAGTTCGCGCATAGACGACGCCGTCGATCACTGTCGACACCGACGGCTCGACTCCCGAAGAGAAGCTGATCGTGCCGACGCCGCGGATCGACAGCGCCGAATCCTTGTTGGTGTTACCCTTGCGGAAGGTCAGTGTCGGGACGCGCTGGAACAATTGTTCGGCTGAATTGACATTCGATCGCTCGAGCATGTCGCCCGACACGACCGAGATCGCGACCGGCACATCCTGCAGATTCTGTGCGCGCTTTTGCGCAGTGACGATGATGTCGGTGCTTGCGAAAGGTGCGTCGGTTTCGGTCGGTGCCTCCTGTGCGTGGACCGGGCCAGCGATCAACGCCATCACCATGGTCGTCGAAAGCGTCAGAGCCAGCTTGTACGTCGTCGTCATCGAAAACCTCCCCACTCGCGTCCGGCGGATCATTTGCCCGCCTGGACTTTGAAACGATGGCGAAGCCGCGGGTGCGCGGCCCAGAATCATCTGGTCGGCCCGAAGGCCAACCCGCCACGCATAGGGATGCGCTGCAAAATCATACCAGTCCAATCGAGAAAAATCGCAGGGTTATGTCCAAATGCTATGGCTTGATCGAATAGCCGGGTTTGATTTGCGTTCCCGCAACGAGGCGAAGGCGGTGTGGCTGTGGAGCGAGTTGGTCGCATCTCCATTCTTGGCTGGGCGAGCGGCTGCTGGGACAACGCACCGTCTCTAACGCCGCTATTGCTGATCGACGGGGGCGAGAATTTCTTCCGCCTCCCGGACCTGGTTCGACAACTCTCGATCCCTCTGGGGGCAGTTGCTCGTGGCGCTATCGAGTCCGAGCCACGACCAAGGAGACGGACCTAGGAGGACGAAACCACGTTCTTCACATGTGCGAGACACGCGTCGGTCTCGCGCTTTACATCGGCGTTCAGCCACCCGACGATCTCGGGTGTGGGCCCGATGTCAGGTTCAAGCAATGCAAAATCGAGATAGATCGGCGGCGCAATTGGGCGCACCGCGACGCCCAGTCGGTGGAACAAAGGCGCGCTGAACGGTTCGGCAATCGACACGCCGAGCCCTGCCTCGACAAAGGCGTATAATATCTGCGAATGTTGCGTCTCAAGCCGCCGCGACACCGGGATGCCCGAATTTTCGAGTGCGGCGTCGATCCCGTTCCACAGCGCGTCGGCCTCGTGCATCGGTCCAATGAATTCTTCTCCCGCCAGGTCCGCAACACCGAGATGCGGCCGCGTCGCAAGCGGATGGTTCGCGGGCAGGATGCAGACATATTCGGCGCGCGCGAGCTGGGTCGAGCGAATTCCTTCGCGCCCCTGCGCATCGACTCCGATGCCCAGATCCGCCTGCCCCAGAAAGACGCGCTCTTCGATCGCCCGCTGGCCCAGCGATTCCACCGTGATCTTGATGTCGGGATAAAGGATGCGAAACCGCGCGATCACCGCGGGCAGGATCGCCATCGCGATCGCGGCGAGCGCCGCAATCCGTACCGTTCCCACCGGATGCGCACGGATGCGCCGCGCCGCCTGATCGAGCAGGTCGAGCCCCGCATAGCTCCGCCGAACTGCCTCGTACAGCGCCTGCGCCTGCGCGGTCGGATGCACGCGTGCGCCGCGCCGGTCGAACAGCCGGAATCCCACCGCGCGCTCCATGTCCGCGATCAGCCGACTGACCGAGGGCTGGCTGATATTCAGCATCGTCGCGGCGGCTGTGATGCCCCCGCTCATCATCACGGCGCGAAACGCCTCAACCTGTCTCATTCGCATGAGCCATAGTATAAACGAATGAAAGTGTGATGCAATTCGATTGGATGCAATGGCCGATTATGCGCTACTTGGTGCTTAATGAAACATCCGGGAGAGAGAGAATGGATTACGCCGCCCAGCGCGAACAGTTCGCGACCGAAGGTTATGCGGTATTCGAGCGCATCCTCGAAGGCCCGCTTCTGGAATTACTCCGCGAGGAATGCGGCCGCGTGATCGACCGCGAGGACGCGCGCCTCGACAGCCTCGGCGTCGAGGTTGACGGCATCAGCCACAAGGGCAAGCGCTATTTCGCAGGCGAATGCCAGCGCCGCCAGCCTAGTCTTCGCAACATGCTGTTCAGCGAGACGATGGCCGATATCTGCCGTGCCACCCTCGGCGACGATGCTTATTTCTTCTATGACCAATATGTCGTGAAAGGCGCGAGCGAAGGCATGCCGTTCAGCTGGCACCAGGATTCAGGCTATGTCGTCGGCAATGGCGGCCCTGTTGATCACAAGCCGTACCTCACCTGCTGGTGCACGCTCGACGACACCACCGTCGCGAATGGCACGGTTCGGATCCTGCCTTTCTCAGAGGCGCCCGAAACACGCGAAGGTATCGTTGCCCACACGCGTCAGCCCGGTAGCAATGACCTCGTCGGCTACACCGGTGATAGCGAAGGCGTGACGCTTGAAGTGCCGGCCGGCAGTGTCGTCGCTTTCTCCAGCCTCGCGCTCCACGCGACCGGATCGAACTCGACGCCGAACATGCGCCGTGTCTATCTGGCGCAATACTCGCCCGAACCCATCCTCAATCCCGGCACCAACCATCTTCGTCGTAACGCGATCGCTTTCCTGCGCGGCGGTAGCCAGGTGACATTCAACTGAGGAAAATGACATGATCGAGCGCCCTGTTTCCGCGCATCGTCCCCGCATCGTCGCGCTAGGGGGCAATGCGATCGCTGGCGGCTCAGCCGAGCGCTTGCTTCAACATGTACTCGCGCGCTGCGAAGCACATGGAGCCGATGGCGCGCGCTTTACGGGCGAAGCTATCGACCTTCCGCTATATGCTCCGCACCGCAGCGAGCGCTGTTCGAAGGCGCAAGCGCTGCTGGAAGCCTTGCGCACAGCTGACGGTATCATCGTAGCGTCTCCTGCTTATCACGGCACTGTGTCGGGCGTGGTCAAGAATGCGCTCGATTACGTGCAAGACCTGGTCTTGGACGCACAGCCCTATTTCGACGGACGCGCCGTTGGCCTAATTGCTGTTGCCGGCGGTTGGCAGGCTGCTGGCAGTACGCTTGCGACGCTGCGCTCGATTACGCATGCGTTGCGCGGCTGGCCGACTCCCCTTGGCGTCGCCGCCAACTCCAGCCAACCACTTTTCGATGTCAACGGCCAGGTGGCCGATCGTGACATCAATCAACAGCTGGACATTCTTGCACAGCAGGTTGTCTCGTTCGCACGGATGAAAGCATCTCAAGCCGTTGCCGCGCACTCACATTTTTCTGTCGTTTCCTAATATTTTGTCGATCGCGTCCTAGCCGAAGCTGTGACGGACGCCGTCGTTAAACGACCGTAGGGCAACAGGGACCTGCGCGTCGGGCTTGAAGTATCGGCCAAAGCGGTCATATTCGCCGCATCGTCAACAAGCGAAAGGAGGTGGTCGAATGTCTCATTGTCACGCGCCGCATGCGGCAGAATTGAGCATGATCGTCCTCGCGGGAGTCGTGCTCGGCTAAGGTCTCCGCGTGCAGCAAGACAATGGAAGGGGCGCCCCCCAAAGCGGCCCCACGGGGTTTTGGGGGGCAGGGGCCCCCCGGCGGCATGGGTGGTGCGGGGCAGTCGGGTGGGGCGAATACACCCCCCCCCCATTCGTTGTTTCGGGGGACAGGCCACGCGCTGCTCATTGCTGCTTCCGGGCCATACGGGTGGGCATGATCCGCACGCCCGCGGCGCAGTACCTCCAAGACCAGCAGGGGAAGCTCGCCGTTCTGGCCGGGCCGGACATAAGGGGGGCTTGTCGCACTGAACCGTGCAAGAGCCGCTAATCGGCGCCGATCGAGGCGGCGGCGCTTCCATAGCAACGCCGCTGCCGAGATACCAGGCGAGGGGGCTGGAATGATATCGCCGATGCGGAAGGAAAGGCCTTTCCTACAAAATCCTGCCGTGTCATCTCGGCATCATGGACAGCAAATCGAACTGGAAAGCGCGCCGTCGCGGCCTTGTTCTGGCTCGCGACCGTGCTGGTCGCAGGATCGTTCGTTGCCGGCTGATTGCGGGAATTCGCTCGTTGTTCGGCTAGATGAAGTTATGAATACGCCGTCGTCGTGGCGAACGGGCGAGGGTTCGGCACGATGAGCCTTTGGACGAGGGCGAAAGGAGGGGCTTCATGATCCTTCGATCCTGGTTGGCAGCGCTGATGCTCGGTGCGGTCATGCTTACCGCGGCACCGGCTGTTGCCGATGACGTCGCCCCCAGCGCGCGCGTGTCGAGCGCGGTACTGGTTCGCGAAGGACCATCGACCGATACCGCCATATTGGCCCGGCTGCGCCCTGGCGAAAGCGCGACTCTCGTCGGTGACGTGAGCGGCTGGTATATCGTCGAGCTTGCGGACGGCACGCGTGGCTATGTGAGCAAGGCCTGGACGATCGTGCGCGCCGACGTTGGCGGTGAGGCGCTGGCAGCAGTTCCTCACAAGGTCCATGTCATCGACGTCGGCACCGGGCTTGCGGTGTTTGTCGAGGGGCCGGGCTATGCGCTTCTTTACGATGCCGGCAGCCAGGACGATCTCCACGGCGGCGATGAAAACCGGGTTGTTGCCTATATCCGCGCGGCGCGACCCGACCTGACCCGGATCGATCATCTGATCCTCAGCCATCCGCACAAGGACCATCTTCAACTGATGCCAGGCGTGTTCGAGCGGTTTCAGGTCGCGAACATCTGGGAGTCGGGCCGCGTCAACAGGACCGATGGTTACTGCCATTTTCTGAAAGCTGCGATGGCGGAACCTGGGGCGCTCTACCATGACGCGATTGCATCGAACGCGACGCGGAGCGTCACCTTCTCCGGCAGCGGCTGTAATGGGACTGTGACCGTGCACCAGGCCGCAATGATGAGCGAAGTGCCCGTTGCGCTCGGCCCGGCGGCGTCGATGCACTTTCTTTATCGCGACGCACATCCGCATTCCGACCCCAACGGCAATAGCGTCGTCATCCGTCTCGATCTCGGCGGCAAACGGGTCCTGCTGACCGGCGACGCCGAGGGCGGCGAACGCGAACCGCCCGCAACGCCGCCCAGCCCGCGCAGCATCGAAGC
Organism: Sphingopyxis sp.; assembly: GCF_019459305.1. Lineage (GTDB taxonomy): Bacteria > Pseudomonadota > Alphaproteobacteria > Sphingomonadales > Sphingomonadaceae > Sphingopyxis. The sequence goes on along the minus strand of NZ_JAIBES010000095.1, from coordinate 26,861 downwards.
AAAACTGATCGCTTGCTGCGCTGCTGATCTGCAGGCCGATGTGCTTGTGGTCGGCCATCATGGCAGCCTCACCTCGTCGCGCACCGCCTTCCTCGATGCAGTAGGCGCCTCGATCTATGCAATATCCTCGGGACCCTATCCCTATCATCGCGTCCGGCTCCCCGACCCTGAAATCGTTGCCGAACTTGCCGCGCGCGGCCAGGTGCTTCGAACCGACCGCGAAGATGGTTTTCGCCTGGAAGATGAAGCGCGCGCCTGCGAAATGCGTCAGCGCAAGGTCGGGCCTGACGCCGACGAGACGCCGGGCGGATGCGACAATATCCTGATTACGATCGAGGGCGATCGGCCAATCGTAGCGGGCTACTCGGCGCTGGTCGATTGACGCGGCGGGCGATCTGCCCTGGCCCGGCGAGCATGATAGCAACGGCCTCTGGCAACCTGGATTCTGTTATCCTGCGGGCATCGCGCGTTTGCGCGCCCCGCTGGCAGTCGTCGGCGATGAGGACGGACGGTTAGCAGTGCGAGATCTGCGCCGGTCCTTCCAGGGCGGGGGTAAAATCGAGGGTTCGTAGCGTCGATACTTGGCGGAAGCGGGCGGCGGCATTGCCTTCGGATGGACAGGCGACCGGTGCGTGGGGTGCTTTGCTTGCAGCGTACCGACATGCCCGCAAAAGTCGATTGTCGGCGATCGTGTCGCGGGAAGGGCAACCCGCCTTCGAACGTTTCTCATCGAAAAGATGGCTACTCGCCCGGATCGGCCGTGCTTGCCTGACGCCTTGTGTCACGAGCGTATGGGCTTTGGTCAGCCTTGCTGAGGGCGGATCTCGAAACCGGTGACGTTGGGGTTGCCGGTCAGGCTGTCGGCCAGTCGATCGACGCGCTCATCGCTATAGCCATGCGCGACCGCGCCAAATTCTATGACGTTGTTGGCCATAACCTGATCGATGGTGATGACCCGCAGCCCATGTTCGGCGAGCAGCGCGCCAAACACGCGGGCACTGATCGCATCCGACCGCCGATACGTCGCCTTCAGATGGACGATGCGCTGCTGGGGAGAGCGCCGATCGGTGATCGAGACGGCCGCCAGCACAAGCACGGTTGCGGCCGCGCCGAAGATCGCCAATTCATAGAAACCGATTCCGAACAATATGCCAAGCGTTGCGGTCATCCACAGCGACGCCGCGGTCGTCAGACCGCGCACGTTGAATCCCTCCCGAAAGATGACGCCGCCGCAGAGAAATCCGATCCCGGTCAGGATCCCGTGCGCCATGCGCACCGGATCGATGCGCACCACTTCGACGGGCGCATCATTGAGCCATGCCATCTGATGAACTGCCGAGAGCATGAGCAGGCAGCACGACAGGCCGACGAGGATATGGGTTCGCAGTCCGGCGGGACTGGCGCGATACTCGCGTTCCGACCCGATGATCGCGCTGGCCAGTATCGCTCCCAAGATCGGCCAATAGAGGTCGGGATTAAGCAGGTCCATTCAACCACCCGCTATGGCACTGATCGCCAGCGGAACCGTGGCCGGAGCAGGGGCTAGGCGGGAAGCGCATGTCACATTTGTGTAACGCTTCATTTTCGGGCCAGTTGCACCGGCGGCGCGAGACTGGGGAAACATCCCACTTCGCACGTAAAATCTCGCAGATGCAACCTGGGTTAACGCGAATGTCGCCATGGACCGGAACTTTTTGCCTTAGGGTGAAGGGCACGATGGGGGTCACGATGGAAGAGGATCCTTTTTGGATTGCTGTTGTTGCGGCGGAGGATGAACATGGCGAAGCGGCAGCGGCATATGCGCGCCGTGAGGCGGATCGCTGCGCCGCTGCTGGCGATGTAGAGCAGGCCGAAATCTGGGCGGCAGCGGCGAACAGCTTGCATATCCTGCACGCAATCAACCGGCAGTGGGCACGCTCGAACCGCGCGCCGCTTTTGCCGACGATAAGGCCAAGACCGGATGTTCGTGACTAGCGCTGCGGGCCGTTTGTGCAGCGGCGCCCTTTTCCCAGCTGTCAGGCGGATCAGTCGCCGAAGGGGATCATCAGCGGGTCAATGAATGGCAAGCCTCGGGAATGAGGCACCGACTGCAAAATGCGTTGCGCGATATGAGGCAGCGCCCAAGAGAGTGCCCGGAGAGGCGTATTCCCTGAGCCATGACACCGATCGGACGCGCGCGAACCGCATCGTGCGCGCTTTTCTCCGTCAGTTCTGGAAAATGGCAGGCGTCCCGGGTTTCACCATCTGCGCCAGCCGCGCTGCATCCCAGTTGGTCAGTCGGACGCAGCCATGGCTTTCGGCGCGACCGATCGTGTGCGGCTCGCTTGTGCCATGGATGCCATAATGCGGCTTGTTGATGTCGATCCAAGCCACCCCGACGGGGCTGTTCGGCCCCGGTTGCAGCAGCGCCGTCTCTTTGCTGTCGCTCACGTCCCAGAACAATTTGGGGTTGTAGTGGAAATCTGGATTGCGGCTGACGCCCAGGATTTTCCAGGTCCCGATCGGCAGCGGATCGCGGCTGCTTCCCATCGTGGCGGGGAATTGCGCGATCAGCTTGTCACTGGCGTCGAACACCTTCAGCACGCCTTCGGATTTGTCGACGACGACCTTGGCCGCAGCGGGTTGGTTGGGCGCGACGCCGAGGCGTTCCAGCGTCCCGTTCCAGCCGCGCGAATCCTTGCCCAGCGTCGATCGGTCGATGTCCGCGATGTTGGGAACGCGGAACGGGCGGCCAGCGCCGACCAGCGTCGATGCGCTGTTCAGCGCGACGAGCGTTTCGGGCGTGGTGTGAAAGCGTTCGGCCAGCGCCTCGGTCAGGTTGCGATAGCCGAGCGCGGGCAATTTCGCCTGTTCGGCCGCGTCTTTCGGAAAGGCCGGGACGAACGGTCCTTTGGCAAAGCCTGCCGGAATGATGACAACCCGCGTCGCGGGCAGCTGGCGCCCCCGCTGCAACGCCTGCTCCGTCGCGGTGTCAAGCTTGCCTGTGTCGGCGAGATCATTGGCCTGCTGAAAACCGCGCAATGCCGCAGCATAGGACGCGCCCTCCTTGCCATCGATGACGCCGGGCGAGAAACCGAGATGATCGAGGATGACCTGCGCCCGCAGGATGGGGGTTTCCGTAAAGGGGCGCGCGTCCGGTTCGGCATCGGCGAATATCAGACTATCGCCGTCGGACGTCGCCGCTGTCGCCGGGCGCGTTTCGTCCGCATTTTTGTCGGGTGACGCATTGCAGCCGGCGAGCAGAAGCGCCCCGGCGATATACATTGGAATTTTCAAGCGCGGTCCTCTCGGTTGAGGCTTGTTCAACGATTGCGCAGCCTAAAGGATGCGTGACATCTGCGGCTCAAGGCGCGTCAGCGGCTCGCGCTCGATTTCGTAGTGGATCGGTTTGAACGTCCCCCCGCAACTGTCATAGGCTGAACAGGCGGTGAGCCCGATGATCAGGTCGTCGAGCGCGCGCAAACGGATGAAATCGCCAGGCGCGGTTCGCGGCGGCAGCACTTTGACCCTGCCGGCGTCGTCGACCGGAACGTGCATGAAGAGGTTGAATGCGACAGGAATATCGTCCTCGGCGATGCCATAGGGTGCCAGCGCTTCGGCCAGATTGCCGAAACAGCCGCGATGCACCGGCTTGTCCTTGTAGAAATGGCGAAAGGTTGCCTCACTGCACGGGGTCAGCAGAAAATCATGCGTGCCGACATTGTCTTCGACAATCTCGAGCATCGGATTGGACCGGTTCGACCACAGCCGGTTGCCCGTCGTCAGCCGGATCGTCTCCTCATAATCAAACGTCCGCCCGTTCGAGACGACCTCGCGAACGTCGCCGCGCGTAAAGGCGAGCATGTCGCTGACCTGTCCGCCCTCGGGATCGATCACGCGCAGCGTTTCACCGCGGAGCAGGGGAAAGGCCGTGCCGCTTCGCGGCGCAATAATTTCGGTCATGCCATGGTCTTTCGCGAGAGAGATTTGGATCAACTACGCTTGGATCGGGCGATGGCTGCTTCGGCAGGGCAAAGTCTGGTCATCGCTGATTTTTCCCATCCGCCTGCGAATTTCGCCTGGAATCGTTATTCTGGAACCGAAAGCTGCCGAGGTGCTGAGAGGTGGCACGCCAGCGGGACACCAGGACATCGAGCAATGAAAATGCTGCCGGCATTGCCTGAAGCTGTTCGCCGCGGCGGTCATGACTTCGACAGCTGCTCAACGTCTTGGCGGACGTTGTCAGAACCGCAGCAAACTGGCGCTGCTATCGGAGGCGCACCGACGTCCATGGCGGAGACAACCGCGCCGGCGCAGCCATGGCGCCGCGAACCAACCGATGTGCGCGCATATGACGACCGAGCAACAGATTGTTTCTAAATGCTCAAACAGGCAACCGACGCATCGGCAAAGAGTTGAACGGTAATCTGGAGCATCGGCGCGGCCACGACAGCGCGGATTTTCCACCTGTGAAGGCGGCGGGCCTGGCCAACAGCCTGGGTTGCCAATGCCGCAAGCTCTTTGATTGAAGGTCAGTCTCATGAACATCAAATACCTCCTGATCGCTGCTACAAGCACGTTGCTTTTCTCGGGCGCTGCTGCGGCGCAGGAGCAGCGTCAGCCGCAGGGAAATATCCTTGAGCAATTGCTGGGGTCTGTGTTCGGCAACAACGAACAGGCCAGCGAACAGACCTTGGAATCCGACTGGAATCAGGGGCGCCGACCTTTTGCCCAGCGTCGCGCCATGTTGGAGCAGCGGATCGATACCGCCGTGCGTGACGGTTCGCTTAGCCGACGCGAAGCGGACCAGATGCGCCGCGAGTATGATGAGATCGTCCGGTTGGAAGCGCAATACTCGGCCAACGGCAATATGTCGCAGCAGCAGCGCGGCGATCTGCGGATGCGATATCGGGCTTTGACGCAGCGGATTGCTGGCCAGACGACCGGTCCGGGTGGCTATCAGGACGAGGGTCGGTGGCAGATGTTGTCGACGCGCAACGCCGATTTTGAACAGCGGTTAACGAGCGGACTGCGGAACCGAACCATTACGCAGGCAGAAGCCACGCGGCTGCGCAGCGAGTGGCGCTCCCTGGCCCAGCTTGAGGCGCGCTATCAGCGTGGTGGGTTCGATGCACGCGAGCAGGCCGATCTATGGGCGCGATACAATGCGATCATCGATCGCCTTGGGGGCGGCTATGGCAATGACGGCAACAACGCCCGCTGGAGCCAGCTGGAAACACGCTTGGCTGCATTGGAACGCAATGGCACCATTAACCGCAACGACGCGGTGCAGGTTCGGGCGCAGCTCGGCGACCTCGCAAGGCTCGACGCAGCTTATGCGACAGGTGGATATAGCGCCGATGAGCGGACGTATCTGACCCGGCGATTTGGTGAGCTGGAACGGATGCTCGGAAGTATCCGTCGATAACAGGCGTGCGACAGCGAGCCGCGGCGCGGCGATTGCGAGCATCAGCAGGGTCAGGATAGGGCGCGCGCTGACCTGTCTCTGTGCCGTAACCGCGCGACTGGATGGCGGACTGGCGTTTCGGGTCAGGCGCGACAGCCACGATCCTGCGCGATCGGCTGTCAGCAGCGCGGCGATCCGATATCAGTCCGCCAGCGCGCGTACAAACCTGTAGCTTTTTTGGTCATAACCTCGTTTTCGGAAGAAGTTATGGGCATTGTCGATCATGATGTCGCTCATCGCCTCGACCGCGCCGCATCCCGCACTTGCGAGCGCTTCGAGCGCGGGCTCCATCATCGCTGAGGCAATTCCACTGCGCCGGTGCCGCTTGTCGACCAAAAGCAGCGTGAGCCGTCCCAGCAGGCCGCGGTGGATAGTGGGCATGACCACCCAGGCGCAGCAGCCTATGACGCCGTCGCGCTCGGCGACAACCAGCCCGCCTTTTGTCCGTTTGAGCGATGCGATATTGGCTGCGATGTCGCCGCGTTCGATCCTGGCGCCCGCGATCTGGCGCAGCAGCACTGCTAGCGCCGCGGCATCGGCGACGATTGCCGGCCGAATATGCCAGTTGGGAGCGGACGCGGCCTTGGAGCCCTCTTTGGCGACGATACGCAGCACCGGCGCGGCGGGCGACCGCGGCGACTTGGGCGGGGCTTCTGCCCGCCGCCGCGCTTTCGTCTCGGTCGCACCCGCCCGAGCTGGCCTCTGGGCTCGGCGCCGCACCGGTGATGGTTCGTCGCGTGGTTCGACGGGATCTTTCTTCTTTGCCGGTTGGGCACGGGATGTGGTCTCGGCCGAGAGTTTCCAGGTGCCGAGCGCGCGACCACGAAGATAGGCTTCGACCTCCTGCGCCGTGGCAGTAAGTCCGGATTCGCCGATCCCGAGCAAGGCTTCGCCCTTTGCATCGGTCAAGCCGAATTTGCCGAAGTCTCCAACCCCCGGTTTGCGCTTGCGGGAGCGCAGGAGTTTCATCCCGCGATGTTCGGCCATCGCGCGCAGCTGATCAGCGGTGGGGGAAGTTGCCATCGTTCAGCTTGTCGAAACGCGCCGCGCGTGCGCGGTTCCGGGCAAAGCGGGTGACGCCGCAAGCCGGCTGCGACGGCGACAGGAACGATTATGAAACCCATGCGCTTGGACCGCATGCGTGTGCATCGCTTCAGCCAATCTTCGACGATTGATCAAATTGTCTATGATGCCGCCGCGCGGACGCTTTCGATCGCGTTTCACGATAGCGGCAAATATGTTTACGATGGCGTCCCCGAGACGCTGTTCGAGGCCTTTTGCCGCGCCCGGTCTGCGGGAGCGTTTTTCCAGGAACGGATCAGGAATCGCTACCGATTTCGCCGCGATCCCGAGCGCCGGCGCTTCGGACCGAACGCCTAACAATGTCCCGCCGCGCTGCATCGATCAGCCGATCAGGCGCGCTTGCGAGCAGGGGTTTTCGCGGCCTTCTTGGCCGGGGTCTTGGCAGCGCTTTTCTTGGTGCCGGCTTTCGATTTGACAGCGCTTGCACCGCCCACCGATTTCTTGAGTGCTGCCATCAGGTCGATGACGTTCGAGCCGCGCGTCTCGCTGCCGCCGCCCTCGCTCTCGATATTGAGTGTCTTGCCCTTCTTCTTGCGTTCGATGAGGTCGCGCAGCGCCTCGACGTAACGATCGTGGAAATCGCTCGCATCGAATTTGCCGGTCTTCTTGTCGATCAAGGTTGTCGCGAGATCGAGCAGGTCTTCATCAGGGTCGCCTTCTCCGATATCACGGAAATAGCTTGCGGCCTTGTTCACCTCATCGGCGTAGCGCAGCGTTTCCATGACCAGACCGCGCCCGCACGGCTTGATGCTGACGACATATTCACGGCCGCGCATCGCAAGTTGCCCGAGCCCGACCTTGCGGCTGCGGCGCAGCGCCTCGCGCAGGACGATGAATGCCTCTTCAGCAAGGTCGTCGGCAGGCACGACATAATAGGGCTTTTCGAAATAGATTGCGTCGATGTCATGCGCCTCGACGAACTGGGTCAGTTCGAGTGTCTTCTTGCTTTCCAGCTTGACCCCCTCAATCTCGTCTTCGTCCAGAATGACATATTCGCCCTTGGCATATTCAAAGCCCTTGACGATCTCGTCGACGTCCACCGGGCCGATGCCGGGCACGACCTTTTCATATTTGATGCGCTTGCCCGATGGTTCGTGAATCTGGTTGAAAGCTATGGTCGCGCCGCTTTTCGTGGCAGTATAGATTTCGACCGGAATCGAGACCAGTGCCAGCCTGATTTGGCCCTTCCAATAGGGTCGTACAGCCATGATCGTCTCCCTTGATGCTACTCCTTCAATCCGCGATGACGATGGACGTTCCGCTCTGACGTGCGCGCCGCGACATCGTACCAAAATTCTGGAAATTCGGCCCCCCTGCGGTAGCTGCGATCCGGAAATTCCGATTAACCTCGATCAATTTGGAGCAACGATGTCCTTGGCTGGCGGTTGTCGGTCCATGACCCACGCAAGTAAAAGCGCCGCACGTGCGGCAATGCCCCGTCCGCCATCGCCCTGGCTCGCCGCGGCCGAGCTGCCGCGGGCCGTGTCGGAATTCGGCCTGCTCGCCGCGAGCATCCCGGGCCTTCTCCGCAGCGCCGCACGCGGTGACGGACACCCCGTTCTGGTTCTGCCCGGCCTCCTTGCAGGAGACCGGTCGACTGCTGCGCTTCGCGCCATCCTTGACAGGCTCGGCTTTGACGCCCGGGCGTGGGGTCTCGGGCGCAACCGCGGACCGCGCGCGGTAGGTTCGCGCGGTGAACTTCTTCAGGCGCGCGTCGAGGCGCTGGCTGGTGAAACGGGGCGCAAGGTGAGCCTGGTGGGCTGGAGTCTTGGCGGGCTCTATGCGCGCCTGCTCGCCCGGCGCTTGCCAGGGCACGTTCGTCAGCTGATCACGCTAGGGTCGCCTTTCATGGACAAGGGCAAGGCGACCCATGCAGGCAAGATTTTCGAGATGGTCAGTGGCACTGCGCGGGACGATCGCGCCAACCGTGCCTTGCTCGCTGAGCTGGCCGCGCCATGCCCCATACCCTCGTCGGCGCTCTACAGCCGATCCGACGGCGTTTGTGCCTGGCAGGTCTGCCGCGAGACGACGGGCGCGCAGCGGGAAAATATTGAGGTCTTTGGCAGCCACTGCGGCCTCGGGGTCAATCCAAGTGTAATCTTCGCCGTCGCTGACCGGCTGGCGCAAGCCGAAGGTTGTTGGACGCCCTTTGCGCCGCGCGGCTTGTCGTCATGGGCCTTTCCAACGCAGGGACATGCCTGAGTTAGTCGGCGCGCCAATCCGCGCCACAATTTTCTATGCCCGGAAACACTGCCGGACAGCGGGAACAACGACCTGAGCGGGCAGCATTTAGAGCCTGTTTGTGCATGCTTGAATGGGGGAGAGGTCGGTGCTTGCCAAGGGCAGTTTCGCCACCGCGCGCGTTCCGGGCGTGCGGCGGTCGGGGTGCATTTTCTCGTAGCGGATCTCCGCGCGGTGCGGGCGTGCAAGCGCGGAGATGAGCCGGGTTCCCAGCCCGGTTCCGCGCACCGCACCGCCTTCGGGCCAACCGACGCCATCATCCTCGACTGCGAGCTCGAGCGTCATGTCGTCGATCGAAAGCAAAATGCGGACTTCGCCGGTGCTGCCATCATAGGCATATTTACAGGCATTGCTCACCCACTCATTGACGATCATCCCTAGCGCGACCGCCTTGTCCGTCGAGATTTTCAGCCGCGGCGCTTCGGCGCGAACGGTGCGCAAACGCTCGCCCGTTGACCAAGTGGTGGCAAGATCGACGGCAAGCCCTTCGAGATACTCGTCGATCGCGACATATTCGACGTCGTCGCTGGTGTAGAGCCGCCGGTTCACATGCGCGATCGTCGCGATGCGCTGCTGCGTCTGCTGGAGCGCTTCGCGCGCGCCGGCGTCGCTGAGCGTGCGTGACTGCAGCGCAATGAACGACATCACCATCTGAAGGTTATTGGCGACGCGGTGGTTCACTTCCTTGAGGAGGGCTTCGAGGCGGGCGTTGCTTACCCTGAGATCCGCCTCTGCCCGCTCGCGGTCTTGCCTGAGCTGCGCGCGCTCAAGGACCTGTTCGAAGCTGCTCGCAAGGAGGTTGAAGAAATCCTCGCCAACCGACTTCACGACATAATCGTCGGCGCCCGATTTGAGCGCCGCCACGGCGATACGGCTTTCTTCCGATCCGGTCACATAAACAACCGGCGGGCAAGCAGGCAGCGCACGCAGCGCCTCGAGCGTCTGGAGCCCGTCCAGCCCCGGCATGTAATGATCGACCGCAACCAGGTCGAAATTGTCGCCTGCAACCAGCGCCAGCCCTTCGCTGCCGCTCGCTGCCAGGCTCACCTCATAGCCCTTGCGCGAGAGCGAGCGCGCGACGAGGCGCCGTATGCCTTCGTCGTCGTCGATGTACAATATGCGCCTTGGCGCCATTGTCAGATCGGGTCCGGATCGGGGACCTGGATCACCGAGAGGAACAGCCCGAGCTGACGGATGGCATCCGCGAAGCTCTCATAGTTTACCGGCTTGGTGATATAGACGTTGCAGCCGAGGTCGTAACAGCGCTGGATTTCGACCTTGTCGTCGGTGGTCGTCAGCACCACGACCGGCGTTCGGCGCAGCGCGCTGTCATCGGCTTTGATCTTGGCGAGAATATCGGTGCCGCTCATGTCAGGCAGGTTGAGGTCGAGAAGGATCAGCGCAGGTCCGTTGCGGACCGGACCCTCGTCGGCATCGTGGAGAAAGGCGAGCGCAGTGCCGCCATCGGTAAAATGATGGATCGTATTCGAAATCCCGGCGCGCCTGATATTCTTTTCAATCAGCCGCGCATGGCCTTCGTCATCCTCGATCATCACAATATTGACTGGTTGGTGTTCAGTCATCGCCATTCCCGCCTCGCCATTCGCTCGGCAAGATCAGGCGGAAGGTCGACCCTTCCCCCAATGCCGATGCCACTTCGATGAATCCGCCGAGGCGATAAGCGAGCGCCCGCGCATGTGCAAGGCCGATGCCTTCGCCGGGTTGATCCTGCGCCCCCGAGCGCCGAAACAGATCGAATATCCGCTCATGGTCCCGGGGGTCAATTCCGCGGCCATTGTCGCTGACCTCGACGATGACGCGGCCATATTCGGTGCGACCCGTGACCCCGATTTGGCCCTTCACGCCCGGTTTCAGATATTTCAGCGCATTTTCGATCAGGTTCGACAGAATCTGTTCGACCGCGACGCGGTCGTTGACGACCGGGGGGAGGGGCTCGATAGTGAGCGTGGTGCCGGTTTCCTCGACGCGGTGATGCAGGCTGTCGCTGATCCCGCTTGCGATCGCAGTGAGATCGAGGTGCTCGGGGGCGAGCGTGCGACGACCCTGCCGCGACAGCTGCAGGATCGCATTGATCAGCCGATCCATTTTCTGTGTCGAGCTGCGGATGAAACCGATTGCCTCCGGCAAATCCTCATCGATCGCGAGGCGGGTGTCGCGGTCGGGTGCGGCCCAGCCTTCGGCGTCGCTCCGCTCGATATAGCCCGCAATCGCCTTGCGCGCCGCCTCAAGCTCGGCGGTGAATCCCATGACATTGACGAGGGGGGATCGCAGATCGTGCGAGACGATGTAGGCAAAACGCTGGATCTCGCTGTTCGCGCGCTGGAGTTCGGCGGTCCGGGCATCGACAAGCTGTTCGAGACCCGCGTTCAAATTGTTGAGCTCCTCCCGCGAATCCCGAAGCTCGGCCAGATTTCGGCGCACGAGGAAGAGCGTCGCGGCGGCAACGATCAGGATCAACAGACCGGTGCCGGCGAGCGTGGCGGTGAAGAGAAACTGCGTCTGCTTCTGTCGCGCCTCTCGGCTCCGGAGCAGGCGCAGTTCCTCGTCCAACATTGTTTCGACGACGCGGCGCGCCTCGCGGACGTACCCGACGCCGGTGTCGTTCATGAAATTCGCGAGCATTTCCTGCCGCGCCGCGCCGGTGAGCTGCACCGAACGGCGGTGATAGGTGCCGTAGGCATCGAGCAAAGCGCGCAATCTCGCAGTGCGCTGCTGCTGCGTCGGATTGTCGCGGGTGAGATCCATCATAGCCGCCAGGTTCTTGCGCGCGCTGACCTCTGCCTCGCCCATGATCGTGGCAAAGGCGGGATTGCCGGTCAGTAGCAGGCCGCGGCGCGCGGTCTCCAGCCGCTCGTTGGAACTCGCGAAACCCCCGAGACGCACCTCGACCGCGAGCGTATGCGATACAAGCGCCGCGCTCGCTTCATTGTCGCGCTGGACCCAGAACACCGCCGCTGCCGCGAAGAGAAGTGCCGCAAAGCCGACACCAAGCAGGACAATGATAGCACGATTGGCGCGCGCGTCGCGCCCCAAGGGTGCTGGCTTACCCAGTTTCATATATGGAACCCATATCCCGATCACGCGGCGACGGTTGGCGGCGCGTCCACCGTCATAAGGAAGAGCGTGCTTCTGGCAAGCACCGAGCCCGCGCTGCCGAATGCGCCCTTTTGAGCGGCGGCAGCAAAACTTCAGGCAAAGGTCCCCAGACAAGCGATCAACTCTTGCGGACGATAGAGTGGGAAGAAACAGGCTGCCTACCGGCAAGACGATCTCGCTTGCGGCAATGCGGCCCGATGTGACGATGATCGCGGCCGTTGGCCAGCGCTCGCGAACGCAGACGGCCAGCTTCACGCCGTCCATAGATCCGGGCATCTCGATATCGGTAAGATGATCCGAATGTCTGGACGGGTCTCGAGCAGCCTCAGGGCTTCGTCGGCGTTGCCGGCCTAAAGCACATTATAGCTCGCTTCTTCGATTATCTCGGCCGCGGATAGGAGCACAATCGGATCGTCTTCGTCATGCACGTAGATGTTGGCGCCTTGCATTTCGCCGCCGCTATAGATTGAGAAAAGCTTCATGCCGCGGCCGCGGACGCGTGATGGGCAGAATCAGTGGCAGGTTGGTCCCCACTCGCTGCCGGGAACCGGTCGCCGATAAAAAGGCCCATCTCGTTCATGCCAGTCATCCCGGAACTGTCGTTGACCTCGTTCACGACAGGCCTTTGAACCAGGTTGCATAAGGCGTGCTGCGCGCCATTTGCCGATTATAATCGGGCGCGCCATCGTCCCACCAAACTGGTCCTCGTTCGCCAAGTGCTCGTTTTGTCTGGTCAACCGTGGCTCTCGCGTTGCGCTCCGCCAGCGTATTGCCCGACATCTTCGCCGCACCGACAGCACGACGAGCTTTCATCAGAGCGCCTACAAGGCGCTCCCGTTCCCCCTCGCTCAACGTCGGGTCCGACAAGCGCCAAAGCCTGCCGCGCGCGACAAAATATCGCCCGTCGGGTGTGACTGGATGCTGGATCAAAGCGGAACCTGCGCGGGTCATTGATGGCTGCATCTGGCCCGCCGACTCGAACGCGGTGCGACGGGGTCGCTGAAACCGCCCAGAGCGAGCGAACCGCGCCGGCGCGCCGCTTTCAAAAGTTGCTGGTTCCCGATCATTCACGAGTCACGCGGCGTCGGCTTTTCAAGGTTCCAACGTAGCAGCACGCAGCCATTGTGCTCGCATTGACGCCGGCGACGGCATGGCGATCGTTGCAGCGAGGGCAGTCTGTTCGATTATCCATGGACGGCCTCCGTTGCTTGGAGCCGATGGCGGCTGCCCACTGAATTAGGGAGTGGGCAGTTTCACCTCAGGCAGCGCCGCGATTTCAACCTTGGTCATCGTGGTCACGAGATCGGTATCCTTCCCTCTTACGCGCGTTTTCAAACCGGTAATGGGCACATGGACATAACGGTCGGGATTGCTGTCTTCGATTTCAACGAGCAGGCGATCGACCTTGTCGTCGGGTCCTCGTAGGATTTGTGCAATGTCGCCAAGTTCCGTGCCCCTGGCGTCGACGAGATCGGCATCGAGCAGTTGGGCTTCACTCAGCCCTAGCGCCGCGGGGAGAGATCCCGCCACCCTTGCGCTGGTCTCTGCCGCCTTCTCGAGCTGGTCTTCGGCAGCTTCATTCTTGTCAGCACAGGCCGACAGGCAGGCGGTCGACAGGGCAAGGACGAGAAGTGAGCGCATGTCATAACTCTCTAGGCATATATTCGACAACGCTGCTGACTTCGCGAGGCATGGCGCTTGACGTCGACTTTGAGGAAATAAAGGTGTCGGCGGCCCTGCAGCAGCCGACACCGAAGCAGCTTCGCGAGCGAAGGGGGGGGCGCTCGCGAACCCGCTACATCAGGGTAGCGTTCGCCGCCCGCCGCGACCGAACACGAAGCCGAGCACGACCAGCACTACCGCAATGACAAGCAGAATCTTGGCAAAGTCGGCCGACAGCCCGGCGATGCCGCCGAAGCCGAGCAGCGCCGCAACGAGCGCGATTACCGCGAATATGATGGCCCATTTGAACATTGTCATTTTCCCTTCAAAGACACGATCCCGTCACCTCCCGCGCGCAAGCGCCAGAGGAGCGGAAAGTCGCCGCCAAATCATCTTGCATGGATAAATCGGTAACGCCGTTCCCTGGCAAAAGTTCCGGGGCAGGCTGGATCGCCGCCGTGCCGCCGCGCGTAATGCCAGCCATTCGATCCTCCGCCCGGGAACGTCGACGGGCCTTAGTTCCAACCACCGGCCTGAGCCTTGGCAGCGGTGCCATCGCGCCAAAAGCTAGTTCTGCGTCTCGGGAGAATCCGGCGTGGCGAGCGGCGCGAGGCGGTCAATCGCCGCAGCGCGCTCGGCGGCAGTTTCAGCCAGCATCGCCATCGCGTGCTCGCGCGTCATGCCAAGCGACGGGGCAAGCGTACCTGCTTCCACATCGGCCATGAGGCGGCGAACGAAGATGAGTTCGAGCTTCGTTTGGCTCAGAAAGGTGTTCAAGAGGCTCATCGCCTTAAACAACGCCCTGGCGCGCAAATTGTTCAAAGGAATTGCTGCGATTGCCACCCGGGAAGTTCATCGCAGCTGGCTGTCTTTGCTGCCGCGCCGGTTGAAGCCCGCCGAGCGCACCGCCGCGTCGCGCTGCGATTGGCAGCTAACGCATGTGCGACTTCCTGGCAGGGCCGTTCGCCGCGCTTGCGGGATTTCTTCCCCGCAATCCTCGCACCAGGTGGTGCCGCCGCCGAAGGGTAGCCGCGCGCGCGCCGCCTGGACCGCGTCGGACACGGTGTCGTCGATTTGTTCCTGCACGGCGCCGTCGCGCGCCCAACCATTGGCCATCATGCGATCCTTCCGCCATTAACGCGTCATGGTCCCAAAAGCTCCCGCGAGCTTCCGCGCGATCGCGCAAAGCCGCACCGATGATTTAACCATAGCCTAGACCCGCGACGCGCCTAACCGCGGCGCGCGGCCGGATCCGGTGAAGTTCGGCAGCGCGCGTCGCAAACGGGCAGCTGCAAAAACCGTAGAGAATGGGAGCATCGCGCATAGCTGGGCCGTAACCGATGGTCGCCGCCGCGCCAAATAGCCAAGGGCGCCGACCCAGCCGAGGAAAAGGAAGGGGACGCGAGGACCATCATGCTGGACCGGGATCGGCGCGGGCGCGAGCGAAGAACCACGTTGGCAGCACCCGCATCCTGGCACCTGTCCGAGAAACTGGCACGCTCCGAAAGACTGGCGATTGCAAGCGCTGGCCGAGCCTGCGCGCGCCCGGTGCGCCAAGGCAATCCTGAAGCCAGCCGATCGCACCAGGCGACCGGGGATGGCCGGCCCCTCGGGACTTCACCCGCTTGCGACCGGCTGATCGATTTTCAGCGAAGAGCGCTTCGGCTTGCCGTCCCTGCGGACCGGCAATATCCGCTGCGGCCTGATCTCGTGTGGCGAAGTGATCTTGCCGTACGGATATCGCCTTAATCGAGATGACGCGCCCGTCGCCGCGCAGTCTGGCTGCGCCGCGACCTAGTCGCCGCGTCCGGCCAGCGGATTGCGCGATGCGTCAGGATCGCTGCGTCCCGCGAAGGGACAAACCCAGTCGGCATCGACCGCCCGGCCCGAATATTGCCGTGCTTCGGAAATTGTCCCATGGCGCGCGAGCATCGGGTTGGCATTGCCCGCAAGTTCAATGTCGCGCGCAATGATCGTATTGCGCAGCTTGTCATAGACACCGCTGGTACGCAGCTGCTCGAACTGATCGTGCAGATTGAAGATCAAGGCAGGCCGTTCGAAGCGCCGCGCCGGACGGCTCGCGCGGGGATGGAGGCCGACCACGAAGAAGGCTTCGCCGCCGAAGCTCAATGAAAAATGGGGGTCGGCCGGATTGGCGCTGACGCGCGGATCGGCGGGCTGGCCATGCCAGTCGTCTTTGTGGGTGAGCGACTCCAGCCGCTCCCACAAGCAATGCTCGAATTCTGCTTCGCCAAGGCCACTATCTTCCTCAAATATCACCGCCAGCGATTGGAAAAGCGTCGGCTCGCGCGCGTAACTCCAGGCCAGGTCGAGCAGGTTGGGATAGATGCGCAGATCGTCCCAAGCCGATCGCATATCGCGCCCGACGACGATCCGAATCTGGCCTTTCGCAAGTGCGGACTTGGCGCCAACGCATGGAAAGGCCGGGTCGCGCACAAAGGCATCGAAGCGGGCTGCAAGAGGATGATTGCTGTCGTTGGTCGGTTGAAGCATGCACGGAAAACCGACAAGCGCTTCGTGAGTTGCACGCGATTAACATGGGTTGCAATGAATGGCGTCAGTGGGCTTCATAATAAGCAATAATAAGCAAACGCGCAATCGTCCACGGCCACCGGCACTCCGCAAGGAGAAGGGGCAAACGCGCAATGTCGCTGGCAGCGAAGCGGTGACCAATGATCGCGCTGCCGCGGAGCGGCTGTCACGCTTGTCAGTTTGACCTGCCGGTCATGCCGCGGCTTTGCGCCCAGCCATAGAGATCTGCAATCATGCCGCGCTCGGCTTCCTGCTGGAGAAAGACCACGACCGCTGTCTCGGCGTCGTGGTCGATGAAACGCATCGTGGCATAGGTTGCGCCACCGCGCTCGGTATCACCACCTTCGATTTCGTCAGGCCAAATCTCGATTGTCCGCATCGATCATTCCCTTTCCCAACCATAGTCCGCGAATGGTTCGAAAATGCCGAAACCGAAATTTGGTTGCAGAAGCGCCATGTGGATTCCGCCCGAGATCCTTCGCTACCGAAACCCGTAATCGATCTGCCAGACAGAACGGGCGCGATCCCTTCTTGCCATTCCATGCACGCTGAAAAAAACCTTCAACCGGTGGCAGTGAATTCAGCCGGCATGACGACAAAGGCGGGAAGTTTCTTTGTCCCGCGGAACATCAGCGAGCCTGGCGTTTGGCGGCGGCCAACAGGCGCTTGATGTGCGACACCACTTTTTCCGGCTCATAGGGGCGCCGCAGATGCGGCCCGTCGTCGCAGAGCTGCCCGGCGGCTTTGGCGGCGGCGTCGACGCCGCCGGCAAGCACGACCAATATTGCGGGAAATTCTTCGCGAAGCCGGATGGGGAGCTCGAACGCATTGACTGATCCCCTGAGTTCGGCATCGGCGAGGACGGCATCGACGTCGGCGGTACCGCGCCGCAGCGCGGTGAACACTTCGTCCGAACTCGCTGCCTCAATCACCTTGTATCCGCAGTGGCGAAGATATTCGGCCAACGCATTGCGAATGAGAACGTCACCGTCCGCGACGATCAGGCACTGCGCGTTTGCGAGTCCGTTTTCCATGTGGTTCCCATCAGTTTGGTGACTGCCCTGACCAGCGTTTCCGCCGGAAAAGGCTTTGCGAGAAAAACGTCTGCGAGCGCCGCTTCACTGGACACCAGATGGCCCGAACAGACAATCACCGGGCGAGACGGCGCAAGCGCGTTGGACCGGCGGGTGAGCTCCATTCCATCGATCCCGCCGGGCATGCGTACGTCGGTGATCATCAGATCGACCTGCTGTCCGGACTGCAGGACGGCAAGACCCTCTTCGCCGTCGCTTGCTTCGAGGACGGTGTAACCTTCCTCGCGCAAGGACTCGCTGAGCATCATGCGAATTAGAAACTCGTCTTCCACCAGCAAAATGGTGCGTTCGCTCATTATTTGGTCCTTGTCCTGAGCGCCCTGCGGCGAGCCCGCCTCAGACTGTCCCGTCAGCTTCTCGATTCCTTTCAATACGCTAGCCCGAAACACATTGTTCCAAAAGTGATTGTCGAAAACGGATTGAGTTTTCAACGTCGTCGGCGACGGAAATTGTTGCGACTGCTACGCTGATCGACACGGTAAGCGCCTCGCTTGCTGCCTCGGTCGCGCCTGCGCCTTGAAGCTTTTTCGGCGCGATGTCGTGCGGGCTGTGCCCGCTGGCTTCACGCCTGAAAATCATATGCTAGAATGGTCTCGGGAATCGCCGAATCACAGGGGGCGCTCCACGTGAAATCGCTTTCTGAAAAAGACATCTGGGCAGAGGTGCGCGCGGCCGAGCGCCGACACGGCGATCGGGCGGAAGCCGAGCTCGCTCGTCGAATCCACGCCCTGACGGCGGCGGAGCAGTTCGAAGAGGCATCTTTCTGGTCGGCCGTTGCGGCCCGCCTGAAACATCTTCACGACATCAAATTGCCGGGATCAGCTGTGCTGCCGAAGCTGATGCTGGAGGAAATCGACGGGGACAGATCGTCCTGAGCGGTTAAGCCCAATTTAGGTGGCCGGCGGTGGCCGACTTTGCTTGCGCCGCCTGTGCGCATTCCACCAACTCGATGATGGGCCCCCTGATCTGGCGCCAATGTGGCAACCAAAATGCTCTGCGCCGCGTCGCGGCCAAATCTTGCCGTCGGTTATGCGCTTGGCAACCCGTCGGCCCTTGCCGCGTTTTTGCGGTCATGCGAGAAACAATTTTATGACGCCGCGATGGCCCTCAACACTATGGGTCGTGCGCCACGGGCAGAGCGCGGGCAATGTCGCGCGCGATGCCGCCGATGCCGCCGGCGCCGAGCGCATTGAACTGGACCACCGCGATGTCGATGTGCCCCTGTCACGGCTGGGAAAGGAGCAGTCGCGCGCCCTCGGGGAATGGTTTGCTGCCGGCAAGGAAGATGGACGGCCCCAGATCCTGCTCGCTTCGTCTTATGTCCGCGCGGTCCAAACGGCCGAGATCTTTCGCAAGGCTGGAGGATGCGCGTCGGATGTCGCGATCTGCATCGACGAGCGGCTCCGCGAGAAAGAGTTCGGCATCCTCGATGGTCTGACGCGGCTGGGCATCGAGGCGACACATCCCGACCAGGCCGAGTATCGCAGCCTGCTCGGCAAATTTTACCATCGCCCGCCGGGGGGCGAGAGCTGGTGCGATGTCATCTTGCGGCTGCGCTCGCTGCTCGACACGGTGTCGCTTCACTATGGTGGGCGCCGGGTGATGATCGTCGCGCACCAGGTTGTCGTGCTCTGCCTGCGGACCATCATCGAAAATCTCGGTGAAGCGGAAATCCTGGCAATCGACCAAAAAGGCGATGTCGCCAATTGTGCAATCACCGAATATCGTTTCCACCCCAAAACCGGGGGTGACGGTCATCTCGAACTCGTCCGCTATAATGTCACGGCTCCGATGAAGGATGACGTTCCGGTGACCCGCGAACCTGATGCCATGGTCGCAGCGCGTGGCTGACCCAATCGCGCTCGATTCCGTCTGGCTCAAGGCGCACCCGCTTCCTGATCATCAAGACAATATCGACAAGAATGGCCGCGGCCGTGTGCTGGTCATCGGCGGCTGCCGCAGGGTTCCCGGCGGAATGTTGCTCACCGCCGAGGCAGCCTTCCGCGCCGGTGCCGGCAAGGTGACGATTGCCACAATTGCATCGGCGGCAATCGCAATCGGCGTGGCTTGTCCAGCATGCGCCGTCGTTGCCCTGCCCGAAACCGCAAATGGAGAAATCGCACCCGAGAGCGCCGATTTGCTGCTTGCGGAAATGGCCGGTCATGATGCCATCGTCTTCGGCCCGGCGATGATTGACGAAGATATCGTTCGCCAGCTGCTTGCCGCGCTCTTGCCCGCGCTGCCTGGCGATATGTTCCTGCTTCTCGACGCCGCCGCGCTGCGTGCAGCAAGCGAACATGCCGAAGCTATATTGGCTCGCGGCGACCATAGCGTGCTGACCCCGCATGCGGGCGAACTCGCGGCCATGCTTGGCGCAGACAAGGACAGCGTGGCGCGCGATCCGCTCGGCGCGCTTGCCCAAGCGGCCGAACGCTACGGCGCCGCGGTCATGGTCAAGGGCGCGACGAGCCATTTGATGGGGGAGGGCAATTGCCTTGCCTATGCCGGCGGGGGGTTGGGCCTCGCGGTAAGCGGTTCGGGCGACGTGCTGGCCGGGCTGATCGCAGGACTGGGCGCGCAGGGACTTTCTCCGCTCCGGGCAGCCGCTTGGGGCATCTGGCTCCATGGCGAAGCCGGACGCCGATTGTCTGAGAGGATGGGGCCGATTGGCTATCTGGCCCGCGAACTCGCGCCGCTTGCACCTGGGCTGATGCGCGGGGTTTAAAAGGTCAGAACGCGACAACAATTTGCGTACCTGTGAAGGTAACGGATAATCGCCGTCGGAAACTTGTCGGATGACGGAGAATGTGCGGGGCGGCAGCAGTCATGGAGGGGCGGGTGAACAAGAGATCCAGCGGGGATGTCGCGCGCGGCTAATGGATCAAAAGACCCCCGGAGACTTCCGTCCGCACCGCATTGCGCGGAGCGCTGCCTCACAGGCGAAGTCATATAGCCAAGAATCCAACTTCTGAAACTTCAGCGGCGCCCGGTGCGTTGCCCCTGAATGGAAGGAGCTAGTGATGAATCTCCCACACGATACCCTTGTCTTGGTCGCCGATGGCCGCAAGGCCCTGTTTCTGCGTAACCAGGGAAATGCTCAGCAGATCGATTTACGGACCGCATCGCACGAGGAGCGCGAGGACCGAAAAAACAGTGATATCAAAACCGCCCCATCGGGTCAGTCGCCAGCACCGCGCGGAACAGGATTGTCTGGTGGGACGATGGGTGAGCCGGATTTCCATCAACAGGAGGAAGACCGTTTTGCTCAGGATCTTGCAAAAACGATCAATTCCATGGTGTTGGCCGGTCGCCTTGATGCGCTCGTGGTCGTGGCGCCGGCTCGCACTATGGGGGAACTGCGCCCGCTCTGGCATAAGGAGGTGACGAAGCGAATTCTCGGTGAGCATGTCAAAGAGATGACCGACCGTCCATTGGCGGACATCGAAGCATTGCTGGTCGGCGAAGGCGCGCCGCCTCACTGACCAGCGGTCCGGGCGCCGGCGCCCTGGGGTCTCACACCGCGTCTCCTTCATCCTGCTGCGGGGCCGGTGCGCTGCCGCGAGCGATGAAGCTGATCTTGCCCTGGGGCTCGAGGATCGCCCATTCGACGTCGGCCAGCCGGGCGATGCCGGCGAGGCGCATTTCCGAAAAAATTTCGTCCCGCGTAAGGCGATCGCGACGAAGGTTCGCCTCGATGATCGTGCCATATTTAACAATCACGCGGGGCTCTCCATCCAGCATGTTTTTGAGCTTCGGGAAGAGATATGTTGCCCAGCTCAGCGTCAGCGCCCAAAAAGCGAAGGTTCCGATCGCGAGCATTCCGCCCGTGAGGCTGAAATCGTTGTGCGTAACCCCTTGTTGAATCAAGTCGCCCATCACGACAAGCAGGACAAGTTCGAACGGGGTCATCTGGCCAAGTTCGCGCTTTCCCAGCAGGCGGATTAGCACATAGAGAAGCACGAACATCGCGGTCGCACGCAGGACGATATCCATCAGGGGTGAACCTTGATCCGGAATTGCCGTCGCCCGACCAAGCGTTCGCCGTCATAGAGGGCAATGAATCCCGCATTGCCTCCAAAGAGAGGCGGATTGATTTGCCCGTCTATCTTGACGCGCAGGGCTTCCCCTTCCGCAAGCGGGCCATAGGCAAACCGATATTCGCCGTTCTTAAATGTCTCCTCAGTCGCCGCGGGAATCATCGTATTGATCGTAATGTCGCGCCAAAGATCTGTTTCGATCGCGAGGGTCGCATCTTCGACCGCAGTGTTCGCGCGGATTTCGATCAAGGTTTCCAGAAATTCGCCGTTGCGGATGACGGTGGGCATTTGAACACGCATTGTTGCGGCGCCGAAGTCTGCCTCGACACGTGGGCTTGGCTGTCCGCCAAATACGCCTGCCACCGCCGCGACAAGTAGGCCACCGAGGACGATAAATGAGATGGGGCTCGCGTGGCGGTCCCAAAAGCGCGACTGGGCAAGGGGCTCTTCTATGCCATCTGGCGCGGTGGGCGTTGCAGCAGTTATGTCCATGGCGATACAACTCCGCGGACCCATTGTCGTTGCGCCTTCGCATGAGAGCCATGCGGCTGCCAGCGAAAGGTCTTTCGCGCATGGGGCACAAGCTTGGAAGCGGTCGCCGGGGCCGCGTCCTGCGCGGGAGGCAAGCAGTCAGCGTACCGCATAGCGCGAAGGACATGCTCGCCGCGGAGCGCGGGGGTCTACCTAGCGGCTGCCGCCGACGGGGGCATCGGCGCCCGTCTTCGGTCCATGGTCGGCCGCGCTCGGCATGTGGCCGCCGCCACCCTGCGCATCGTCGTCATAATCCTCGGGATTGCCGCCGCCGCCGGCGCCCGCACCGCTTCCAGTGACCGGACCGCTGCCTTGCTTATTGGCCCTTTTGCCGCGGTTGCGAGCGGCGGTGATGTCGCCGTCCTTGCGATCGCGTTCAGGATAATCCTCGGGGGTCGCGGTGCCGACATTCTCGCGGTCTTCGACTTTCTGCTGCGGAAGCGAACCGGGAGCAGGGGCGCGCGGTTGGGAATCGGGCCGGGCGTCGTCAAGCGGGTCGCGTGGGTTGCTGTCACTCATGGCGTTTGTCCTTCGCTTTTCTGGGATCAGGCGGCGGCGAAGCCAGCCTTGTTCATTTCGGCGGTGACATGGGCATTGCCCTCCTTGCCGAGCGCGGCGCGCAGGCGCGGGAACAGCGCGTCTTCCTCCTGCGCGATATGGGCCTCGATTTCGCGGCGAAATTCGCGGACCTTTGCAATCCATTCGGGATCGGCGGTCGGCATCTCGCCAAGGTCATAGAGATATTGCTTCACATAGCCGTGGTCGTGGACGAGCTGATCGGCATCCTCGACCTGGCCATGGTCGCGCATCGCGGGATATACGACATTTTCTTCTTCATAGGCATGTTTGGCGAGCGCATGTTTGAGCTGCGTGAGCAGCATGCCGCGCTTCCAGGTCTGCGATGCGTCGGTCTTCTCGATGGCATCGAAAAGCCGGAGCGTCAGTCGGTGTTCGGCCTTGAGGCCTTCGTCCCACTCGCCTTGCGCGGCGGTCATCCCCTGAACCACTGCCTTGCGGCCGAAGTTCGCCGCGAGGCCAACGACAAATCCCGCCGCGGCGGCGCCGAGCAGGATGGCCGGGCTCTTGTTTCCGGTGAGAATATTGGTCGACATGATCGTCTCCTTGGATTTGGGGGTCAGGGATGTTCGAGCCGCGTTTCGACGCGGATCAGCGAAACCGCGGTACGCCGCGGCTGGCTCAGCATGAAATGCGCCGCAACCGCGATATCCTCGGCGCGCAGCATCTTGTGCTCGCCGATGAGCGCTTTCTGCTTGTCGGGCGGGAATTCGGGATATTGGAAGTCGGCGCCGGTGAAGCCCGGTTCGATCAGCCCGACCTTGATATCCTCCTCGGCCAACTCCTTGCGGAATGCGGGAACAAAACCCTGAATGCCCGCCTTTGCTGCGACATAGATCGAGCTGCCGGGCTTTTGCGAAACCGCCGACATCGAACCGATGAAGATGATGTCGCTCCCGCCCTTCATCCGCCGCGCCGCTTCCTGAGCGCAGACGAGATAGGCGTTGAAATCGGTATCGAGCTGGTAGCGCATCTCGCTCTCGCCCGCGTCGGCGAGCGCGGCGGCCGGTACCGCCGCATTGATGATCGCGATATCGAAACCGCCGAGGTAGCTGTCCGCTGCTTCGAAAAAGCGGTCGACATCCTCCCTGATCGACAGGTCGACATTGATCCCGTCGCCTTCGCCCACCTCGCGGATCCGCTGCAACGCATCGTCCAGATGCTCGGGCGTCCGCCCGCAGATGAATAGCTTCACGCCATGACTGGCGAGCAGGACCGCGATGGCTCGGCCGATTCCCGTCGTCCCGCCGGTGACGATCGCACGGCGGCCCTTGAGTTCGGGCATTTTGGTGTGCGCGTCATTTTCGTCGATCATGATCGATCCTCTCCTGCCGTCTTTGCGGGCGGGCGGTTCGCGGGCCGGGCAAGAGCCGGCCGCAGCGGCCGCCCCCCATGGTGGAACGACGCCCGCCGACCGGCACAGTTCCGCCGCCCGGCGGCCCGACGCGATTTTTTCCCTTTGCGCGCCGCAGGCAGCATTTGCTCGCCTCGCTCGTTGACGGACAAAGCCTGTGGGAATGGAGCAGAATCATGGAATGGACCCTGATCACCATCGTCGGACCGATCCTTTTCGTGCTGGTGCTGGGTTGGGCGATGCTGCACAATCGCCGCTCGCGCGCAGAAATCCGGCGCACCGAGGAAGCGACCCGCCTGCGGCGCGCCGAAGAGGACCGGGACGCGAAGGTAAAGCAGGACGCCTGATCGGAAGTCGGTTTGCGCGCATCGCTCATGCCGACCTCCGCGCAGCGTTCGGAGGCACAAGGATCCAAAACGGGGGTTCTGCGTCAGCGCCTTTTGACAGGCGGCAAAGCGGCAGGCCGTCGACAAGCAGTAGCGCCTCACGGCCCCTGGCTTCGCCCTGCGCGATTTCCAGCGCCGTCGCCGGGCTGGCGGCCTCAAACTCGATCCGCTTCGACACCCCGAACGCATCATCATCGTAGCGCAGCGTGTAAGTCAGCCGCAGCGGTGGCGGCGCGGCCGGCGCTCTGTCCAGGATTGCTGCCAGAGTCGAGATGTCCTTTGCCATCGCGGCGCGCTCAATATGCCGGCGGATCGCTGGCCGGGAAAGACTCGTCCGCGGCTTGGTCGACGCGGTCCCACGTCCGCCGCGACTCCGAGCGCATGCCCTCGGGTCCTGCCGAGCGGGTCTGGTCAAAATTGTCGACGTCGGTTTCCTGGTCAGCGAACGCCGCAGCGTGACTGTCGCCTTTTGCCGTTTCGGGCGCTTTCTTGCGCGTGAACCAGACCAGCGCGCCGAGTACGGCGACGCCGAGCAGCTTGCTGAATCCTGACGTCCTGGCATCGGTTGGCGGCGGGGCTGCATTTGCCATCATTTTCTCCTTTTTCGATCGAACCATTTTGTCTCGCTTAAACACCGGCGCGCGCTCAGACCTCCCAGCGGAGGACAAGGCGGCCGTTCGCGGGCACAAAATAATCGATGCGATCGGCGCTCGCGGCGTTCGGGCGCAGCACGTCGCCATCGACCGTGGCGACATGGGTTTGCGGGAGCTTGCGGCGCTTCGCGCGCACGACACTCAGACGCGCGGTGCAGGTTTCGCCGCCATCGAGGGTGATGGAGACCGCCGCGGTGTCGGTGCGCTCCATCGCGCGCACGAAATGGTCGCAGTAGAGGAGGAAGGGCGCATCCTCGATCCGGTGGAATGCGCGCGTTGCGAACACGAACGCCGCGCCGGCGCCGTAAATCTCCTGGCCAACCTGGCCCGCGGCCTGCCCGTCGGGATAGAGATCCTCGAGCGGAAAGGCGAGGCTGCGATCGATATGGCCGTTGTTTTCGCGTTGCTCACTGGCGATTACCTCGGGCGGCAGCGTATCGGGATAGTAGAACCAGGCACGATCGAGCGCATATTTGCAATATTCCGAGATCAGCATCCGCGCCGCAGGTTCGAGATCGGGGCCGCTGTCGTCGAGATAATGTTCGAACGCCGAGAAGCTGTCGAAACATTCGTAGATCGCCATATAGGGTGCATCTTGCAGGCAGGTTACGCCGAGAAAGTTGCGATAATGGACCGCATGGCCCAGCGCGCTTTCCCAGATCTCGCTGTTGTGGAAAAAGCTCGCGAGATACACGTAGCTCTGGTCGCGATAGACGTCGCGGTTGGTGATCCGCCACAATCGCATGCACGCCGCGGCGCCCCATGCGGTGAGATTGGCCTGATAATTGATCCCGAAACCGAGTCCGATCGCAGCGTCGATCGCGGCGCGCGCCTCGTCGAGAAAGCGCTTGTCGTCGGTGAGCTCGAACGCCTGCAGCATCACCCAGGCAAAGACGCCGCCGACATCGGTCTGACCGCGCCCGTCGGCCCCCGCGGTCTCGGTGATCACCGAAAAGTCGGTGACCTTATATTGGATCGGCCATTTATATTCGAAGTGCCGCGCCGCCTTGATCGCATAATCCATCGACTTCAGGAACAAGGTGCGGGCCTGCGCATCGCCGTCCTGCGCAAGCCGCCCAAGGTTGAGCAGCGGATGATAGAGATACCAGCTATCCACCGCATCGGCGTCCTTGTCGTCGCCGACATTGGGGAGATAGCGCCGCAGCGTCTGCAGCTTCGGATCCCAGAATTTGCTGACGCCCGCCTTGAACTCGGCTTCGAGCGGGTGCGGCGTGCCGCCCCATTTTCCCCAGTCATGGATCGCCTGGACGATCGACATCTGAACCATGACGTCGGGATATTCGGCGGCCGTGTAAGGATGGATGTAGCGATGCCCATAGTGACGGATCGTCGCCTCCGGCGCTTCGTCGAGATCACGCAGCGTCTGCTTGGCGCGCAGCGTCCAGTCGCGAAACTCGGTCGGCGGCAGATCGAGCAGCTGATAGGCGCCGCCGAGCAGCTGGAGAAAGTGGCGTCCCCGGTCGCGCTCGTCGCTCGGCCCGTCGGGACGGCAGAGCAGGATTGCATCGGACAGGATGATCTCCTTGCCTGCGGCGAGCGGCTCGACATCGTCCTCGCCGGGCGGAGGGACCGGAAGCAGCAGTCCGAGCGAGGGCCACTCACCTCCGACGACATCCTCGGGTCTGGTTCCTGTCGCGCGGCAATAATCATTGAGTGCGGTCAGGTTCTGGAAATAGAAAAAACTGCCGGCCGCGGGGTCGTCGAGCTCGAAATAGAGCAGCCCGGCATTCAGTCCGCGCTGCACCGCGTGGACGCGGCCATTAGCCCCCAGCGGCTCATCATGGCGATCGAGCGGGTAGAGATCGCGCGGCACGAACGGCAGCCGGGTCGGCGCGCTCGGCGTGAAGCGGGTGGTGACCCGAAAATAGGGCAGGGTCCGCGCGCCCGCTCGCAGTGAGACGATATGCACGCCAAGGCCGCTGGTGGTCCGAATGCGGGCAATCTCGCCGGGCTCGGGTTTCAAGGCCTTGACGATGCTTTCGCCGGCCCCGGCGGCGGCGCGGGGCGCGATTCCGCCCCCCCCGGGCCGGCGGACAATCAGCCCGAGCGCCTAGCCAAGTGCACGCGCCACGGCCCCGCGCTCACCAACGGCAAAAACCGCCCGCGG
>NZ_JAIBES010000074.1 GCF_019459305.1 Sphingopyxis sp. | reverse complement strand
TTTGGGGTGGGGGGCCGCCGTTGGGGGGGGGCGGGGGGGGTTTGGGGGATACGGTGGCGCCCCCCCCACCGCTCGCACCGCGCGGGGTCCCCCTCCCTATCGCTGCGCGACAGGGAGGATCAGCTCAACTCAACCGCGTCTTGAAATCCTCATAGCCGAATTCGCGGATCAGCTTGAGATCGTCGGTTTCACTGTCCCACAGCCAGATCGACGGCAGAGGCACCCCGTTGAAGGTGTTGGTTTTCACCATCGAATAATGGGCCTGATCGAGGAAAGCGAAGCGCTGGCCGATGCGAGCGCCGCCGGGGACGCGGTAGTCGCCGATGACGTCGCCCGCGAGGCATGAGGGACCGCCGAGGCGGGTCGGCATGCCGTCTGAGCCTTCATCGAGCATCGCGGGGCGATACGGCGCCTCGATCACGTCGGGCATGTGACAGGTCGCCGAAATATCGGTGATACCGATCGGCATGCCGTTGTCGAACAGATCGAGGATCTCGCCGATCAGGATCCCGGCGTCGAGCGCGATCGCTTCGCCGGGTTCGATCATCACGTCGCAGTCGGTCGCGGCGCGGACCTGTTTCAGGAACGCGATCAGATCGTCGACCTGATAATCGGCGCGGGTGACATGGTGGCCGCCGCCGAAGTTGATCCATTTCAGCTGGCCGAAGAAGGGCCGCAACATCGGCTGGACAGCCTCCCATGTCCGCGCCAGCGGCGGGAAATCCTGTTCGCACAGGCTGTGCATATGGATGCCGTCGATGCCCTCCATATGCTCGGGCAGCAACTGGGTCACCGGAAAGCCGAGGCGGCTGCACGGCGCGGCGGGGTCGTATTTGGCGACCTCCCCCTCGCTGTGCATCGGGTTGATACGCAAACCGATGTCGAAGTTCTCGCCCTTCGCGCGAAGTTCGTCGAGCAGCGGGCGGAAGCGGGCAATTTGCCCGGGCGAATTGAAGATCAGATGATCGGACAGCGCCGCAATTTCGGGCAGGTCGGCTTCCTTGTAACCCGCGCAATAGGTTGCGACTTCACCGCCATATTCAGCGCTGCCGAGCTTGGCTTCGTAAAGCCCCGAGGCGCAGACGCCGTCGAGGTACCCGGCCACCGTTGAACCCAGCGACCACATCGAGAATGCCTTGAGCGCCGCGAGCACGCGCGCGCCCGACGCGTCGCCGATATGGCGCAGCACCGACAGATTGGCGCGAACCTTTGCGGCATCGACGACAAAGGCGGGCGAGGGGACGCGGCTGAGGTCGAAGCTTGCGAAAGCTCCGGGATCGCCGGCACGGGTTTCCATGTCGTTCTGTTCCTATGCGACCGCAATCGGCCCCTTGAAGATGAAGAAAGCCCCCGCTGCGATAAAGCCAAAGCCGACGAGATGGTTCACCGTCAGCTTCTCACCGAGCCAGAAGACTGCGAACCCGGCGAATATGACGAGGGTGATGACTTCCTGCAAGGTCTTGAGTTCGGCGGCGGTGTAAACGCCGTAACCGATGCGATTGGCGGGTACCGCAAGGCAATATTCGAAAAAGGCGATGCCCCACGCAATCAGCACCGCGAGCCACAACGGCCGCGACATGTCGCCGAGATGCCCATACCAAGCGAAGGTCATGAAGATGTTGGAGATGATAAGCAGCCCGATGGGGGCGAGATAGGCGGTCATAAATTCCCTCGCTGGCACGTAGCGCCAACAGGCGCCGACGCTACGTGCAGCAATCAGAATTCGAGCGGCCCGTCCAGTTCCTTCACCTTCCAGGGCAGCCCATGGTCGTTCAGCATCGCCATGAACGGATCGGGGTCCATCTGTTCCATGTTGAACACCCCGTCACCCGACCAAGTGTTCGTCACCATCATCGCGGCGCCGATCATCGCGGGGACGCCGGTGGTGTAGCTGACCGCCTGATTGCCCGTTTCGGCATAGGCGTCCTCATGATCGCAGATATTGTAGAGGTAGAGCGTCTTTTCCTTGCCGTCCTGACCCAGACCGGTGGCGATGACGCCGATGTTGGTTTTGCCCTTGGTCGTTTCACCCAGGCTAGACGGTTCGGGGAGTACGGCTTTCAGGAACTGCAGCGGGATGATCTCGCGGCCTTCGTACATCACCGGGTCGATGCGGGTCATGCCGACATTCTGCAGCACATTGAGATGGGTGATATAGGCCTCGCCAAAGGTCATCCAGAAGCGGATGCGCTGGATTTCGGGGAGGTGCGTTTTCAGGCTTTCGATCTCCTCGTGATACATGAGGTACATTGTCTTTTCGCCGACCGCTTCGAAGTCGAATTTCTGCTTCACCGACATCGGCGGAGTTTCGATCCAGTCGCCATTTTCCCAGTGGCGCGCGACCGCGGTGACTTCGCGGATGTTGATCTCGGGATTGAAGTTGGTCGCGAAATGCTGGCCATGATCGCCGCCGTTGCAGTCGAGAATGTCGAGCGTGTCGATGCGGGTGAAATGATGTTTCTTGAGCCAGGTGGTGAACACGCTGGTCACGCCGGGGTCGAAGCCCGAGCCGAGCAGCGCCATCAGCCCGGCATCCTTGAAACGGTCGTGATACGCCCACTGCCAGTGATATTCGAACTTCGCCTCGTCGCGCGGTTCGTAATTGGCGGTATCCATATAATGCGCGCCGGTCGACAGGCACGCCTCCATGATCGTCAGATCCTGATAGGGGAGCGCGAGGTTGACGACATGCGTCGCACCGATTTCGCGGATCAGCGCGGCGGTGGCGTCGATATGGTCGGCGTCGACTTCGGCGGTCTTGATCGTCACGCCCGTGCGTGCCTTCACCGATTCGGCGACCGCGTCGCATTTGAACTTGCGGCGGCTGGCCAATGTGATGTCGGGAAAGATGTCGGCGTTCATCGCCATCTTGTGCACCGCGACCGAACCGACGCCGCCTGCGCCGATCACCAGAACCTTGCTCATGAAAAATCTCCTGCGCCTACCTATGCGGCTTGTCTTGTATGCCCGGCCCTATAGGACGAAGCCATGACACAGCAAAGCCCCGATCCCTTGCTCGACCCGAACCGCGCGCCCACGCTTGCGGGTGTCGAACGCGCTGCGGAGAAAGTCGCTGCATTGCTGCCGCAAACGCCGCTACTGCCGCTCGAAGTCGATGGCACGACGATCTGGTGCAAGGCCGAATGCCTGCAACCCGTTGGCGCCTTCAAGATCCGCGGCGCCTGGCACCGGCTGACCGACCTGACGCCCGAGCAAGCGGCGGCGGGGGTGGTCGGGGTGTCCAGCGGCAATCATGCGCAGGGCGTGGCGTGGGCGGCGAAACGGCTGGGGATTCCAGCGACGATCGTCATGCCGAGCAATGCGCCCAAGATGAAGCTCGCCGCAACGCGGGCGCTGGGGGCCGAGGTGGTGCTGTACGACCGCGTGACCGAATCGCGCGACGCGGTGGCGGCGAAATTGTTCGCAGCCAGCGGCGG
Organism: Sphingopyxis sp.; assembly: GCF_019459305.1. Classification (GTDB taxonomy): domain Bacteria; phylum Pseudomonadota; class Alphaproteobacteria; order Sphingomonadales; family Sphingomonadaceae; genus Sphingopyxis. The sequence goes on along the minus strand of NZ_JAIBES010000074.1, from coordinate 49,889 downwards.
GACGCTCGTGCATGCCTATGGCGATCCGTGGATCATCGAGGGGCAGGGGAGCGCGGGGATCGAGGCGCGGGCGCAGCTGGCGGCGCGCGGGTTTACTGGACCGGATAAAGTCATCGCGTGCTGCGGCGGCGGCGGGTTGTCGGCGGGGCTGGCGCTGGCCTGTCCCGATGCCGAGATAATTGCGGTCGAGCCCGAGGGGTGGGACGATGTGACGCGCTCGTTGGTGGCGGGAGAAATCCTGTCGGTCGAGGATCTGGCCTATCCGACTGAGTGTGACGCGCTGCAAACGCCGCAGACCTGGCCGATCAATTTTGCGGTGCTGCAAGCGCGCGGGGTGCGCGGCGTGGTGGTGACGCGCGAGGAGGTGCGGCACGCGATGCGCGTGGCGTTCGAGCGATTGCATCTGGTGGTTGAACCCGGCGGCGCGGCGGCGTTGGCGGCGGTGCTGGCGGGCAAGGTCGCGCTGGGCGAGGCGACGCTGGTCACCCTGTCGGGCGGCAATGTCGATCCGGAGCTTTATGCCGAGATAATCGCCGGGTGACGCCGCGCGGGATATCTGCTTCACTGCGTTGGGACGGCGAAGGAGAAGCGAGATGCAAAAAAACGTAATTCTGGCTGGTGCAGCGGCGCTGGCGTTGCTGACCGGTTGCGAAAAGGCCGAGGCGCCGGCGCCTGCCGAGACCGCTACGACCGAGGTGCCGGTCGAAACGACAGCGCCTGAAGGCGCTGACGCCAACGATCCGGCTGTCGCGGCGCACCGCTACGCGGCATGGGCGGGCAAGTGGACCGGGGTCGAGGGCATGTATGTCACGATCACCGCGGCTGAGCCCGGCAAGTACAAGCTGGACATGCAGTCGGACCTCGACACCAAAGGCACCTATGACGGCAGCGACGGCGAGGGCGGCATCACATTTACCCGCGGTACCGAAACTCTGACGCTGGCGGCTTCGACCGGCGATGCGACCGGCCTCAAATATCTCGCGGGCAAGAAGGATTGCCTGAAGGTCAAGGATGGCGAGGGCTATTGCCGCGATTGATCTGGTAAATTCGCCGTCATTGCGAGGAGCGAAGCGACGCGGCAATCCAGTCCTTGTGTAAACCGCTGTGGATTGCTTCCCCCGGGACCAAGTCCGGGGTCGCAATGACGATGGAGAGGGTGGGAATGGATCAGATCGGCAGAGCAACAATAGCCGACCAATCAGCGCTGATCGAAACACTCGCGCAGGCTTTCCAGACCGACCCGGCGCTGTCATGGATATTGCCCGATCCCGCCCACCGCGCGCGGGCGCTGCGTAGCCTGTTCCGCACCCTCGTCCCCGCCGACATGCGCGCCGGGGTGGCGCTTCGCTCCGCTGGCGACGAAGCGGCGGCGCTGTGGCGTTCGCCGGGGCAGGCGCATGGCGAGAGGTTGGAATTCCTACGCACCGTCCTGTCGCTGATCGCCACCTTTGGCACCGCCTTGCCGCGGGGAATGAAGGTCCAAAGCGGCATCGACGCGCACCGTCCGACGAGCGGCTTCTGGTATCTCCACTATGTCGGGGTGCGCACCGCGCATCAGGGCAAAGGCCATGGCGGGCGGATCATTCGCGCGCAAACCGCGGTCGCCGACGCCGAAGGGCTGCCGTGCTGGCTGGAAACCGCGACCCCGGAAAATGTGCCGCTTTATGAAAGGTTGGGCTTTGCGACGCAGGTCGAATGGGACGTGCCAGAGGGCGGACCGCATTTTTGGGGCATGATGCGACCGGCCGCGCTTGAATATTCCCGTCACCTCTCTACGACTTGACGCCGTGGACGGCACCCAATGGTCATCAGGCGCGGACGAGGCGCGCGCGCAGCTGACGGCGGCGCTGACCGCGGTCGGGCGCGGCGACCGCGCGGCGCTCCGCCAGGTTTATGACATGACCGCCGCGAAACTATTTGGAATCTGCCTCCGTATCTGTGGGGAGAGGGCCAGCGCGGAGGATGTTTTGCAGACCGTCTATATCAAGGTGTGGGAGCGCGCGGGGCAGTTTGATGCTGCGCGTGCCAGCCCGATCACCTGGCTGGCGACGATCGCCCGCAATGGCGCAATCGACTGGCGACGGTCGGTTGCCGGGCGGACGGTGCACGACACTTTGCCCGAACAGGCCGCCTTTGCAGTGGCCGACGACAGCCCGCTCGCGGACCAGTCGCTGGTTGCGGCAGAGGAGGGCGAGCAGCTGCACCGCTGCCTGGGCGAACTCGAGGATCGGACCCGCTTGTGCATCCGCGCCGCCTTTTTCGACGGATCGACCTATGCCGAGCTTGCGACGCGCGAAAATGTCCCGTTGGGGACGATGAAAAGCTGGATACGGCGCGGGTTGCTGCGCCTGAAGGATTGTCTTGGCGATGGATGACCATCTGACGCCCACTGAAGAGCGCGACGCGCTCGCCGCCGAACTGGCGCTTGGCCTGCTCGAAGGGCAGACGCGCGCCGATGCGCTGCGGCTGTCGCTCAGCGATCCCGCCTTCGCGGCGCAGGTCGCGGCGTGGGAGGCGAAGCTGGCACCGCTGCATGACGAGTGGGCCAATGCGCAGCCCGGCGCCGCGGTGTGGAGCGGCATCGAGCGGCAGCTGGCGGATGCGCCCACCGACAAGGTTACCGCTATCGAAATGCGGTTGCGCCGCTGGCGCGCCGGGGCGCTGCTGTCGGGTGCGGTTGCGGCGGCGTTGGCTTTCGTGCTGATCACCCAGCCCGTGCCGACACCAACACCGGCCGCGCCGCAGCTCGCGGTTGCGCGGATCGAAAGCGATGCCGCGGGGCCGCTGGTGCTCGCGCGTTATAACCAGAGCAACGGTTTGATGCAGCTGCGCATCCATGGCTTCGAGCCCGGAACGCTGGCGCCCGAACTGTGGGTCATTCCCGAGGGCGGCACGCCCGTCTCGCTCGGGCAGATCGGTCATGCAGGCGAAGCCGAAATGACGATGCCGCCGCCGCACCGCCTGCTCATGACCGAAGGTGCGACGCTGGCGATCACGATGGAGCCGGTGTCGAAAACGCCGCATCCTGCGCCGAGCAGCGTCGCGGTGGCCTCGGGAAAAATCATCACAATCTGACGTTCCGTTGCATCCGAGCTGGGGGTGCCGCCGTAGCTGCGCCGCATTCCGCATTTCCGGGGTGCCAGAAACCAGAGGATTGTATGATGAAACTTTCCAAACTCTCCGCGTCGCTCGCTGCCTTGATGATGGTTGCCGGGGGCGGCGCCGCGCTAGCCAACCCGATGGTCCGCGGCGCCGCGATGTACGAAACCAAGAACATCGTCGAAAATGCCGTCAATTCAAAGGATCACACGACGCTGGTCGCCGCGGTGCAAGCGGCTGGCCTGGTCGACACGCTCGCCAGCCCCGGCCCGTTCACCGTGTTCGCACCGACTAACGCTGCGTTCGGCAAGCTGCCCGCGGGTACCGTCGATACGCTGCTGAAGCCCGAGAACAAGGGCATGCTGACCGCGGTGCTGACCTATCATGTCGTACCCGGCACGCTGACCGCCGGCGATCTGGCCGCCAATGCGCAGGCCAATGGCGGCAAGGCCGTGCTGACGACGGTTCAGGGCGCCAAGCTCACCGTGTGGGGCAAGGATGGCAAATGGTATGTCACCGACGCCAAGGGCGGGAAGGCGGAGATCACCATCGCTGACGTCAAGCAGTCGAACGGCGTCATCCACGTCGTCGATGACGTGTTGCTGCCGGGCTGACCCCTTCGTCCGGTAACAGGTGCGGTCCGTCCACTTCCCTCCCGGGACGGGCCGCATTGCCGGACACCAATTAGATCAGTCGTCGAAGCCCACGAACCGCGCAGCTTCTGCGACGCTCTTGCGGTTCGACACCACCGCATTGGCGGAGAAATCTTCGTCGGGCCAGCCCATCGCGACGCAGATCATGATCACCTGATCGTCGGGAATTTTCGCATGCTCGCGCACCACCGGGCTTTGCATGATGCCTTGGCTGTTGATGACGCAGCCCAGCCCGCGCGACCAGGCGGCGTTGACCAGCGCGTTGGTGACCGCGCCGCAATCGAAGGGCGCGATGTCGCTGCCGAGCAGGACGCGGTCGTAAGTGACGACGATGCTGACCGGCGCGTCGAACTGGCGAAACCCGCGCAACACCCAATCCTGTCGCCCGTCCTTGTCGTCGCGCGCGATCCCCATCGCGCCAAACAATTGTTTGGCGACTTCGATCTGCCGACCGCGATGTTCGTCGGGGACAAGGTTGAATGTCCGAAATTCGCGGCTGTCGGGTTTGCCCGCCAATATGCCGTCGGTGTTGCCGCGGCGGATCGCGTCGAGCGGCTCACCGGTGACAACCGAGAAATTCCAGCACTGGTTGTTGTAGGACGAGGGCGCGCGCATAGCGACCTCGATGATCTCGGCGATCCGTTCCTTGGGGACCGGCTTGTCGAGGAAGCCGCGGATAGAGCGGCGTCCCAACACGACATCGTCAAAACCGATTGCCTGGCTCACGCCGCCTCGCGCAGTTCCAGCTCCAACCGGCCCCAGATTTCGACGAGCGCATCGGTGAGCTCACGCATCATCGCCTCGTCATGCGCCGGGCCGGGGGTGAAGCGCAGCCGTTCGGTACCGCGCGGCACGGTCGGGAAATTGATCGGTTGCACATACACGCCATATTCGGCGAGCAGGATGTCACTGATCTTCTTGGCGCGCACCGGGTCGCCAACCATCAGCGGCACGATATGCGTCGTCGAATCCATCACCGGCAGTCCGGCGTTGCGGAAACAGGCCTTGAGATACGCGGCATTGGCCTGCTGTGCCTCGCGCTCGACGCTCGAGCTTTTGAGGTGGCGGACGCTGGCGAGCACCCCGGCGACGAGCACCGGCGACAGGCTGGTGGTGAAGATGAAACCCGGCGCATAGCTGCGGATGACGTCGATGATATTCTTGTCGGCGGCGATATAGCCGCCCATCACGCCGAACGCCTTGCCCAGCGTGCCCTCGATGATTGTGACCCGATCGGCAGCTTCGTCGCGGTCGGTGATGCCGCCGCCGCGCGGGCCGTACATGCCGACGGCGTGGACTTCGTCGCAATAGGTGAGGGCGTTATATTTGTCGGCGAGGTCGCAGATCGCGTGGATCGGGGCGACGTCGCCGTCCATCGAATAGACGCTTTCAAACGCAATCAGCTTCGCCGCTTCGGGATCGTCCTGCGCCATCAATTCTTCGAGATGCGCGAGATCGTTGTGGCGCCACACGCGCTTTTCGCAGCCCGAATTGCGGATGCCCGCGATCATCGAGGCGTGGTTGAGCTCGTCCGAATAGATGATGCAGTTCGGCAGCAATTTGCCGAGCGTGCCTAGCGTCGCTTCGTTCGAGATATATCCGGAGGTGAACAGCAGTGCGCCGTCCTTGCCGTGCAGGTCGGCCAGTTCATGCTCGAGGTCGATGTGATAATGCGTGTTGCCGCCGATATTGCGCGTGCCGCCCGAACCGGCGCCGACATCGTGCAAAGCAGATTCCATTGCTTCGACGACCTTGGGGTGCTGGCCCATCGCCAGATAGTCGTTCGAGCACCACACGGTGATCGGCTTGGGACCGTTATGGCCGGCAAAGCAGCGGGCGTTGGGGAACGAGCCGCGGTTACGCAGGATGTCGATAAAGACGCGATAGCGCCCCTCTTCGTGCAGCCGGTCGATCGCGCGAGCGAAGATATCGTTATAATTCACGTTCCAGCCCCGCAATCCAGGTGCCAAATCCAGGCATTTTTGCCGCTCGTTCAGGGCGGCTATTAACACGCGGGCCAATAACGGTGAATTGGGCTGAAATCCAGTGCGAACGATTCGCAAGTCATTGCGTCGATCAGTGTGTTCAAATGCCCGGTATGTTGACCGTCAGTGTTTAAGCGGCGAACCCAAAGCTGTCAAAATGAGCAAGGTCACGATGCGCGTCCCGCTTGTTGCCCTATGGTCGATTGCCATTGAGATATCCGTGCCGGTCCCCGCGCCGGCGCCGGCACCGTTCGATGGGGCGTGGATGTCCTGCGAAACCTATCGCGGGGCCGCGATATGAACGTACAAGTTGCTTGCCGCAACGCGGCAGTCGGGTTTGCGGCGTTCAGCGCTATTTTGCAACCAGCGCTTATTACGAGCAGCGGTTTGTCGGCACCGTGACGGGCCATGTCGCGCAACTTGAGAAGATCTGCGGTGACCCGGGATCGGAGACCGACACCTATTGTGCCGGTCGGGCGCCGCACAATGCGGCTGCAATGGGGTGGGATACGTCCGGCGAACGATTGTTCCGGTGCCGCAGCCGGTTGTTCAGCACGTCGAGCGATGCGCTCGCCAGTTGTAAGGGCGTGACGCCCGGCATGGGAATGCCGCGCGTTCGCAGCCTGGGCGAGCAAGGACGGCAGCCGGAGGATCGTATCCGGCTAGCGGCCTGCGCTGCGGGGCGCGAGTGATGCGTCAAATCGTCTCGATCCGGTCGATGCCATAGGGCGCCAGTGTCGCCAGCGGTGGCGGGGGGCGGTCGGCGTTGCGGGTAAACACTGCAAGACCGGGGGTTGCCGTTTTTGGCCATTGTTGGCCCCGCGTCAGGTCGGCGATCCGCCGCGCAATACCCTCGGCGCCATCGATCAGGGTCACGCCCGGACCCGCCGCGGCCTGTAATTCATCGGCCAGCAACGGGAAATGCGTGCAGGCGAGGACGATGACGTCAATTGCGGCGCCGCCCGGTTGATCGCGCAGGCCCGCAATGGCGCGCGCAATCACCGCGGGGTCGACCGGTTCGCCGCGCAGCTTCGCCTCGGCGCCGGTGACGAGGCCGGGGCTGCCGTGGCGCAGCACCGTCTTGCCGCCCGCGAACCGCGCGCTGAGGTCGTCGACATAGGGCTGGCGCACCGTCGCTTCAGTGCCGAGCACGCCGATGACGCCGCTTTTGGTGAGCTGGGCGGCAGGCTTGATCGCGGGGACGGTGCCGACGATCGGCAGGTCAAGTGCGGCGCGAACATGCGCAAGCGCGATCGTCGAGGCAGTGTTGCAGGCAATGACCGCGAGCCGCGGTTGATAGCGTTCGACAAGGCGGCCGAGCAGCGCCGGGACGCGCGCCGCGAGCTCTGTCTCGCTTTTCTGGCCATAGGGCAGCCCGGCATAGTCGGCGGCATAGACGATCGGCGCGGTCGGCAGCAGCGCGCGCGTCGGCCCGAGCACGGTGAGGCCGCCGAGGCCGGAGTCGAAGAACAGAATGGGGGCGTCGCGGGCGGGGTTCATGCGTCGCGACTAGCAGGGGGCAAGGCGGTGCTCAAATATATCTCGTCGCCCCCGCGACGGCGAGGGCCGCTGGCATCTTGCGCGAGGCCGAGGGCGGCCGCGTGCAGTGGCACGTGACTCTGAACGCCCTACGCGGGGGCGACGGTAATTGTCCATTCTGGAGATCAACCATACCGAATCCGTTGATTGCGCGCGCCAACTTCGCCACAATCGCCGCGAACGGAGCAAGAATTGCCATGACGAATATGTTGCTGATCGCCATGGGCTACTTGCTCGGCTCGATCCCCTTTGGCGTCATCCTGACCCGCCTGTTCGGCGCCGGCGACCTGCGCCAGATCGGGTCGGGCAATATCGGCGCCACCAATGTGCTGCGCACGGGGCGCAAGGGGCTGGCGGCGGCGACGCTGATCCTCGATGGCGCGAAGGGCGCGATCGCGGTGATGCTGGCGCGGCATTTCGTGCCCGAACTCGGTGATCAGGGCGCGATGATCGCGGGCGCGGCGGCGATGATCGGCCATTGCTATCCAGTGTGGTTGAACTTCCGCGGCGGCAAAGGGGTCGCGACATTGCTCGGTCTCGCGCTCGCGCTGGCTTGGCCGATCGGGCTGGCCTTTGCCGCGGTGTGGATCGGCGCGGTGCTGTTGCTGCGCATCTCGTCGCTCGGCGGAATGCTGGGCGCGCTCGCGGCGCCGATTGCGGCGCTGGCGCTAGGCTATCGCGTTTATGCGATCGGTCTCGCAGGGCTGGCGGTCATCGTGCTGTGGCGGCACCGCGAGAATATTGCGCGGCTGCGGGCCGGGACCGAGCCGCGGATTGGCGGCAAGAAAGAGGCCGCGTGACGCACGCCGAACGGCTGGCGCGGCTGCGGCTGATCCGCACCCCGCATGTCGGCCCGGTCAGCTGGCACCAGCTGATGCAGCGGTTTGGATCGGGCGAGGCGGCGCTCGACGCGCTGCCCGATCTGGTGTTGCACGGCGGGGCGGGGAAAGTGCAGATTGCCTCCGCCGACATTGCCGAGCGCGAATTGGTACGTGCCGCGGACCTCGGCGCGCGGCATATTTTCAGCGACGAGCCCGATTATTCGCCACTGCTGCGCGAGGGCGAGGGCACCCCGCCGGTGGTCATCGTGCGCGGCGATACCACCATGCTGCGCAGCCGGTGCGTCGCGATCGTTGGCGCACGCAACGCCTCTGCCATCGCGTGCCAGTTCGCGCGCCAGCTTGCCGCCTCGTAGCGCGCGACGTCACGGTGGTCAGCGGGCTGGCGCGCGGGGTCGATACCGCGGCGCATATCGGTGCACTGGGCGGATCGACGGTGGGCGTGATCGCCAGCGGCATCGATATCGCCTTTCCGCCGGAAAATGAGGCGCTGCAGGAAAAGATCGCCAACGACCAGTTGCTGATCGCCGAACAGCCGCCGGGCAGCGAGCCGCTGGCGCGTCACTTCCCGTCGCGCAACCGCATCATCGCCGGGCTGGCCGCTCGATCCGCGCGTCGATCCGCGCACGCAGGGCTGCAACCTGCTGATCCGCGAGAGAGCGACATTGATCCAGACGGTGGACGATGTGTTGGAGGCGCTTGGCCCGATCGATACGCGGCTGGTGCGCGAACCTGTGCGCGACTACGCGGCAGTGCCTATTGGTAATGGCGCGGGCGACGGCGACAGGCGACGCGTGATCGACCTGCTCGGTCCCACCCCGGTGACTGCAGATGAACTGGTACGGCAATCGGGGCAGGCGACGGCGACAGTGCAGCTTGTCCTGCTCGAACTCGAGCTCGTGGGGCGCATCGAACGGCATGCCGGAGCCAAGATTTCTCTCGTGTGAGGCCGCGCACAGCGCCCTAATTCCCGGCAATCTAACCTTTCATCCCGGTTCAGCCACGGTTCAGCGGTCGAGCTTCAGTTTGATGATATTGTGTTACATCTCGGGGAGTGGGATGATGCGAAGCCGGTTACTGACAAGCGTGATTATGGTTGCGGTGCTGGCGTCCGCGCCCGGGCCGATGCCTTTTGCAACGGCGCAGGCCAGATCGATTGCTGGTCAAGGTTTCTGCCGCACTGCCGACCCCCTGCCACGCCTCGACGCCGAGGTTCAGCCACAACAACAGCAATCGAACGGAAGCGTCAAAACCGAAGGTGAGCGGAAGCGCGCTCGCGACGTCGGCATGGCTCCGGAGCCGATGCCGCCACCTCCACCGCCTCCTCCGCCATCACCGATCACGGCGCCCTCTGCCTATGCCGACGCAAGCAGCGCGGCGGAGGTGGTGGTTACTGGCTCGCGCATTTCCTCATCGCCATCCGAATTGCCAAGGTCGGAGACGGCGATCGACTCATCTGGAGCGGAGCGGTCGGTCGCACCGCCAGTGCCGGGGTCGTCTGACGCGCGTATATTGTCGCCCTACCCACCGCGGCCCCATCCGCGTCCTCAACCGCAGTCGGGCACCTTGACCGCGGGCGAGCATGATGATTTGCTCAACCCGGAGTTATACGCCGCTTATGTGAACCGCAGCGGCGATCTGGGGCAGGAGGTGCGGAGCCTGCCGCGCGTCGACACGACGCGGGTGGTGACGGTGAAGGTCAACGACCGCAGCGGCCAGCCGATCCCCTTTGCCGACGTCGTCGTGACGTGCAGCGATGGCAACAGCATCACCATGGCGACGCAAGCCGACGGCCGCGCGGTGTTCTTCCCGGGGCTCGACCGGTTGAGCGAGCGGATCACCGTCACGGCGCGCAAGGCGGGACGGACGATCGCCGACGCGCGCCCGGTGCTGGTCGCCAACGCGGCGGGCGGCCAACTGGTCGGTCTGACCGCCAATCAGGCGGCGACGAAGGTAACCAAGCTCGACCTGATGCTGGTCGTCGACACCACGGGCAGCATGGGCGACGAGATCAACTATTTGCAGTCCGAACTGCGCTCAATCATCAGCGCGATCACCGCCAAGCACCGCAACCTCGACATCCGCATCGGTTTTGTCTTCTACCGAGATCTCGGCGACGAATATGTCACGCGCACCGTCGTATTCGATCGCGATGTCGGGCGCGTGCAGGGCGCGCTAGCGCGCCAGAGCGCGAACGGCGGCGGCGATTATCCCGAGGCTATGGATCAGGCGATGATCCGCGCGGTCGGGCAGGACTGGCGTCCCGATGCGGTGAAATCGCTTTTGCTGGTGGCCGATGCATCGCCGCATGACGACAAGTTCGGGCGGACTTGGCAGGCGGCGGAAGCGGCGCGCGCCAAGCGCATCCACGTCACCCCGGTCGCCGCATCGGGGGTCGCCGACAAGGCCGAATATGCGATGCGCGCGATGGCGGCGGCGACGCAGTCGCGGTACCTGTTCCTGACCGACGACAGCGGCGTCGGCAATCCGCACGCCCCGCCGGCGATCGATTGCTATCTGGTGACCAAGCTCGACGCGCTGGTGCGCCGCGTGATCGACACCCAGATCAGCGGTCGCCGCATCGAGCCCGAGGATCAGGAAATCATCCGCAGCGTCGGCAAATATGACGCGGGCAAATGCATCCTGCCTGCCGACTTCAAGTGGCAAAATTGATCTGAGATTGACTTGCCCCCGCATCTGACCGATGCGGGGGCGTGGGTCGCTTCGGGGGAACCCCGCCATCGGATGAATCCGGTCGCGGGGTCGGAGGACCAGTCCATGAAAAAATTGCTGTCGGCCATCGCGGTCATCGCGATGCTTGCCCAGCCTGTCGCCATCGCTGCCAAGGAAAAGGAACCGGTCAAGATCGCCGGTCCCGCAAATGCGAAGGGCGTGACCACCGTCACCGTCGGCGCGTTCAACGTCGGCTTCATCTTTGAATCGACCGATCAGACCAAGGCGTCGGGCGGTTTGATGGGGGCGTTCGGGGGAACGACGAAGGCCAAGAGCGAACTCGTCGGCGTCACACCCGAAATGATGCAGGCGGTGACCGACGCCGCTTATGCCGATTTCGTCGCGCAGCTGAGCGCGAGCGGCTACGCCGTACTGCCTGCCGCGGACCTGTTCAGCCATGCCGCGCTGGCGAAAACGAAATCGCAAGATGTGCCGCTCGACATCAACATCGCGCTGGAAAAGGGCAGCAAGGGCAAGGCGACCTATTACAAGCCGTCGGCGCTGCCGTCGCTGTTGATGATCCCTGGCGATTTTCTGGGATCGGGGATGAGCAGCATGGGCAGGAACATGGCGGCGGGGCAGGCGAGCGTGGCGCTTTCCACCTATGCGAAGCAAGCGGGTGTCGGGGTGATCGACGTTGTCTATCTGATCGACTTTTCCGAGCAGAAGCGCCCGGACGCCTTCAGCTTCGCCGGGATCCAGGTCAACAGCGGGGTTTCAGTGACCGCCGACTATTCGCGCATCACGTTGATCGCGCCGACCGGCAAGCAGTCGGTGATCACGGTCAAGGCGCCCATCGCGGTCGAGGGCGAGTTTATCGAGAAAGCCGATGCATCGAGCGGCACCGACAAGGCGCTGCAATCGACCGCCAACGTCGCGGGCGGCCTTGCCGCGGTGGCAGGCCTGGGTGGGCTGGGATTTGGCAAGACGCGCAAATTCGCCTTTACCGCGAAGCCGGGTGCCTATGAAGAGGGCGCGACGAAGGCCGCGAGCTTGGCCAGCGCGATGCTGATCGGGCGCCTCGGCGCGCTGCGCTGATCGGACGGCGGGCGCCCCATTTCCCCTCTTGACGGAGGGGGGCGGCGCCCGCCACCCTCGCGCGTATATGCGTAGGGCTTTCCGGAGAGCAGTTTTTCAATGCAATTGGTAATAGTGGAATCGCCCGCAAAGGCGAAGACGATCGAGAAATATTTGGGGCGCGATTTCAAGGTGCTGGCCTCCTATGGCCATGTCCGCGATTTGCCGCCCAAAGACGGGTCGGTCGATCCCGACGATGGCTTTGCGATGCAGTGGCTGCTGTATCCTGACAAGGCCAAGCGGATGAAGGAAATTCAGGACGCCGCCAAGGGTGCCGACCGTCTGATCCTCGCGACCGACCCTGATCGCGAGGGCGAGGCGATCAGCTGGCATGTGCAGGAATTGCTGCGCAGCAAAAAGGCGCTGCCGGCCACGGTCGATCGGGTGACGTTCAACGCGATCACCAAGGACGCGGTTTTGACCGCGATGGCGAGCCCGCGTGCGCTCGACGAGGATCTGATCGATGCCTATCGCGCCCGCCGCGCGCTCGATTATCTTGTCGGCTTCACCCTGTCGCCGGTGCTGTGGCGCAAGCTGCCCGGTGCCAAATCGGCGGGGCGTGTGCAGTCGGTGACGCTGCGGATGATCGTCGAGCGCGAGCGCGAGATCGAGGCCTTTGTTGCGCAGCAATATTGGTCGATCACGGGGCTGTTCGAAATGTCGGGAACGCCGTTCAAGGCGCGCCTCGCGCGCTGGCGCGGCGACAAGATCGAGCGGCTGACGATCACCAACGAGGTCGATGCGCGCGCCGCTGAGGCCGATGTGAAGGCGGGCCATTTCACCGTCGATCTGGTCGAAACCAAGCCGCTGACGCGCAACCCGCCGCCGCCGTTCACGACCTCAACCTTGCAGCAGGAAGCGGCGCGCAAACTCGGCTTCTCGGCCAGCCACACGATGCGGATTGCGCAGGGGCTGTATGAGGACGGCGCGATCACCTATATGCGAACCGATGGCGTCCAGATGGACGGCAGTGCGATCAGTGCGGTGCGCAAGGCGATCGCGACCCGCTACGATGGCGGCTATGTGCCCGACCAGCCGCGGCAATATCAGACCAAGGCCAAGAATGCGCAGGAAGCGCATGAGGCGATCCGCCCGACCGACTTTTCTAAGGACAAGGTCGGCGGCGGCGATCATGCGCGGCTGTACGAGCTGATCTGGAAACGCGCGATGGCCAGCCAGATGGCGTCGGCGCGGCTTGAGCGCACGAGCATCGACCTGACCGACGGCACCGGCAAGACGATGCTGCGCGCGACGGGGCAGGTGATTAAATTCCCGGGCTTCCTCGCGCTCTATGACGAAGGCCGTGACGACAGCGAAGACGAGGATGCGCGCCTGTTGCCCGCGATGTCCAAGGGCGACGCGCCGGCCAAGACCGGGGTCGAGACCGAAAGTCATGAGACCCAGCCGCCGCCGCGCTATTCGGAAGCGAGCCTCGTCAAAAAGATGGAAGAGCTCGGCATCGGGCGTCCGTCGACCTATGCCTCGATCCTCCAGGTGCTGAAGGACCGTGAATATGTGACAGTCGAGAAGAACCGTTTCAGTCCCGAAGAAAGCGGACGGCTGCTGACCGCCTTTCTCGAACGCTTCTTCACCCGCTATGTGCAATATGACTACACCGCCGGGCTTGAGGAAGAGCTCGACGATGTGTCGGGCGGCCGCGCCCAGTGGCAGGCGGTGCTCGATCGCTTCTGGCGCGATTTCAAGCCGCGCACCGGCGAGGTGATGGAACAGAAGCCGTCGGAGATCACCGCGGAGCTCGATATCTTCCTCGGCCCCTATCTCTTCCCCGACAAGGGCGACGGGACAGACCCGCGGATTTGCCCCAATTGCGGCACCGGCAAGCTGGCGTTGCGCGGCGGCAAGTTCGGGCCATTCATCGCGTGCAGCAACTATCCCGACTGCAAATTCACCCGCAAATTTGCGCAGCCGGGCGGCAGCGATGGCGCCGATACCGGACCGGAGACGATGGGCAACGATCCCGATAGCGGGCTGGAGGTCACCAAGCGCAGCGGGCGTTTCGGGCCGTACATCCAACTCGGCGACGGCAAAGAGGCGAAACGCTCGTCGATCCCCAAGGACATTCCGGCTGAGGATTTCGATCTCGACTATGCGCTACGGTTGCTCAGCCTGCCGCGCGAGGTCGGGACGCATCCCGAAAGCGGCAAGGTGATCATGGCGGGGCTCGGGCGCTATGGGCCCTATCTGCTCCACGACGGCAAATATGCGAAGCTGACGGGTACCGCCGAAATCTTCGATATCGGCATGAACGCCTCAGTCGTCCGGATTGCCGAAGCCGCAACTGGCAGCGGGCGCGGGCGGACCCAGGCGGAGCCGCTCAATACCTTCGGCCCGCACCCGACCAGCGGCGGCGAGATGAAGCTGATGGAGGGACGCTTCGGTCCTTATGTTACCGACGGAACAACCAATGCCACGCTGCCCAAGAGCAGCGATCCGGCGACGCTGACACTGGAGGAAGCAATCGCGCTGATCGATGCTCGCGCTGCCAAGGGGCCGGCGAAGGGGAAGAAGGCCCCGCCGAAGAAGGCGGCGGCGAAAAAGGCGCCTGCGAAGAAGAAGGCTCCGGCGAAGAAGGCGGCTAGCTGAGTACCCGATCGCGTCTTTCAGATCACCGCCATATTGTAGCAGTGCCAGCTGAAGATCGCGGCGGCGCCACGATGCGGGCGCCAGGGTTCGGCCAACGCGCGCGCGTGCTTTTCGGTGGGGCGCGCGCTCAGTTGCAGGATACGGCCTACGGCTTCCTGCACCGCCAGATCACCCGCGGGCCAGATGTCGGGACGGCCCTCGGCGAACAGTAGGTAGATTTCGGCGGACCAGCGGCCGATGCCTTTGACCTTGGTGAGTAGCGCGATCGCTTCTTCGTCGTCGGCGGGCAGCGCGTCGACTTGGAGTTCGCCGTCGAGGATGAGCTGTGCCAGGCTTTTGGCATAGCCTTGTTTCTGGCCGGAAAGACCGCAGGCGCGCAGTGTATCGAAATCGGCTGCTGCGACGACTTCGGCCGGGCAGCCTTCGCCAAATTGCGCCTCCAGTTTGTTCCAGATCGAGGTGGCGGCGGCGACGCTCACCTGCTGGCCTACGATGGTACGGAGCAGGGTGGCGTAGCCCGGTGCGCGGATGCGTGGTTCGGGGTAGCCCGCGTTGCCGAGCGCGCGGGCGAAATTCGGATCGAACGCCGCCAGCGCGTCAATTCCGGCGTTTAGCTGCTGCTGGGTCAGACCCATTTCATATTCCCCTTTTGTTCCGCTGCCTGTCACTAGCAGTGCTTGATTTGCCGCGCAACGCGCGACATAGCGCGATCGACAGAGAAGATATGGGGACTAGCATGGCCAAGCTGATTGTCGTGACGCGTGACGGAACCGAGCATGAGATCGAGGGCGACACCAGCCTGACGGTGATGGAAAATATCCGCGACGCCGGATTCGACGAACTGCTCGCGCTGTGCGGCGGTTGCTGCTCGTGCGCGACGTGCCACGTCCATGTCGAAACAGGTGCGGCCGAACAGCTGCCCGCGATGAGCGAAGACGAGAACGACTTGCTCGATTCGACCACCGACCGTGACGAAGGCTCGCGCCTGTCGTGCCAGCTGCCGTTCAGCGAAGCGCTGGATGGGTTAAAGGTCAGGATCGCGGCGGAGGATTGAGCCCGACCGTCGCCCCAACGAAAGCTGGGGCCGCTATCGTCCATTCCGCATGCGAGCGATCCCAGCTTTCGCTGGGATGACAATCAGCTTTTCGCCGTCGCCACCGCATAAAGCGCGATCGCCGCGGCGTTCGAGATGTTCAGGCTCTCCATGCGCGGCGAGATCGGCAGCTTTGCCAGCACGTCGCAATGTTCCATCACATTGTGACGCATTCCGTCGCCTTCCGAGCCGAGCACCAGCGCCACGCGGCTGCCGTCAAGCGTCGAACCCAACGTCGTGTCGGTGTCGCCCATCAACCCGATGCGCCAATATTGCGCCTCGGCAATCTCCTCCAGCGCCCGAGAGAGGTTGACCACGCGCACCCACGGCACGATTTCGAGTGCCCCCGACGCCGAGCGCGCGATGACGCCGCTTTCCGGCGGGCTGTGGCGGTCCTGGGTGATGATTGCTGCTGCGTCGAACGCCGCCGCCGAACGCAGCACCGCGCCGATATTATGTGGGTCGGTGACCTGGTCGAGCACGATCAGCGGGCGCTTGCTATCGACGTCGACTTCCTGTTGCAACAGGTCGCCAAGATAGATGTCTTCGAGCGGATCGACTTCGATCACCAGCCCCTGATGCGGCGCGTCGCGCGCGACCAGCCGCGCGAGATCGGTAACCTCGGCATAGCTGATCGGAATCACCGGTGGCAGGTCAAGCTGCCCCAGCGCTTCGCGCGTTCCCCAGATGCGTTTGACGGTGCGTTCGGGGTTGGCGAGAGCCGCCAGGACGGCGTGACGGCCCCAGAAACGGGTGGCCTGGCCGCGCTGGGCCTGGCCTTGCGGGCGACGGTGACGGGAAATTTGTTTCATAGCGCGCGCCTTTCCCATGACTGGCATTGACAGGCAAGCCTCGTTTCGCCATTGGACCGCTTCCCAAAGCGGACCCCATGGACAGGTGGCCGAGTGGTTAAAGGCAGCAGACTGTAAATCTGCCCGGGTTTCCGTACGCTGGTTCGAATCCAGCCCTGTCCACCACCCTGCGCACCAGTATTTCGCGCGACGAGCGCCACGGCGAGTTCTGACGATGGCCGAGGGAGAGCAGAATACGCGGGAATCTGCCGACTGGTCGCTGGCCAGTTCGGGAACGTCGCTGTTTGTCGCACGCGCACTCGACCGGTAAGCGCAGCGATGGTCTCCGAACCGTATAATTCTAATCGCGATCTCCGGCGGCTGCTTTGGGAACTTGCTTCATAGGAAGCGCCGGATCCGCTCATCCCGAAGTGGGACCCCAAGCGGATTGTCTCCAACCGGCCAGAGCTGCTTGAGGCTCGAATTTGATTCGAAATTGGATAATTTTTTTCCATTTCGAATCATAATCTTAGAGCCGTATTTCCTGCTTCCTGCTCCACGTCCTTCCCGATCTTCTCCCGCCGGTTCGATGCCGAGCAGTTCGACGGTGAACAGCAACGTCGCGGCGCCGGGAATCGGGCCTTTGCCTTCGGCGCCATAAGCAAGCTGGTAGGGGATCGCGAGTTCGACCTTGTCGCCGACGCCTATCAGCGCGACGGCTTCTTGCCAGCCGGGGATGACGCGATTGAGCGGAAAGCTGGTCGGTTCGCCGCGATTGATCGAGCTGTCGAATTCCTGGCCATCGGCGAGGGTGCCGACATAGTGGACCGTCACGACGTCGGTCGGGCCGGGCCGCGTGCCGCTGCCATCGCCTGCGATGCGGCGCCAGCGCAGCCCGCTGGACGTTACCTGCCAGCCATCGGCACCATGCCGCTCGGCGAGGGCGGCCATCTGGCGGTTCAGCCACGCGGTACCCTGGGTGGGTTCGGCGGCGAGCGCGGCGGGCAGGAAAAGGCCCAAGCTGGCGGCCGTTAGCAGCAGACGATGGGATAGCGTTGCGGGCATATTCACTCCTGTAGTCATGCCGACGCATAAACGCGGACCCGCGCAGGTGCGCAATCACGATTCGACACAGCGCCGCGCGACGGCGCTCCGCTGACCCGTCCAATTAACGCGACGAATGCCGCGTCGACCGGGATCAATCGGCGCAGCCCGGTCGTTGTTCGGATTCACCCCTTCTGCTCAATTGATGGAGAATGATATGCACATAGCCAAAAAGCTTGTGATCGCGCTGGCGGCAACGTCCGCCGTGGTGGCGCCGGTCGCGGCGTCTGCCGCTGTTGGTGCGCGGGCAGCGTCGTCCGTCGCTGGCGAAAATAATCTCGAGGGCAATTCGAGTTGGATCATCGGCTTGGTCGGCCTTCTGGCTGGTGTTACCGCGATGGTTCTGATCCTCGACGATGATGAGGATTCGCCGGTCAGTCCGTAATTACCGTAATCGTCTTGGGGACGGGCGCGTGCATCATCGGTGGACGCGCCCATTCTTTTATCCGTTGAAGGATACGGCGAAGCGCCCGCGATTTGCGTCAAGATGAACGACGCCGCCGATCTGCGACATTTTGCGACAAATTTGTGCCGATCCGGCAAGTAACTGGGACAAATGACGCCTAGAACGTCTTCATCGGGATCCGGTCCTTCCCCGGAACATCCCCTGAAGGAGTTCGTACCATGAACAAGAAAATCTCGCTCTTCGCATTGGGTGCCGCGTTGATCGCCGTCCCCGTCATCGCCGCTCCGGGCGGCGCCAAAGCCGACGCCGACGGCGACGGCACGCTGACACGCACCGAAGCTCAGGCGCATGCCACACAGATGTTTGCCAAGATGGACTTTAACAAGGACGGCAAGATCGACGCCGCCGACCGCACCGCAAAGCGCGCCGAGATGCAGGCCAAGAAGTTCGCCAGCCTCGACGCCGACGGCAATGGCAGCATCAGTCAGGCCGAATGGAACAACCAAGGTGCCAAACGCGCCGAGCGGGCTGAAAAGCGCGCCGCGGCTGGCGAAATGAGCGAAGGCAAACGCCACGCTATGCGCGGTCCCGGCAAGCGCGGCGGCCATCGTGGCATGCACGGCGGCATGATGGGCAAGGCCGACACCAATGGCGACAAGGCGGTCAGTCAGGCCGAGTTCCAGACCGCTGCTCTTGCCCGCTTCGATGCGGCCGACGCCAACAAGGATGGTCGGGTGACCGCCGAAGAACGCAAGGCGCAGCGCGGCGAATGGCGCGCTAAGCGAGCGGCACCGGCTACTCCGGCCACCTAAGCATTTGGCAAGGATCGGTGGCGACGGGCAGGCTTGCTTCCCCCCCCTTCTGGCATTGCCTTTGCCGCTGGTCCCTGCCAGCTATCGCCCATCGGTCCCCCGACCGGTGGGCGAACTAGCTTCCTTTTCGGATCGACAATGACCGACAGTAATAACCCTCGCATCCTACTGATCGACGACGAACCGTCGATCCGCGAGCCGTTGTCCGAATATCTGACCGCGCAGGGCTTTGCCGTGACTGCCGCCGCGAGTGCTGCCGAGGCGCGGTCGGTGCTGCGCGCGCAGTCGATCGACTTGGTCGTCAGCGACATCATGATGCCCGGCGAGGACGGCCTTTCGCTGACCCGCCATTTGCGCGAGAACAGCGCCATTCCCGTGATCCTGCTGACCGCGCGCGCCGAGGATACCGAGCGGATCATCGGGCTGGAGATCGGCGCCGACGATTATGTCGTCAAACCCTTCAATCCCCGCGAACTGGTGGCGCGGATCCGCACCGTGCTGCGCCGGACCCAACAGGGCGGGCGGGCGCTTGATTCGGGCGGCACCAGCTATGCTTTTGCCGATTGGGTGCTGCGCGAGGTCGAGCGGGTGCTGGTCGATCGCGAGGGCAATGAGGTCGCGCTGTCGTCGGGTGAATATCATCTGCTCCACGCGCTGGTGCGTCATCCACGGCAGGTGATGAGCCGCGACCGGCTTCTCGACCTCGTGCGCGGGCGAGAAGCCGAAATTTTCGATCGCGCGATCGACAATCTGGTCAGCCGCCTGCGCAAAAAGATCGAGGTCGATGCCGCGCACCCCCAGATCGTCAAGACGGTGTGGGGCGGTGGCTATACGCTGGCGTGCGAAGTCAAACGCATGGGACCGGTGGGATGAAACTGCGCTTGTGGCCCCGCAGCCTGATCGGCCAGCTTGTCTTTGCGGTGGCGGTGATGCTGTTCGTCGCGCAGGCGGTAAACTTTGCCCTGCTCGTGCGCGGCCAGAAACAGCAGACGCTGGCGCATGGCGGCGGCATGGCGGTGGCGCGTATCATTGATGCGGTCGATCGTGACCGGCGCGGCGATTTTCGGCGCGGTTCGCGTGAAGAGCGCGGCAGCCCGCACGAACGGGAGCGTGCGCAGAAACTCGTGATCTCGGACGTGCCGGTGCCGGTTCCAAGCGGAGCTGTGCGTTTGCCTGACCTTGCCGATTATGTCGCCAATCTGCTGAGCGATGCCGATGTCGCCGCGCAGTCGGTTGATGCCTGGGCGATGCCTCAGAAGCCGCGTCTGCGGGCGAACTTCCCCGGTCGGACCGTCATCGTTTCGGCGCAGATCGACGGTCGCTATTTCGCAGTGCGTAGCCGGATCCCGACCAGCGGCAACCGGTTGCAAGGCTTTCTCGTCTGGCAGACGCTGTCGCTCTACCTCTTGTTACTCGTTCCGATCATGGTCATCGCCTGGCGCGCCGCGGCGCCGCTGCGCTACCTGACCCGCGCGGCGCGCGCCAATCCGGCGCTGCGCGATGCCACCCCGCTGGAGGAAGAGGGGCCGTCGGACGTCCGCGACCTGATCATCGCCTTCAATGCCTATCGCGGGCGGATTGCGACGATGTTGTCGGACAAGGACCGGATGCTGGGCGCAGTCGGTCACGATCTGCGCACGCCGCTCGCCAGCTTGCGGGTGCGCGTCGAACAGGTCGATGACGATGCACTGCGCGACAAGATGATCGCCTCGATCGAGGAAATGGCGGCGATGCTGACCGACATATTGGCGCTGGCGCGATCGGGGGCTGGGACCGAGGGGCGCGAGCCGGTGGCGCTGCGCAGGCTGGTCGAGGAACTGGCCGCCGATTACCGGGAGCGCGGTAAGGATGTGACCGTGAGTGCTGCCGTAGATACCACGGTGATGGCACGACCGTTGCTGCTCCGCCGCGCGCTGCGTAACCTGATCGACAATGCCGCGGCCTATGGTCAGCGCGCGCGGCTGTCGGTCGAGCGGGGGCAGGGCGAAGTGCGGATCATCGTTTCGGATGACGGACCCGGCCTCACCGATGAGCAGATCCGGACGCTGATCGAGCCCTTTGCGCGCGGCGAACAATCGCGCAACCGCGCGACCGGCGGTTCGGGGCTCGGCCTCTCGATCGCGCGCGACATTGCCGAGGGTGAGGGCGGGACGCTGACACTGAGCAATCGTGCGGGGGGTGGGCTGAATGCCGTGATTAAGTTGCCGACTATCGGCCCGAGGTAATTACACTTCGTCATTGTGAGGAGCGAAGCGACGCGGCAATCTAGGGTAGCGTAAATCGCTCTGGATTGCTTCGCTTCGCTCGCAACGACGATTTTGTTCAGTATCAGGCGTAAATCGCGATCGCCTGACTGCCGCTCAGCACCGGCTCACCGGCGCGGTTCCACAGCATCATGTCCTGCACCGACAAACCGTGGCGGGCAAAGCCGGTCTTCGCCGACAACAGCCACCAGCCGTCATCGGTCTGGGGATCGCCGGTCAGCATATTGACCGTCCAGTTCATCGAACTGATCGGCCCGAATTTGCTGAACAGTGCCATCGCGGCGGGCGGCAGCGCGTCGCCCATCGCGAGCAGCGCGACCGCGGGGTGGCACGCCGGTTTCTCGACGAAGCGTACCCAAGTCAGATATTCGCCGACCTCGCTCTTCCACGCGAAGCGCGGGCCGGTAGTGGGGCGCATATCGAAATGGCGGACGAAAGACGGGCGCGCATGATGGTCGGGCACGGGTTCGAGCGTCTCTGGCGCGGGGCATTCGGGCATCGCTAGCCGGTTATGGTCGAGGTGGCTTTTGCGGTCGGGCGAAAAGGCGAACACCGCCGCGGTGCCAAAACCCGCGTCGCTCGATACCCCGGCCTCGACGAACAGCGAGGATTTCGACTGGCGGAGCACGCGCGTATTGACGGTGCAATCGCCGCCGACCGGGCCGACGAAGCTGATCTGCGCGTAGCGTAGCGCGGTGTCGGTCGGATGGAGCATCATTGTTCCCGCCAGCGCGACCGCCGAGCTGATCCCGCCATATGCGGTGCGGCCCTGCATCCAGCCGTCGTCGATATGCGCCTTCGCTACACCCTCTTCGGTGCGCAGCGTCGATAGCAGCGCGTCGAGCGCGCTGGGAGAGGTCGACATCGTTCGGTTATTCCTCGATCTGGAAGGTCAGTCCGGCGTGCTCGATGAGTCGCGCAATCAGCGCGTCGCCGAGCAACGCGCCGGGGGTCCACACGCCGCCCGCACCCTTGTTCGCGAGCAAGGCGAGGCCGGTCTCCGCCAGCATCTTTGACGTCGAGCCATAGCCGGGGTCGCGGTCGCCCTGAACGCTGGCGCGGACGGTCTTGCCGTCGGGATATTCGCCGATGAATAGGATGTCATAGAAGCCGTTTTCGCGCTCTTCCTTGCTTGGCCCTTCGCCGGGCTTGAGCTTTGATTCGCCGAACGGGTTCGCCTTCGCCATCGCTTGTGCCATCGCCTTGCCCGCGTCACCGATCGTCGTCATTACCATCTCGTCATATACGAGACCGGCGCCCCACGCGTGGCCGAGCAGGAAATTGGTGCGGTGGACATTCTTGGTGTTGATCGGTGCCATGACGAACGGTGCGGTCCAGGTGCCCGTGGCGCTGTCATATTCGGGGAACAGGCCGGTCGGCTGCGACGGCCCCTCGAAACCCGGGGTCAGCGCGAAAGAGGATTTGAGCAGCAGCGCCAGCGACGGCTTTTTGGCGACGGCTTTCAACGTCTCGGTCAGGCTGGCGATGGTGCCGCCCGACGCGCCGCCCGCCATCTTGCGGACGCGGCCCTTGACCCGCGGCGCGGGCTTGCCGTGGCGTTTGACGGCTTCGGCTTGCAGGAAATGCACGCCGAGGTCGAAGGGGATCGAATCGAAGCCGCAGCTGAAGGTAATGCGGGCGCCGGACGCTTTGGCCGCGGCTTCATGCTCGTCGATCATCTCGCGCATCCAGCCGGGTTCGCCGCACAGGTCGGCATAGGCGGTACCCGCCTTGACGCAGGCGGCGACCAGCTCGTTGCCGTAGAGCTGATAGGGGCCGACGGTCGTCAGAATGACCGTCGCGCGCGCCGCCATTGCGTCGAGGGTCGCAGGATCGCTCGCGTCGGCGACGACCAGCGAGGTATCCTTTGGCGCGCCGATCAGGTCGCGCACCTCGGCCAGCTTGGCGGCGCTGCGCCCTGCCATCGCCCATTTGGGCGCATCCTTGCGGCCCGCATAATGCTGCGTCAGATATTCGGCGACGAGCCGACCGGTGAACCCGGTCGCGCCATAGACGATGATGTCAAATTCCCGGCTGGCCATGGAAGCCTCCCCTTACGTAAACGTAAAGGGAGGCTAGCGCAGCATAAGGCCGATGCCAAGTGCGAAGCGTCAGCGGCGCCAGAACGGCCGCTTTTGCACCACGACCGGCTCGCCGACGGCGGCTTCTGCGCGGCCCTCGGCGCGCGCGGCGCGGACTTCGGCTTCGGTGGCGCGGAGCTGTGCATCGCGGGTGGCGATTTCGTCGCGGCGACGCTGGCGCAGCGCGTCATAGCTCCACCGCGTGTGGCCATAGCCGAACAGGCACAGCAGCCCACCCGCGATCGCGAGATTCTTCATCGCCGCCATCGCCTGTATCGGATCGGTGAATTCGCGGTGGAAAAACAGGATCGTCGCAAGGGCAAAGCCCGCGAGCAGGATTGACCAAAGGCGGACCGCAATACCGAGCGCGATGCAAACACCGGCGATCAGTTCAAACAGCCCCGTGGGGATGGCGAGTCCAGCGGGCAGGCCCGCGGCGGTGATCATCGCATTAGTATCGTTGACGTGGATCAGCTTGTTGATCCCTGACACGATGAAAATCAGCGAGATGAAAAGACGCCCGATAAAAACAGCGATCATGGACATGCGTCAGTCCTCCAAACGATGCCCCCGCCGCTTGTGCTTTCACGACGCGCGGCGCGGGAGGAGGTTCCGTTTTTGTGTTTAGCGGTCAGAGCTTGGGCAGCGTGACGCCCTTTTGCCCCATATATTTGCCGGCGCGGTCGGCGTAGCTGATCTCGCATGGTTCGTTGCCAGCCAAGAACAGGAACTGGCACGCGCCTTCATTGGCGTAAATCTTCGCGGGCAGGGGAGTGGTGTTGGAAAACTCCAGCGTCACATGGCCTTCCCAGCCGGGTTCGAGCGGGGTGACGTTGACGATGATGCCGCAGCGCGCATAGGTCGATTTACCGAGGCAGATGACCAGCACGTCGCGCGGAATGCGGAAATACTCAACCGTGCGGGCAAGCGCAAAGCTGTTCGGCTGGATGATGCAGACGTCGGTTTCGCGGTCGACGAAATTCTTCGGATCAAAATCCTTGGGATCGACGATCGTCGAATCGACGTTGGTGAAGATCTTGAACTCGGGCGCGACGCGCGCGTCATAGCCATAGGACGAGAGGCCATAGCTGATGCACCCGTCGCGGCGCTGCGCCTCGACAAACGGTTCGATCATGCCCTGCGTCTGGGCGGCTTCGCGAATCCAGCGATCTGAAAGAATAGCCATGCCGCTGTTTGTCGGCGCGCGCAGATTCGCGCAAGCGGTCAGTCGCCGATCAGCCCGAGATCTTTTGGCCCGAAGGCTGCGGGCAGCAATTCGCTGAGCTTGTAGGTCTTGACCGACGTCCCGTCGCCTGACGCGCAATGGACAAGGATGTCGGTTTTCGACCGCTCGGCGGCTTCGTTCAAAATCTGGCGGCAGCGGCCACACGGATTAACCGGGTCGGTGCCGATCAGCGCATCGCCGTTAGGGCGCCCACCGATGATCGCGACCTCGGCGAGCTCGCCGATCCAGCCCTCATTGGCGATCTTCGCCACTGCGGCGGTCTCGGCGCAGAGGGTCAGGCCATAGCTGGCGTTTTCGACATTGGCGCCGGTGACGACATCGCCGTTCTTAAGCAGCAAGGCGGCGCCGACATGAAAGCCCGAATAGGGCGCGTAAGCGCGGCTGGCCGCATCGCGGGCGACGGCGATCAGTTCGTCACGAGCTTCCGTCATCGCGTTTCTCCTTGCGGGCGCAGCACATTCCAGCCGATGGTGCCGTCGGCGCCCGACAGGCGGACATAGTTGTTCGCCTGCCACATCGCCCAGGGGTGCGCGGCATAATCGGGTTCGAAGAAATCGCGGCGCAGCCAGATGGTGCGCGCGATGCCTTTCGTCACCTGATAGTCGCTCTCGAACGCCGGACCCGGGGCGATGAGGCTCCGCTTACCCATATGCGCCTCGATCTGCGCCAAAAATGTCGCGAGTTCTGAGAGCAACAGCGAGCGCGTCGGACGGTCGGGGCAGCGGTCGTCATAATCGAGCCACACGACGGCGGGCAACGCGTCGGCGCGGCGCGGGACGTGGCGGATGAAATTCGCCGCCTGATCGGTTGCGAGCTGGCACAGGCTGTAGCGGTGGATCGCGCCGGTCTGAACCCCCGCCTCGCGCGCCGCGACCATGTTGCGGGTGAATTTGGCGTCGATGCCGCGCGTCCCGTCGGTTCCCATTACATAGGCAAAATCGGCGCCCGCAGCCTTGATCGATCCCCATTGGACATCGCCATTGCCCGCGTCGATCGTCACCCCCTGTGTCGGATAGATCGCCCGATCAGGGGTCCAGCGCGCTGCCCACCACAGCGCAAGGCCGGTCGCCAGCAACAGCAGGACGATGGCGGCGCCGATGCGGCGTAGCGTTCGCGCAAGCGCGCTACGCCAATCACCAGCCGGTCTTGCAGGCCGCTGGTTTCTGGTGGCCGCCCTTGCCATCCGTCAACCCTTGATGTGCAGGACGCAGATCAGCGTAAACAAGCGCCGCGCCGTGTCGAAATCGACCGCGATCTTGCCGTCGAGCCGGTCCATCAGCATCTCGGCCGCTTCGTTGTGCAGTCCGCGGCGCGCCATGTCCACGGTCTCGATCTGCTGCGCGGTCGAGGTCTTGATCGCCTGATAATAAGAGTCGCAGATCGCGAAATAGTCGCGGATCGGGCGGCGGAAACGGCCGAGCCCAAGGATGATCGCTTCCAGCGGCGAGCCATCCTCGCGCGAGATTTCAAAGATCAGCCGCCCTTCCTCGACGCGCAGCAGCAGGCGATAGGGTCCGACATAGCCGTCCGAGTGGCCGCGCTGTGGGACGAATTTATTATCCTCGATCAGGTCGAAGATCGCGACACGGCGTTCCTGTTCGACGTCGGGATTGCGCCAGACGATCGAACCCTCGTCGAGTTCGACCGAAATGATGCGCTGTTTGGAAGGGTCTGCGTCGGCCATGCTGCCTGTGCTTCTACTTGGCGCGGGGCGAAGGGCAAGGGGACTTGGCATCACCGTCGACACGGACGGAATCTTGGACTTATCCCCAGATGCGCCCACGGCGATGCCAATGGGGTCGGTCTAGCCGGTTGCACCGCGCGTGGTGACAGAGCATGAAGTGACCATGTTAGATGTTGTCCGCCTCGCCCCCTCTGCAACCGCCGGGGAAGCCCCTCAATTGCCGCGTAATATCGAGGCCGAGGCCGCGTTTCTCGGCGCGATCTTGATCGACAACCGAGTCGTCGAGGATCTGCCCGTCGCGCTCACCCCCGATCATTTTTTCGAGCCGCTCCACGGCCGTATTTTCCAGCAGACGATGGCGCTGATCGAACGCAACAGCATCGCGACGCCGGTGACGCTGAAGCCCTATTTCGAAGCCGATGAGGCGATGAAGGCGGTCGGCGGGGTCGGTTATCTGGCGCAGCTCACCGGCAGCGGCGCCGGGCTGATCGGCGCGCGCGACTTCGCCAAGCAGATCTATGATCTGGCCTTGCTGCGCGAACTGGCCGGCGTCGGGCGGGTGCTCGTCGAAAATGCGCTCGACACCAGCGAGCGGGTGGATCCGCAGGCGCAGATCGAAGAGGCGGAAACCGCGCTCTACCGCGTCGCGGGCGGCGAGGCCGAAATGGGGTCGGTCAAAAGTTTCAGCCAGGCCAGGCTGACCGCGTTGCAGGCGGCCGAACGCGCGCTCAACTCGGGCGGCCATCTGTCGGGGATCACCACCGGCATTTCGAGTATGAACGCCAAGATCGGCGGCATGCACAATTCGGACTTGATGATCCTCGCCGGGCGTCCCGGCATGGGCAAGACCTCGCTCGCTACCAACATCGCGTAAAACGCCGCCTAACGCTGGCGCCGCGACGAGGACGACGGGATTCCGCCCGAAAAGAATATGGGCGCGAAAGTCGCCTTTTTCAGCCTCGAAATGTCCGCCGACCAGCTCGCGACGCGCGTCCTCGCCGAACAATCGGGGGTGTCGGGCGAGGCGTTGCGCATGGGCAAGATCAGCAAGGAACAGTTTCAGCAACTGTCGCGCGCCGCCCAGCAGCTTCAGACGTTGCCGCTGTTTATCGACGACACCCCGGCGCTGACCATCGCGGGGCTGCGGACGCGCGCGCGGCGCTTGCAGCGGCGGCATGGCATCGGCCTGATCATTGTCGATTATCTCCAGTTGCTGGCGGGCAGCTCGAAGAGCGGCGACAATCGCGTGCAGGAAATTTCGGAAATTTCGCGTGGTTTGAAGACGCTGGCAAAGGAACTTCATGTGCCCGTGATGGCGCTGTCGCAGCTGAGCCGTGCGGTCGAACAGCGCGAAGACAAACGGCCGATGCTGTCCGATCTGCGCGAATCGGGCTCGATCGAGCAGGACGCGGACATGGTGTTGTTCGTGTTTCGCGAGGATTATTATGTCGGTTCGCGCGAACCCAAACGCCCGATGGAAGGCGATGACGTCAAGATCCACGCTGCGCACGAGGAATGGGCTGCCGAAATGGAGCGCGTCTTTGGCCTGGCCGAAGTGATCGTTGCGAAGTCACGCCATGGTTCGACCGGCAAGATCCGCCTGCACTTCGAGGCGAAGACGACCAAGTTCAGCGATCTCGCCGACGAGAGTCAGGCGTTTGCGGATTATGAGTAATTGATCGTCATCTCGGCGAAGGCCGGGATCTCGCCGTCGCGTTCGGATGCGAGGTTGAGACCCCGGCCTTCGCCGGGGTGATAAAGATGTCAGAACGCCGGATCGTTCGCCGGGTCGTCGCCGATCGGCGACACCGCTTCGTGGATGCCGCATTCGGTTTTGTCCCAGCCGCGCCAGCGGCCCGAGCGCGGGTCTTCGCCCGGCAGAACCTTTGACGTGCACGGCGAGCAGCCGATCGACGGGTAGCCTTGCGATTCCAGCGGATGGCGCGGCAGGTCGTGCTCGGCGAAAAAGGCGTCGAGCTGATCGCGTGTCCAGTTGGCGAGCGGGTTGAATTTCAACCGGCCGGTGCTGCCGTCGAGCTCGAAGCGCGGCAAACCGCCGCGCGTCGATGACTGAAAGCCTTTGCGCCCGGTGATCGACGCATCGAAACCAGCCATCGCCTTTTCGAGCGGTTTGACCTTGCGGATTTCGCAGCAGCCGTCGGGATCATAGGACCAGCGCAGTTCGGTGGAATCCTTCGCTGCCAGATCGTCTGCATCGGGGGTCAGGTTGACGATATTGAGCCCGAGCCGCGCCGCGAGCGTATCGCGATAGGCGAGCGTTTCGGGGAAATGCTTGCCGGTGTCGAGGAACAGCACCGGCATGTCGGGGGAGACCTGCACCACGAGGTGCAGTAGCACCGCGCTTTCGGCGCCAAAGCTGGAGACAAGCGCGGTGTCTCCGAGCAGCCCCGCGCCGATGACGCTGGCGACCACCTCGGCGGCATCCTGACCGCGAAACAGGTTGTTCAGGCGGATGACATCGGCGTCGGTGAAACGCGGTGCGACGTCGATGCGATCGCGCTTTCTGTCGCCACCGTTTGCGTTGAGCGAAGTCGAGATGCCCGTCGTTGGCGCACGGCCTCCTGGTGTCTCGACTTCGCTCGACACGAACGGAATTCGGGGAACGGCTTTACCCATGCCGCAGCTTCCAGATCGGTACAGCGCCATCGGCGGCGCCCTGATAATGTTCGGGCCAGCGCGACAGCGCCGCTTCGACATCGGCCGGGTTCAGATCCTTTTCGGGCGCGAAGCTGTCGAAGCCGCAGCGCTTCATGTAAGCGATCTGGTCGACCAGCACGTCGCCCTGCGCGCGCAATTCGCCCGTGTAACCCGCCTCACGCAGGATGCGCGCCGACGAATAGCCCCGGCCATCGCGGAATTTCGGGAACGCGACCTCGATCAGCGAAAGCCGGTCGAGGTGCGGGATGAGTGCGCGTGCATCCTCATCAGATTCGAGCCGCACCGCGGTCGCGTTCGACTGTTCGAGGAAGGCGTCGAGGGTGACGCAGGGTTCTTCGCCGTCGGCTTGTAGATGCTCAACCATAGATCGCCTCCTTGAACGGCGCCATGCCGACGCGGCGATAGGTGTCGACGAAGCGTTCGCCGTCGGTGCGTTCGCTCAGATATTTGTCGGTCACGCGCTCGATCGCATCGACGATGCCGTCCTCGTCGAAACCGGGGCCGGTGATGGTGCCGAGCGACACATCCTCCGCGCCCGACCCGCCGAGCAGGAGCTGGTAATTTTCGGTACCTTTGCGGTCGACGCCGAGGATGCCGATGTGACCCGCATGGTGATGCCCGCACGCGTTGATGCAACCCGAAATCTTGAGCTTCAACTCGCCCAGATCGCGCTGGCGCGCCGGATCGGCGAAGCGCTGCGCGATCTTTTGCGCGACCGGGATCGAACGCGCGTTGGCCAGGCTGCAATAGTCGAGCCCGGGGCAGGCGATGATGTCGCTGATCAGGTCTAGGTTCGGCGTCGCGAGGTCCGCGGCGTCGAGTGCCTGCCAGATCGCCAACAGGTCGGCCTTGCGGACGTGCGGCAGGACGATGTTCTGCGCATGGGTGACGCGCAATTCGTCGTGACTGTAGCGTTCGGCGAGGTCGGCCATCAGGTCGATCTGCGCCGAGTTGGCATCGCCGGGAATACCGCCCAAAGGTTTCAGGCTGATGTTGACGATCGCATGGCCCGGCACTTTGTGCGCGGCGACATTCTGGTCGACCCAGACCGCGAAGTCGGGGTCGCTGCGGTCGATCTCGTCCGAAGCCGACGCGTCGAGCGGCGGCATTGCGAACTGCGCCGCGATGCGGTCGAATTCGGCTTTCGGCGGATCGACGCCGAGCGATTTTACGTGCGCAAATTCTTCCTCGACCTGGCGGCGATATTCGTCGGCGCCAAGCTCGTGGATCAGGATTTTGATCCGCGCCTTGTAGATATTATCGCGGCGGCCATAGCGGTTGTACACGCGCAGGCACGCCTCGGTATAGCTGAGCAGGTCGTCGAGCGGCACGAAATCCTTGATCAGCGGCGCGATCATCGGGGTGCGGCCCATTCCGCCGCCGACATAGAAAGCGGCGCCGTGGACGCCGTCCTTTTCGACGATCTGGATGCCGATGTCGTGGAGGCGCATCGCGGCGCGATCTTCCTCGGCGGCGATCACCGCAATCTTGAACTTGCGCGGCAAATAGCTGAATTCGGGGTGGAAGCTCGACCATTGGCGCAGCAGTTCGGCCCATGGACGCGGATCGGTCAGCTCATCGGCGGCGGCGCCCGCCCATTGGTCCGACGAGATATTGCGGATGCAATTGCCGCTCGTCTGGATTGCGTGCATCTCGACCGACGCCAGATCGGCGAGGATCGCGGGGGCATCCTCCAGCTTGATCCAGTTATACTGGATATTCTGGCGGGTGGTGAAATGGCCGTAATCGCGGTCATATTTGCGCGCGATATGCGCGAGCATCCGCATCTGGCGGCTGTCGAGCGTGCCATAGGGCACTGCGACGCGCAGCATATAGGCGTGAAGCTGGAGATAGAGGCCGTTCATTAGGCGCAGCGGCTTGAACTGGTCTTCGGTGATCTCGCCCGCCAAGCGGCGCTTCACCTGATCGGCGAATTCGGCGACGCGCGCATCGACCATCTGCTGGTCATATTCGTCATATTTATACATATCAAATCACCCAGTCGCCGGCCGCAGGATCGGCGGGTTTTAATGTCAGGTCGGGGCGCACGGTTGGGCCGAGCGCGCGGATGCGCTCCTTGATATGCGCGGGGCGCGGGCCGTCGGGGGTGGCTTCGCCGGCGATGATATAGGGCGCGTTGACGCGGCGCGCGGCTTCCTCGACTGCGAGGACTGCCTCGCCAGCCTCACCGACGTCGGCGGCGTCCTCGATATGCAGCGACCAGTCGGCGCCGGTCCACCAGGTGACAAATCCTGTTTTCAGGTCATTGCCGGTCAGCAGTTTCATATAAAATTCCCCAATTTTTCGGCGACGCCGGGGGCGCCGAGGCAGTCGAGCGCATCGGCGCGCGCTGCGACCTTGCCGACGATGATCAGCGCCGGGCTTTTCACCGCTTCGCGCGTGACGAGATCGCCGAGGTCGGCGAGCAAAGTGCGGAGGACGCGCGCGTCGACGGTCGTGCCGCGTTCGATCACCGCGACGGGCAGTTCGGGCGACACGCCGTCGGCGATCAGCTTGTCGGCAATCGCGGATGCGGTGGCGATGCCCATGTAGATGACGAGGGTGCGGCCATGGCCCGCGAGGCCCGACCAGTCCTGATCGGACAGATCCTTGCACTGGCCGGCGACAAAGCTGACGGCGCTGGCGTCGTCGCGGTGGGTGAGGGGGAGGCCCGCCTGTGCGGCGCAGCCCATCGCGGCGGTGATACCCGGGACGACTTCGCAAGCCACACCGGCGTCACGTGCTGCATCGAGTTCCTCGCCGCCCCGCCCAAAGATGAACGGATCGCCGCCTTTCAGGCGCACGACCTGCTTGCCGGTCAGCGCTTCGCGGACGAGCAGCTCGTTGATCAGTTCCTGCTTCATCGTATGGCGGCTGCGCTGCTTCGCGACGCTGATGCGTTCGACATGCGGCGAGATCAGCGCGAGCACGCCGTCGCCGACCAGCCCGTCATGGACGACAAGATCGGCGCTCGCGAGCAGCCGCACGGCGCGCAGCGTCAGCAGGTCCGGGTCGCCTGGGCCAGCGCCGACGAGCCATAGCTTACCGACAGGGGGGAGAGTCTTTTCCATGCACGATAGATGATGGTGCGCCCGCCGAATGGCAAAGCAGGCTTTATTGACGCTGATGAAGGTAAAATTGCCCCTCTCGATCGTCACCCCGGATCAAGTCCGGCATGACGACGACGCGGCTAGTTGTAGTTCTTCGGAATCAATCGCGATCCTTCTGGATCGCGCAAGCCGACCCCGATCGAGGCGCGCAGCGCATCGCTTTCCGCGCTCGCAACCGGATAGGCGCAATAATCGGCGGCGTAGAAGGCGCTGGGGCGATGATTGCCAGACAGGCCGATCCCGCCGAACGGCGCCGCCGACGATGCTCCGTTGGTTGGGCGGTTCCAGTTGATCACCCCGGCGCGCGCGTTGGCCCAGAACTGGTCATACAGCTGCGGCGTACCGCCCACCAGCGAAGCCGAAAGGCCAAACGCGGTGTTGTTCGCCTCGGCGATCGCGGCTTCGAACGTCTCGACGCGGACGACCTGGAGGAGTGGTCCGAACAGCTCAATGTCGGGGCGCTCAGGCATCGACGTGACGTCGATGATGCCGGGAGTAAGGAATGGTCGGCCCGCGACTGGCCGCGTCATATGGCGGATCACCTGGCCGCCGTTCGACATCAGGATCAGGAAGCTTTCGGTCAGGCCGTCGGCGGCCTCATTGTCGATCACCGGCCCCATATAGGGCGCCGGATCGGCGTGCGGATGGTCGACGATCAGTCGGTTGGCCAGCGCCTTGACCTCTTCCAGCAGCGCGTCGGCGAGACTGTCGCGAACGATCAGCCGCCGCGCGTTGCTGCACCGCTGTCCGGCGCTGAGAAAGGCAGACTGGACGACGATGATCGCTGCGGTGCGGATGTCGGCGGTGTCCCACACCACAATCGGATTGTTGCCGCCCATTTCGAGCGCCAGCATCTTGCCCGGCTGGTCGGCGAATTGGCGGTTGAGCGCGAGGCCGGTGCGTGCTGACCCGGTGAACAACAGGCCGTCGATGCCTTGATGCCCCGCCAGCGCCTTGCCGGTGTCAGGGCCGCCGACGATCAACCGCAGCACCTCTGGCGGCACCCCGGCGCTGTGGAACAGCTCGACCAGCTTGGCGCCAACTGCGGGGGTCTTTTCGGACGGCTTGAACACCACCGAATTGCCCGCGATCAGCGCCGGGACGATATGGCCATTCGGCAAGTGGGCCGGGAAATTATACGGGCCGAGCACCGCCAGCGCGCCGTGCGGTTTGTGGCGCACCGCGTTGCGCAGCCCCATGGCGCCCTCGATCCGCCGGTTCGGGGTGCGTTCACCATAGGATTTCACCGAAACATCGACCTTAGCCACCACCGATTCGACCTCGGTCCGCGCTTCCCACAACGGCTTGCCGGTTTCGCGCGCGATCAGGTCGGCGAGCACTTCACCTTCGGCTTTGACCCGGTCGGCGAAGCGGCGCAGCGTTTCGGTTCGGAAGGTGACGGCTTTGGCCGCCCATTCGGGCCAGGCGCCCCGCGCGATGGCGACCTCGTCATCGACATTGCTGACCGCGCCGCGCCACAGCTCTTCGCCGGTTGCGGGTTCGAAGGAAAGCAGGGTGTCACTCATGGTCGCCCCGGTCTTATCGGCGAAAGCTGGTGGCGGCAACCTGCACTGGGGCATGGTGCGACGGATTGCTTGCACCCTGTGGCGTGGTGGCGATAGACAGGTCCGCACATCGACAAGGGGAACGCGCCATTTTAGCGAAACAGGACAGCCGCCGCGACTGGTCCGACCAATATTGGTGGTCGGGCGATGGTGTGCGGCTGCATGCGCGCGTCTATGCGGGGCCGGACGGGACCGAGCATGCGCCGCCGGTGCTGTGCATGCCGGGACTTGCGCGCAACGCGCGCGATTTCGAGCTGCTGGCGCCGCATGTCGCGCAGCATCGCACAACGATCGTCATCGAATTCCGCGGGCGGGGCGAGAGCGCCTATGCCAAGGATCCAATGACCTATGTTCCGCTGACCTATGTCCAGGATGTCGCCGCCTTGCTTGATGAAATGGCGATCGATCGCTTTGCGACGATCGGCACGTCGCTGGGCGGGCTGGTGTCGATGTTGATGGCCACGACGCTGCCCGGGCGGCTGGTCGGCGCGGTGCTCAACGACGTGGGGCCGGAGCTTCAGACCAGCGGGCTTGAGCGGATCCGCGATTATATCGGCGCGGGCGGCAGTCAGCCGACGTGGATGCACGCGGCGCGCGCCTTTTCCGAACTCAACGGAGCGATCTATCCGCACTATGCCATCCACGACTGGCTGCGGCTGACCAAGCGTACCCACCGGCTGACCCCCGAAGGCCGGATCGTCACCGATTATGACAAGCAGATCGCGGCGCCGCTGCGCGTGACCGGCGGCGAAGCGGCGCTCGATATGTGGCCGGTCTATCGCGCGCTCCGTAATGCTCCGCTGCTGATCCTGCGCGGCGAGCTGTCGGACATTTTAGCGCGGTCGGCGGGTGAAAAGATGGTTGCTGAACTGCCGCATGCCAAGCTGATCGAGGTGCAAGGCGTCGGCCACGCTCCGACGCTCGACGAGCCTGAAGCGGTTGCGGCGATCGATGCGTGGCTGGCAGAACTGCCGACCGCGTGACCGGCGTTTTACCGCCTGCGCGCCTGTTGCACCTCCATTCCAGCTTTTCGCTGGGGGGCAAGGAAGCCCGCGCCGTCCGGCTGATGAATCTGATGGGGCCACGCGCCCGCCACACTGTCTTGTCGGCAGTGCCTGATGCGATGGGCGCGCGCGATGCGATCGGTCCAGCTATCGACGTCGAGTTTCCGGCCGACGCGCCGCCGCTGCACGGGAAGCCGGCGCTGGCGCGTTACCGCGATCTTTCTGCTTATATGCAGCAGTTCGACCTGGTGCTCAGCTTTAATTGGGGATCGATGGACGGGGTGATGGCGCACCGCGTCTTTGCGCCGTTTCGCGACCTGCCGCCGCTAATCCATCACGAGGATGGGTTCAACGAGGATGAAAGCGTCCGGCGCAATTGGAAACGCAACGGTTTTCGCCGCCTCGCGCTGCCGACCGCCGAGGCGCTGGTGGTGCCGTCGACGCTCCTCGAGCGGATCGCCTCGGACGAATGGCGCGCTCGGCGGCGCACGGTGCTGATCCGCAACGGCATCGACACCTCGGCATATCAAGCCAAGCCATCGGTCGCGATTCCGGGGTTCGCACGCCGTGAAGGCGAGGTCGTGATCGGCACCGTTGCTGGGCTGCGCAAGGTCAAGAATCTGCCGCGGCTCGTCCGTGCGGTTGCAACTTTGCCCACCAATGTCCGGCTGGTCATCGTCGGCGAAGGGCCGGAACGCGCGGCAATCGCGGCAGAGGCGGCGGCGTGCGAGATTGCCGACCGACTGGTGATGCCGGGGTTCATGACCGAGCCGGCACGCTGGATCGGCCATTTCCACCTGCTCGCGCTGTCGTCGCAGAGCGAGCAGGCGCCGATTGCGGTGATCGAGGCGATGGCGGCGGGCTTGCCTGTAGTGAGCCCTGATGTGGGCGATGTCGCTGCGATGGTCGCACCCGACAACCAGCACTTTATCGCCGCCGACGAAACGCGCTTTCGCGCCGCATTGGCCGAGCTGACGGCCGATGGCGACCTGCGCGCGCGGATCGGCGCCGCGAACCGGCGCGTCGCTGCCGAGCGGTTCGACGAATCGGCGATGGTCGCGGCCTATGAAAATCTCTATGGTGGGGCGCTCAAAGGCCGCCGCCTCTTTGCGGGCTAACCAGCCGCGGAACCATTGACTTTCGCCGCGCGCTTCCGCTTACGGAACCGGCATGGGGACTGGCCGGAATGGGAACGGCCGGTGGAGAGAAAGAGATCTAGAATGTTCAAAGGATTGAAGCCCATCCTTTACGGCGGACGTGAAGTCTGGCCGTTGGTCGAGGGCGGCAAGGGTGTGTCGGCGACCAACCATATGTCGAGCGGCGCCTGGGCCGCGGCGGGCGGCATCGGCACCGTGTCGGCGGTGAACGCCGACAGCTATGACGCCGAGGGCAAGATCGTCCCGCAGGTTTACAAGTCCCTGACCCGCAAGGAACGCCACGAGGAACTGATCCACTATGGCATTGAGGGCGCCGTCGCGCAGGTCGAACGCGCCTATGAGGTGTCGGGCGGCAAGGGCGCGATCAACATCAACGTCCTGTGGGAAATGGGCGGCGCGCAGCAGATCTTAGAAGGCGTGCTGGCCCGGACCAAGGGCATGGTCGCGGGGGTCACCTGCGGTGCCGGGATGCCGTACAAGCTCAGCGAAATCGCTGAGCGTCACAATGTCATGTACCTGCCGATCATCAGCTCGGCGCGCGCCTTTCGCGCGCTGTGGAAGCGCGCCTATCATAAGGCGCCGCACCTGCTGGGCGCGGTCGTGTATGAAGATCCCTGGCTGGCCGGCGGTCACAACGGTCTGTCGAACGCCGAAGACCCGCTGGTCCCGCAGGACCCGTACCCGCGCGTGAAAGCGCTGCGCGACGTCATGACGGCGGAAGGGATTGCCGCCTCTGTACCGATCGTGATGGCCGGCGGCGTCTGGTATCTGCGCGACTGGGAAAACTGGATCGACAACCCCGAGCTCGGCCAGATCGTTTTCCAGTACGGCACCCGCCCGCTGCTGACCGAAGAAAGCCCGATTCCCCAGGCGTGGAAGGACCGCCTCCGCACCCTCGACGACGGCGATGTGCTGCTCCACCGCTTTTCGCCGACGGGCTTTTACTCGAGCGCGGTGCGCACGCCCTTCCTGCGCGATCTCGAAGCGCGTTCGGAGCGTCAGATTCCCTATTCGAAGCAGGAAGCGGGCGATCATATCGTCCAGCTCGACGTCGGGGTGAAGGGCAAGAATTTCTGGGTCACCCCCCACGACCGCGCCCGCGCGCGCGACTGGGCGGCGGAAGGCTATACCGAGGCGCTGAAGACGCCCGACAACACGGTGGTGTTTGTCACCGAAACCGACAAGGCGGTGATCCGCAAGGATCAGACCGATTGCATGGGCTGCCTGTCGCACTGCGGCTTTTCGTCGTGGAAGGACCATGACGATTACACCACCGGCTACCTCGCCGACCCGCGCAGCTTTTGCATCCAGAAGACGCTGCAGGACATCGCGCACGGCGGTGATCCTGAGCAAAATCTGATGTTTGCGGGCCATGCCGCGTTCAACTTCAAGACCGACCCGTTTTATTCGAACAACTTCACCCCGACGGTGAAGCAGCTGGTCGATCGGATCTTGACGGGGGATTGATTGCTATCGCCCCCGCGAAGGCGGGGCCGCAGGCGCCCTTGCCCCAGCAAAGCAGCGTAAACCGACAACGGCCCCCGCCTGGGCGCGGGCGACGGGGTATTAAACCCAACCCTCCAGCACCTGATCCTGCGGACGATGGCCGTCGCACCAGGCGCGGATGTTGGCGATGACTTTTTCGCCCGAAGCCTCTCGGCCCTCGATGGTTGCAGATCCCAGGTGCGGGAGCAGCACGACATTATCGAGCGCGAGCAGCGCGGGGTCGACCGCGGGCTCGTGGGTATATACATCGAGGCCGGCGCCCGCGATACGCCCGGTCTGGAGCGCCGCAATCAGCGCCTTTTCGTCGACGATCTCACCGCGCGCGGTGTTGATGAGGTAGGCCGTTGGCTTCATCGACCCGATGCGCGCTGCGTTGACCAACTCATGCGTTTCGGCGGTGTGCGGGCAGTGGAGCGTCACGATGTCGCTGATCCGCAGCAAGGTGTCGACGCTGGCATGATAGCTCGCGCCCAATTCCTCCTCGATCGCTTCGGGGAGGCGCCGACGGTTATGATAATGGATCGACAGGCCGAACGCGCGCGCGCGGCGCGCCACCGCCAGCCCGATGCGCCCCATGCCGATGATGCCCAGCAATTTGCCGCCGACCCGGTGGCCCAACATCGCGCTGGGCGCCCATCCGGCCCATTGGCCCGATCGCATCAGTTTCTCGCCCTCGGCGAGGCGCCGCGGCACCGACAGGATCAGTGCCATCGTCATGTCGGCGGTATCCTCGGTGAACACGCCTGGGGTGTTCGACACCATGATGCCCTTTGCGCGCGCCGCTGCCAGGTCGATATGGTCGAACCCGGCGCCGAAGTTGGCGATCAGTTTGAGCCTTTCGCCCGCCGCCGCCAGCACCTCTGCATCGATCTCGTCGGTCACCGTCGGCACGAACACGTCGCAGTCGGCCACGGCAGCCTTCAACTCGTCCTTGGTAAAGGCTTGATCATTGGCCGAGAGCGCGACGTCAAACAATTCGGCCATGCGCGCTTCGACATGCGGCATCAACTGGCGGGTGACGATCACGCGTGGGCGTTTCGGGCGGGATGAATCGGGCATGGGCGCCGATAGAGCGCGCCGCGGCGCGGCGGTCAAGTGCGCTAGCGCGTAAAGAACCGCGAAAAGTCTGGGGATGAACGCAGCCTTTTGCGCGGCGAGCGGTTGAATTGGCGACCCGATTTTGACAAGGCAATATGATGACCAGCCGCCTGATACTCGCAGCCGCCGCGCTGACAGCCGTCGTGGGACCGGCCGCCGCGCAATCCGACCCCGTCAAACTGCCCTATTGGGCGTCGATCAGCGTCGATGAGGCGCGGATGCGCAAGGGGCCGTCGCCCGACGTGCCGGTGATCTGGGAATATCGGCGCAAGGATTTGCCGGTCAAGGTCGTCGCCCGCCATGAGACGTGGCGCAAGATCGTGGATCCCGACGGGACGCAGGGCTGGATGGCGGCGCGATTGCTCAGCCGCACCCGCACCGCGATCGTCACCGGCGACATCCGACCGCTGCGCGAAGCGGCCAGCGCATCGGCTGCCGTCGCTTACCGCGCCGAACCTGGCGTGGTCGGGCGGATCACCGATTGCGCCGACGGCTGGTGCCGCTTTAACGTCAAGGGCCGGAGCGGCTGGATCCAGACCGACCATATATGGGGCGACTGACGCCGTCCCCGATAGCGCCGGTCATCGGTATCATTTTTTCTTGGGCGTGACGGTGACCGCTGCTCCGTCGGGCGCCGTCGCCGTAAAGCTGCCGTCTGCGGCGGTCGGGGACAGGCTCCAGCACGCTTCGCTTTCGTCGCCATCGGGATCGAAGCAGTCCTTACCATCCTTGTGCGTTAGCTTGCCTTTGATGGCTTTACCCTTGGGATCGGTATCGACATAAGTTCCATCGGCATTGATCGTGGTCGACGCGATGGTGCCATCGGCCATCCTCACCTCATAGTCGCCCGGCGGTGTCCCGGTGCTCGCTGGTACCGCGGCAGCGGTGGTTTCGGCAGCCGCGGCGGTTTTCTTTGTTTCCTCGGCTTGCTGCGAGCAGGCGGACAAAGCGGCGAAAGCGGCGAGCAGGACGAAGTTTTTGACGGCGTGATCTCCCCGGTCAGAATGCGTGCAGGCTAGGTTTATCGTGAGACGGCGACAATCCCCCAATAGGCGTACCAAAAAAGGGCCGATGGTTTCCCATCGACCCTTCTTGGTTACCTTGCCTCAGCCAGCGCTTAGCGGCGCCAGTTGAAGTGGTTGCGGTACACCTTCACCACCCGACCGTTCCGCGCGTTCACGAGCAGCAGGTCGTTGTAGTGACGCACATAGGTCAGGTTACGACCGGCGCGCGGCACGCCCCATCGGCTGTCGTAGCTCGGACGGTACGCCGGGGCGTAATAGTTCGAGCGGAGCGTCGCACCTACGCGGAACTGCTGGTAACGGAACGGCGCGCGATAGTCGGAATAGCGGCGATCCTGGCGCCAATCGCGCTTGTCTTCGCGCAGCTCCTGACGCGCCTCGCGGACGTCGCGGCGTTCTTCGCGAACATCGCTGCGGTCGCCATAGCGCTGCGCCTGACGTAATTCGCGCTGCTCTTCGCGAACGTCCTGACGGCTTTCACGAACTTCGCCGCGCGACTGCGCCGCGGCCGCGCCCGGGACCATCAGGGCCGCGATCAGCCCGGCGGTAAGAAATTTGGTCTTCATTGGTCTATCCTTTCAATCCGTCAGGGGGAGGGGACTGCCCGATGACAAATGACGGATTAGGCGATTCGATTTGAACGGCGCCGGAATGCGCCGTTTATTTTCAAGACATTAGTGTCGCAATTTGTCGCGACGAAACGACGAAACGGCGCCGCCTTGCGACGGCGCCGTGCAACTTTTTCGATTAGCGGGTCAGATCAGCTCGACCGCCACCGCCGTGGCTTCGCCGCCGCCGATACACAGGCTGGCAATACCGCGCGTCTTGCCGTGACGTTGCAGCGCAGCGATCAGCGTCGTGATGATGCGGGTGCCGCTGGCGCCGATTGGATGGCCGAGCGCGGTGGCGCCGCCGTGGACGTTGATCTTGTCGTGCGGAATGCCAAGGTCGTGCATCGCGAACATCGCGACGCAGGCAAAGGCTTCGTTGACTTCGAACAGGTCGACGTCGCCGATCGTCCAACCCGCCTTGGCCAGCACCTTGTTGATCGCGCCGACCGGGGCGATAGTGAAGTCCTTTGGTTCCTGCGCATGCGCGGCGTGCGCGACGAGGCGCGCGACGGGCTTCGCGCCCTTGGCGTCGGCTATCGACTGGCGGGTCAGCACGACGGCGGCGGCGCCGTCCGAAATCGAGCTGCTGGTCGCCGCCGTGATCGTGCCGTCCTTGGCAAAGGCGGGCTTCAGCGTCGGGATCTTGTCGGGCATCGCCTTGCTGGGGGCTTCGTCGGTGTCGACAATGGTGTCGCCCTTGCGGCCCGCGATCGTTACCGGCGCGATTTCGGCGGCAAAAGCGCCATCGGTGATGGCGGCCTTGGCGCGGCTCAGCGATGCCAGCGTATAATCATCCTGTGCCTGACGGCTCAGTTGATAGGCGTCAGCAGTATCCTGCGCAAAAGTCCCCATCGCGCGGCCCGCCTCATAGGCATCTTCCAGCCCGTCGAGGAACATATGGTCATAGGCGGTGTCGTGACCGATGCGCGCGCCACCGCGATGCTTTTTGAGTAAATAGGGCGCGTTGGTCATCGATTCCATGCCGCCAGCAACGATCAAATCGACGCTGCCCGCGGCGAGCGCTTCGGCGCCCATGATCACCGTCTGCATACCCGAACCGCACACCTTGTTGACGGTGGTTGCCTGCACCGACTTCGGCAGGCCGGCCTTGATCGCCGCCTGCCGTGCAGGTGCCTGGCCGAGGCCGGCGGGAAGAACGCAGCCCATGTAAATACGCTCGATATCGTCGCCGCTGACACCGGCACGCTCGACCGCTGCCTTGACCGCTGTCGCGCCGAGGTCGGTCGCGCTCGCGTCGGACAGGCTGCCCTGCATGCTGCCCATCGGGGTGCGGGCATAGGACAGAAAGACGACGGGATCGGTGGCGGTCATGGGACAAGACTCCGTAAGGGAAAACAGGATCGGCGGGTCGAATAGCGGAATTGCTGCAACTGCGAAAGGGGCTGAACGGAGATAAGCAGCCGGTTTCATCTTGCAACCCGCCGCGGCTCATGATCAAACACGCGCCATCAAATCAGGGAGACGGGCAATGGCAACGGTCGCAAGCAATATCACCGGGGAAACGCAGCGGATGGGCCAAGTGCTCGCCGCGCAAAAGGCGAGCTTTACCGCGGCGATGCCCGAGAGTCTTGCGGTCCGCACCGATCGCATCGACCGCGCGCTCGCGTTGCTCGTCGATCATGCCGAGGATTTTGCCAAGGCGGTCAGCGAGGATTTCGGGCATCGCAGCCGCGAGCAGACGTTGATGACCGACATCATGCCGTCGGTCAGTGCGCTGAAGCATGCGAAAAAGCATATGGCGAGCTGGGCGAAGGGCGAGAAGCGCAAGCCGACCTTCCCGCTGGGGCTGCTTGGGGCGAAGGCTGAGGTACAGTTTCAGCCCAAGGGCGTCGTCGGCGTCGTCGCGCCGTGGAATTTCCCGGTCGGCATGGTGTTTGTGCCAATGGCGGGCATATTGGCCGCGGGCAACCGCGCGATGATCAAGCCGAGCGAGTTCACCGAGAATGTCTCGGCGCTGATCGCGCGGCTGGTGCCCGAATATTTCGACGAGACCGAGATGGCGGTGTTCACCGGCGACGCCGACGTCGGCGTGGCTTTCTCGAAACTCGCTTTCGACCATATGATCTTCACCGGCGCGACGAGCGTCGGGCGCCATATCATGCGCGCCGCGGCGGACAATCTCGTTCCGGTGACACTGGAACTGGGCGGCAAATCGCCGACTTTTATCGGGCGCAGCGCGAACAAGGAGCTGGTCGGGCAGCGCGTCGCACTCGGCAAGATGATGAACGCCGGGCAGATCTGCCTCGCCCCCGATTATCTGCTCGTCGCCGAGGATCAGGAGGGCGACGTGATCGACAGCGTCACCAAGGGCGCGGCGGCGCTCTATCCGACGCTCCTCGCCAACGATGATTACACGTCGGTGGTCAACACGCGCAATTACGACCGGCTGCAATCCTATCTGACCGACGCGCGCGAAAAGGGCGCCGAGGTGATCGAGGTCAATCCGGGCGGCGAAGATTTTGCCAGCTCGAACGGCCACAAGATGCCACTCCATATCGTGCGCAACCCGACCGACGATATGAAGGTGATGCAGGAGGAAATCTTCGGCCCGATCCTGCCGGTCAAGACGTACAAAACGATCGACGACGCGATCGATTATGTGAACGCCAACGACCGGCCGCTCGGTCTCTATTATTTCGGGCAGGACAAGAGCGAGGAGGACCGTGTGCTGAGCCGCACCATCTCGGGCGGGGTGACGGTCAACGACGTGCTGTTCCACAATGCGATGGAGGATCTGCCCTTCGGTGGCGTCGGGCCGTCAGGGATGGGCAATTATCACGGTATTGACGGCTTCCGCACGTTCAGCCATGCGCGGGCGGTGTATCGGCAGCCGAAGCTGGATGTCGCCGGGCTGGCGGGGTTCAAGCCGCCCTATGGCAAGGCGACGGCAAAGACGCTGGCGAAGGAATTGAAGAAGTAGGCGTTCCCCTCCCTTGCAGGGAGGGGAGGTCTCAATCCGCTCCAGCGATCTTAATATCCTTGCCCAGCAACGTCTTCACATACACGCGCTGCACCAGCACATAGACCACGACCGTCAGCGGCGCCGCCAGCAGCACGCCGAGGAAGCCGAACAGCACCCCTGCGGCGACCACCGCGAACAGGAGTACCGCGGGCGGGACGTCGACC
This sequence comes from Sphingopyxis sp., assembly GCF_019459305.1. Taxonomy (GTDB): domain Bacteria; phylum Pseudomonadota; class Alphaproteobacteria; order Sphingomonadales; family Sphingomonadaceae; genus Sphingopyxis. The sequence goes on along the minus strand of NZ_JAIBES010000074.1, from coordinate 6,980 downwards.
GCCTGTTTCTGGATCATCGGTTGCAGGAAATTGCCCTGCAACTGCTGGATCACCAGGAACAGAACGAGCGTCCAAAGCGCGGTGGCGGGCGAGACGGTGAAGGCGAGGAGCACTGCGGGGATGCCCGCGATGATCGGACCGATCATCGGGATCACGTCGAGCAGCCCGGCGATCAGCCCTAGCCCGCCGGCAGCCGGCACCCCGAGCAGCGCCAGCCCGGCGCCGGTCAAGGCCGCGACGACGAGCGACGATACGGCTTGTCCAACCATCCAGCCCTTCAGTCCGCGAGCGGCGTCGTCGAGCGCCAGTGAAGCGGTCTTCTCTGCCTTCGCGGGCATCAGCAGCAACAGGCCGCGGCGATAGGTTGCAGGGTCGCTGGCGAGGAAGATCGCGGCGACCAGCACGAGTACAAAATCGGCGATGCCGCTGCCCGCCGCCAGCGCGTAACCGCCCGCCTGGGAGACGAGCTGCGAAATATCGTTTCCGCCAACCTCGGCGAGTTCGCGAACCCGCGTACCGAGGCCGTAGCGATCGAGGAAGGCTTCGACCCCCTGCAGCGCGCGCGGCACCTGCTCGCGGATCGTGTCGACCTCGCTGGCGAGCTGCGATCCGAACAGGACGAACGCGCCGGTAAAGATCGCGATGATGCCGACGACCGAGCCGGCGAGCGCGAAGCCGCGCTTCATCTTGGTCCGGCGAACCAGCCAGCCCGCAATCGCGTCGAAAATCGCGCCCAGCACGATCGCCGCGAACACCAGCATGAAAAAGCGCGTCAGGGTGACGGCGAGCCACGCGACGCCGATGATGGCGATGACGACCACCGCGGCCAGCGCGATCCGTCCGGCCCCGAAGGTCGGCGCGGCGTCTGGCTTGGCGCGGGTCGATTGCGCGGGACGGGACGATAGGGCAGAGGCTGCCTTGGGCTTGTCGGTCATGTCCCCGTCTTATGCACGATGCCGCTTATCCACTAGACTAAAACCACCTTTCTGTGGCAACGGCACCTTCGCATCGGTCGTCCGGCGGGAATCAGTTCCGGCCAGACCGCCGTCCACGGGCCCCTGTGGTGAAATTGGTAGACGCGCCGCACTCAAAATGCGGTTCCGCAAGGAGTGCTGGTTCGAGTCCGGCCAGGGGCACCATCGGATTCTTCGACATTACTCGGACTCCGATCTGCGCTCGGCGCGCGCTTTTGACGCGATGCTGCCAGTCTGGCGCTTAATGTCGCCGCGGTGGCACCGTTAAATCATGCAAAATACGAAATTTATTCACGGTTGGCGCACAAGCTTGGCCAGTGGTTCGGAAAATTTGACTGAAATCATTAACTACGATCTGTATGGATATTGAATAATAATGAAAATTTTGATATTGGAACCAGCCTCGTTTTGCGAATTTTGCAATTGTTTTCGGGACTTGCCGGTTCTTGCTGACGCGGCTGCGATAAGGTGGACGACATGAGACAAACCCGTTTGTCGGACCCGAATGAGGAGTGCGACAACGCCGCCGCCAGTGATCGCCGCGGTGCCGATCGCTATCGCACGGTCTGGCGCATTGCGAAGATCAATCGCAATGGCGACGCCGGCCTGTGGCGCGTCCGTAACATTTCCGACCGGGGCATGATGCTGGCCGCCGATGTGCCGATCAGCATCGGCGAAAAGCTGGAAATTGCACTGTCCGACACGGTAAATCTGCGCGGCAAGGTCGTCTGGTCCGAGGGTGGACGCTGCGGCGTCGCGTTCGACAAGGAAGTCGATGTCGCCGACGTCCTGAAGCAACTGGCCGCGGAGCAGCGCGCGACCGGCTATCGCCAGCCGCGCCTGCCGGTGCACAGCCGCGCGCAGACGGTGACCGATGAAGGGACGGGCAACATCGAGTTGGTCGATCTGTCACAGCATGGTGCGGGTTTTCTCCACGATGGCCATTTCGAGGTCGGCAAGGAGATCGACCTGATCCTGCCCGGCGGGATCAAGCGCCGCGCCATTGTGCGCTGGTCGCGAGCCGGTCGCGGCGGGCTGTGGCTCACCCAGCCACTTGATCGCGCCGATCTGGAAAGCATCCGCCATTTCGAAAGCTGAACGCGGTTCGCGGCGTCAGATATCCTCGACCAACCGTCCGTAAAGCTGCGGGCGCCGGTCGCGGAAAAATCCCATCCCCGCGCGATGCCTTGTGGCGCGATCGAGGTCGATCGTTTCGATCAGCACGCCAGATTCGCTGGCGCCAAATTGCTGCGTCAAATCGCCCCATTCGTCGCTGATGAAGCTGTGGCCGTAGAAATTGGCGCCGCCTTCGGTCCCGATGCGGTTGGCGGCGATCACCGGCATGCAGTTCGACACCGCATGCCCCTGCATCGCGCGGCGCCACATGCGGCTGGTGTCGAGGTCGGCGTCGTAAGGCTCGCTGCCGATCGCGGTCGGATAAAACAGCAATTCGGCGCCCATCAACGCCATCGCGCGCGCACATTCGGGATACCATTGGTCCCAACACACCCCGACCCCGATCCGCGCGCCAAACATATCCCACACCTTGAAGCCTGTGTTGCCGGGGCGGAAATAGTATTTTTCTTCATAGCCCGGGCCGTCGGGGATATGGCTTTTGCGATAGGTGCCCATGATCGCGCCATCGGGGCCGATCATCGCGAGCGTGTTGTAATAATGCGGCCCGTCGCGCTCGAAAAAGCTCGTCGGGATCGCGACCTTCAGCTTGGCGGCGAGCGCCTGCATCGCGATGACGCTGGGGTGTTCGGCAGTCGGGCGGGCTGAGGCGAACAGCGCTTCATCCTCGGCCTGACAGAAATACGGCCCTTCGAACAGTTCGGGCGGCAGGATGATTTGCGCGCCTTGCGCTGCCGCGTCCGCGACGAGGGCAGTGACGGCCTCGATATTGCGCTGAACGGGGCCGGGCAGGGGAAGCTGCAAGGCAGCGACGGTGATCGTGCGGGTCATGGGTGCGCTATGCCGGAAGCTGCTGGCTCGAGCAATGGAAGCTGCCGCCGCCGGCGATGATGCCGAGGGCGGGGACGCCAACCGCACGGCGATCGGGGAACAACGCGGCGAGCGCCTCCACCGACGCCTGATCATTCGCCACGCCATAGGTCGGCACGACCACGACGCTGTTACCGATATAGAAGTTCATATAGCTCGCCGCCGCGATCTCGCCGTCGATCTCGATCCGACCGGGCGAGGGAAGGTCGACGATCTCGACTCCGCCGAACGCAGCGGTGCGCGCGCGCGCGTCGGCGTAGATGTGGGCGTTGGGATCGTCATCGCCGTGCGCGATGGGCAGGGCGAGACGTCCTTCGCCGACGAAGCGCGCCAGATTGTCGACATGGCCGTCGGTGTGGTCGCCGACTAGGCCGCCCCCGAGCCATAGCAACCGGTCGATGCCGAGCGACTGGTGGAGCCGCACCGCGATATCCTCGCGCGTCAGCGTGGGATTGCGGTTGGTGTTGAGCAGGCATTCCTCGGTGGTGACGCCCAGGCCGCTGCCGTCGACGTCGATCCCGCCGCCTTCGAGCACCCAGTCCTGATCGTCGACGGGAAGCCCGCTCGACGCGGCCAGCGCCGCACCGACCTCCTGATCGCCCGGCATCACGAACTTCTCGCCCCACCAGTTGAACTGGAAATTGCGCGCGCGCCGCGCCGCGCCGGTTCCCGCGATGATCGGCCCGGTGTCGCGCAGCCAGATGTCGCCGAGCGGCTGGGTCACAATGGAAACGCCGGAATCGACCAGCGCCGCGGCGATCTGCGCCTGCCGCTCGTCGTTGACGACCAGCCGCACCTGCTCGCCGCGGCCGCCGTCGTGGACGGCGTTGGCAAAGGCCGCGACATCGCGCCGCGCGGCGTCGATCTGTCCCGACCATTCGTCGGCAAGGTGCGGAAAGCCGATCCACACCGCTTCGTGTGGCGCCCATTCGGCGGGCATTTTTAGGGTCATGCGGTCGAAGTCCTCAATTTCCCTGTTTCGTCATTGCGAGCTGAGCGACGCAATCCAGAGGGGTTTACGCTACTCTGGATTGCCGCGTCGCTTGGCTCCTCGCAATGACGAGCGCAGGAACTATTTCGCGGCGCTGCGCGACTTGTCGCGGGCGGCGCGGAATTCGTCGCCTTCGACCCAGTTCGGCCACGCGTCGGTCATCGCCAGCATGCGGCCCGCGGCGTAATAGAGGCGCAGGTCGGCCATCATGCCGCCCCAGTTTGTGATCGCCTCATATTCGTCGCCCGGCGCGTGATAGCGGTTCTTTTCATAATCTTCCGACGCTTTCTGGCCCGCTTCGACGCCGCCCTCGACCAGCTCGTCGCCGCTTCCGAAATTGAACATCGGCACGCCCAGCTTGGCAAAGCTGAAGTGATCCGACCGATAGTAAAAGCCCTTTTCGGGAGTCGGCTCGGCCTTGACCGTGCGGCCTTCCATCCTCGCGAGCTTTTCGACATAGGCGTCGAGTTCGGACTTGCCGCCGCCGACGACCACGATGTCCTTCGCTGGCCCGACCGAGTTGAGTGCGTCCATATTGACCCCGCCGACGGTCTGCGACAGCGGGAACACTGGATTTTCGGCATAATATTTCGATCCGAGCAGCCCCGATTCCTCGGCGGTCACCGCAAGGAACACGATGCTGCGGTCGGGCGCCCCCGCTTTGTTGAACGCTTGCGCCAGCGTCACCAAGCCCGCGATGCCGGTCGCATTGTCGACCGCGCCGTTGCAGATGTCGTCGCCAGCGACGGGCGTGCAGCGGCCAAGATGGTCCCAATGGCCGGTATAAAGTACATATTCGTCAGGGCGCTTGGCGCCCGGCAGCACGCCGATGACGTTGCGCGACATCTTCTTGGCAATCTCGTTGTCAAAGCCGAAGTTGGCCTTCACGCCGGTCAGCGCGACGGGTTTGAAGCCCTTCTTCTTCGCTGCTTCGCGCACCGCGTCGAAATCTTGTCCGGCGCTCGCGAACAATTCCTTCGCTTTGGGCAACTGGATCCAGCCGTTGGCGACCGTCTGACTCGCGCCGCCGTCCTTGCTTTCGGCCAGATATTGGGTGCCGGTGTTGCTCGATTCGACGACGTTCCAGCCATAGGCGGCAGGTTCGGTGTCGTGGACGATCAGCACCGCCGCGGCGCCCTGGCGCGCCGCTTCTTCATATTTGTACGACCAGCGGCCATAATAGGTCATCGCGCGGCCATTGAATTCGCCCTTGGCTTCGGCGGTCTGCCAGTCGGGGTCGTTGACGAGGACGACGACGGTCTTCCCCTTCACATCAAGCCCGGCATAATCGTTCCAGCCCTTTTCGGGGGCATTGATGCCGTAACCGACAAAGACGACGTCGCTATCCTTGACCTCGGTCGTCGGCTGCACGCGATAGCTGAACGCCACATAATCCTTGGCATATTGGGCAGTGACCGGCGCCTTCCCGCCGGTGAAGGTCAGCGGTGTCGCGTTCTTCGCAGTGATCTCGACCAGCGGCACATCCTGCGTCCAGCTGCCGTTGTTTCCGGGCTTCAGCCCCGCTTCCTGATATTTCTTGATCAGATAGGCGACGGTCTTTTCCTCGCCGGGTGTGCCGGGTGCGCGGCCTTCATAGGAATCGAGCGACAGCTCCTTCGTGATCTCCTGCAACGTCGCGAGCGACAGTTCGGGGATTTCGACGTCGGGGATGGCGACCTGCGACGCGGCGTTCTTGTCGGACGCGTTGCATGCGGCAACGGTCAAAAGAAGCGCAAGCGCTGCGGTCGTTCGCGGGAAACGAAGCATGACATATCCTTGAGGCTTGTTCGTGATGAACCGGCTTGTGCCAGCCGGGGCGCGCTCATGCAAGAAGGGCGGCCCTTGCGGACCGCCCTTGATGAAATCGTTTCGGTGGGAACCGGATCAGCGCGAATAGAATTCGACGACCAGGTTCGGTTCCATCTTCACCGGATAGGGTACTTCGTCAAGCGTCGGGACGCGAACGTAAGTGGCCTTGGTGCCGTCGATCGCCAGATATTCGGGCAGATCGCGCTCGGGCAGGCTCTGCGCTTCGGCGACCAGCGCCATTTCCTGCGCCTTTTTCCCGAGGGTGATTTCGTCACCCGGCTTCACGAGGCGGCTGGCGACGTTGCACTTGACGCCGTTCACATAGACGTGACCGTGGCTGACCAGCTGGCGCGCCGAGAAGATCGTCGGAGTGAATTTCGAGCGATAGACCACCGCGTCGAGGCGGCGTTCGAGCAGGCCGATCAGGTTCTGGCCGGTGTCGCCCTTCATCCGCGAGGCTTCGAAATAGTTCTTCTTGAACTGCTTTTCGGTAATGTCGCCGTAATAGCCCTTCAGCTTCTGCTTTGCGCGCAGCTGGATGCCGAAATCGGACACCTTGCCCTTGCGGCGCTGACCGTGCTGGCCGGGGCCATATTCGCGGCGGTTGACCGGGCTCTTCGGGCGACCCCAGATGTTTTCACCCATCCGGCGGTCGAGTTTATACTTGGCGCTATGGCGCTTCGACATATGTCGTCTCCAACTTGCTATGTGCCGAGAGATTTCGGCGTGTCCCGGGTCGCACCATATGGGTATCGAGACCGGCTCGACGCCATATGCGACCGCCGCTTCACCGGGGTGCGGGGTCCATTGCGAAGGCGCGCGGTTAGACGGAGAGGGGGGCAAAGTCAAGCGCGGCAGTCGTGCCGTGATGCGTGCCTCGACAGCATCGGAAAAACCGCTAAAGGCAGCGCGCATGACCGCTGCCAAATCTCCCGAAGCCTGCGAAACGATGACCGATGTGCGTGCGGGGGTCGATCAGGTCGACCGCGAACTCGTCGGGTTGCTTGTCCGCCGCTTCGGCTATATGAACGCCGCGGCGCGGATCAAGACCGACCGCGCTATTGTCCGCGACGAAGCACGCAAGGCGCAGGTGCTGGATAATGTGGCGCGCGAAGCGGCCGCCGCCGGGCGTTAGCCCCAACCGCGGCGCGCCGGATGGAACGAACTGGTCGAGCAATAGAACGCCCCAGAGGCGGGCGAAA
>NZ_JAIBES010000018.1 GCF_019459305.1 Sphingopyxis sp. | reverse complement strand
GCCCCCCCACCCCCCTATGGCCAGGCCCGCGGGGCCACGCTGGGGGAGCCGCGGGGCCCCAATTACACCCCCTCGGGGGGGCGCCCAATCGTGATGGCGGCCGCGGGCAGCGACGACGGCAAGTTTGAGTGGGGGCCGGGGGTCGCGAAGGAAGACCGCGCGCACGGCGACGACAAGCTGACCTGCTTTACCTGTCACTTGTCGTGGACGACGAGCTGCGGCGGTTGCCATTTGCCGATCGAGGCAAACTGGAAAACCAAGATGCACCATTTCGAGGGCGAGGAGACGCGCAACTTCGCGACCTACAACCCGCAAGTAGCGCGCGATGAGATGTTCCAGCTTGGCCGGCACCAGCTGACCAAGCCCGGCGAACCCGGTCCGAACGGCGAGGTCCGCGGGATCATCACGCCCGTCCGATCAACCTCGGCGCTGATCTTGTCGTCGACCAACATCAACCGCGAGCGTATCTATGTGCAGCAGCCGCCGATCTCGTCGGCGGGTTATTCAAGCCAGGCCTTCGCGCCACATTTCCCGCACACCGTGCGCCGTTCCGAAACCAAACAGTGCAGCGACTGCCACGTGTCGGCGAGTGACGACAATAATGCGATCATGTCGCAGCTGATGTTGCTCGGCACCAACTTCGTAAACTTCGTCGGCCTCAACGTCTGGTCGGGAATGGAAGATGGTTTCCAGGCCACCCGCGTCACCGAATGGGACGAGCCGCAGGCGGTGATCGGAAGTTACCTCCACAAATATAGCTATCCCGATTACTGGAAGCTGCACGTCGACCAGAACGGCCGCGAGCTCAAGAAATGGGTGCGCGGCAAGACCTTCGACAAAAAGGGATCGGGCGAAACGCAAGCGCTCGAAGAGTTTGAGAATATCGTCCAGGACACCAGTGGCCGGGTGAATTGCCTCCAACAGCGCGGCGAATATATGTTCGTTGCCGAAGGGCGCGGCGGCTTCCGCATCTACGACGTCGCGTCGATCGGCAACAAGGGTTTCTCTGAACGCATCGTCCGCGCGCCCTTCTCGGCGCTCGGCCATGACACGCATGTGAAGACGAAGAATGCGACCTGCATGGCAATCGCGACGACGCAGCCTATCAGCGTCAGCCGCAACGAGAATATCGTCAAGAATTTCCCCGAGAACCACGAACAGGTGATGCACGACATCTACCGCTACGCCGTCATCACCGACAGCGTCGAGGGGCTGGTACTCGTCGATATCGACACGATGGCCGACGGCGAGTTTCGCAACAACAAACTGACGCGCGCGCTGACCTGGAACGAGGGCAATATACTGGCGGGGGCGCGGCATGTCACGCTGGCGGGCAGCATGGCCTATGTCACCACCGACGCTGGACTGGTCGTGCTCGACCTCTCTACGCCGCTTGCACCAAAGGTGACCGCGCAACTGCCGCTGACTGACGCGCGCGCCAGTGCGGTGCAGTTCCGCTACCTGTGGGTCACCGACGCCGAGGGGGTGAAGCTGTTCGACGTCACCAATCTGGCGGTGCCGGTCGCGGTGCCGGAGGGGACCGTCCGCCTCGCCAATGCGCGCAAAATCTATCTGGCACGCACCTATATGTATGTTGCGGCGAAGGCCGACGGCCTCGTCATCGTCGATGTCACCCGCCCCGCGGCGCCGATCGTCTGGCCGGGGCTGACCTTTGGCGGCACCATGACCGACGCCGAGGACGTTATCATCGCATCGACCAATGCGTCGCTGTTCGGTTACGTCGCCGATGGCCGCGGCGGCATCAAGGTGATCCAGCTGACCAGCCCCGATAATCCCGGCCTCTATGGCTTCTCACCCAAACCGACCCCCGAACTGATCGCCTGGGCCAAAACCCCCTCGCCCGCGCTCGCGCTGTCGAAGGGGCTCGACCGTGACCGCGGGGTCGACGAAACCGGCGGCCAGATGGCGGTGTTCGGGCGTCTCGGATCGCGACCGTTCACCCGGCCCGAAATGGAAAAACTGTTCCTCAACAGCAAGGGGCTGGTGTACAAGGTCCGCGACGAGGTCGACCAGGGCGCATGGCGCCCACCGCTGGTTTACGCGAATTGATGGCGAAGGCGGGTAACGACCAAAACCAGCCGTGGCCCCCGCCTTCGCGGGACGACTTGCAATTGTTAGCGATCGTTTAGGGCGAGCATCCTAGTGAACGAACCTTGCCACCACGTCGCGATAGCTACGGCTCACCTTCACCTGTGCGCCCGATCCGAGCACCAGAAAACATTCGCCGTTGGTGTGCGGCTTGACCTGCTTGACCTGTGACAGGTTGACGATCGTCGAACGGTGGACGCGCTGGAAGTTGCGCGGGTCGAGCCGTTTTTCCAGATCCTTCATCGTCTCGCGCAGGATCAGGCTGTTGTCGGCAGTGTAGATGCACATATAATCGCCCGCTGCATCGATGCGTTCGATGCTGTCCACATCGACGCGGAAGATCTGGCCACGATCCTTGATGTTGATCATCTTTTCATAACGGTCGGCGGCATGCGCGTCGGGCTGCGTTTCGGCGTCATAATCATCGACTGCGTCGGGAGCGACCTCGGCGAGAACCGTTTTCAGCCGTTCGACCTCGGCTACGCCGCGCTTCTCGGTGAGGCGCTGGCGCACGCGATCGAGCGCGTCGGCGAGCCGCTCGGGCTCGACCGGCTTGACCAGATAATCGACCGCCTGCGCTTCGAAGGCCCGGATCGCATGATCCGAGTAAGCGGTGACGAACACGACCAGCGGCGGTTCGACCTCCATCAATCCCTGAATCACCGAAAATCCGTCGAAGCCCGGCATCTGGATGTCGAGGAACACCAGATCGGGTTTGTGGGTCTTGATCTTGCGAATCGCCTCGCGACCATTTTGCGCAGTGTCGACGATTTCGACATCGGTATGCGGTTCCAGCCGCAGTTGCAGGCCCTGGGTAGCCAGTTTCTCATCATCCACCAGGATGGTTCTGATCGTCATGTCCGTTCGGTTCCAATCGTCATTTGCCCATCGGGCTGAAACGGAAACTCGATAATCACCGTGAACCCGCCATCAGCGCCGCGTTGGGCATCGAACCGGTGCTGGTCGCCGAAAGCCTGCGCCAGACGGTCCCTGATATTGGCTAAACCCACGCCGGTCGATTCCGTTGCAAGGCCCGTGGTGGGGTCCGCGCGGTCGGCTGACAATCCCGCCCCGGTGTCGGACACGGTAATCCGAACATTTTGACCGGCCAGCTGTGCCGAAATCGTGATATCCGCGCCGTCTTCCTGCGGCGTGACCGCATATTTGATCGCGTTTTCGACCAAAGGCTGCAGCAGCAGCGAGGGCAATCGGGCGCGTGCAACCACCGGGTCGATAGCGAAATGCGGGCGCAACCGCTCTTCGAAACGCATTTTTTCGATGTCGAGATAGAGTTTCAGCGTCTCGATCTCCTGCGCCAGCGTGACCTGCGCGGTGGGTTCATTGGCGAGCGTGTAGCGCAGAAAGGCGGACAGCCTCGACAGCATGGCATTGGCGGGCTCGGTCTGTTTGAGCAGCACCAGCGTCGAAATGCTGTTCAGCGTGTTGAACAGAAAATGCGGGTTGAGCTGATAACGCAGCATCGCAAGCTGTGCCGACGCAGCCTGCGCCTCGAGCCGGATAACGCGGTCATTCTGTTCCTCAAGCTGGAGGAAATAGTTGATCGCGAAATAGAGCGCCGACCATGCCGCGAGCGAGGTCGCGTCGATATAGACCGCGCCAAGCAGCAGGCTGGTGAATCCCGCTTCGCTGTTCGGATTCTGGATCTGCGCGACCCAGGCGTCGATAAACGCCCATAGTGCGGTGGCGATGCCCGACAGGCCGAAACTGACCCCCCACATCAGCAGCGGTCGGCGACTGATCAGCGCGCGGTAGCACACCGCAAGGATGAGCGAGAGCGAGAAGCCGGTGATCGCCGAAATCGTCTGCGGGACCAAGAAGGTGAGAGGTTGTCCATTGGCGAGCCCCGACACCCCACGCAGGCCGAGCCACGCGGCCCAACCCAATATCTGAAGATTCCAGAAGGCGCGGACCTTATTGTCGAAAAAAGGCCCTGGCGAAGACAGGCGAAACAGCGGCATGGGGGTCCGTAGGGTGGAGATGGTCAGCGGCTCTGCGCGCGAAAATGCATACCGGCGCGACCGGTCATTCGGCGGCCACCGGCGCCAGTCCACCCTCGGCGCGGACCCGCGCCTGACCGAGCGGCTGAAGTTCGGCGCGATGCTTCCACAACAATTCCTTGTAGTTGATCACGCGGCCATCGTGCGCGGTCAGCGTCACCGGCCCGATCGGCTGTTCGTCGCGCGCATCGACCAGCACCGGGGTAGACGGCACGCCGGCGCCCCATTTTTCGCCCCATTGGCGCAGCGCGATCATCGCGGGCAACAGTTCGATGCCTTTTTGGGTCAGCTGGTAGCGCACCTTGCGGCGATCTTCGGTCATCACTTCGCGCGCCATGATGCCATGGTCGACCAGCCGTGACAGCCGGTTCGACAATATGTTGCGCGCGATGTTCAGTTCCTGCTGAAATTCCTCGAAATGATGGACGCCGTTAAAGGCCGCGCGCAGGATCATGAACGACCAGCGTTCGCCCATCGCCTCCAGCGCCAGCGGCAGGGCGCAATTGCCCCCGTCCATATCGTTCAAAACTTCGCGTAATTTTCCCATAACCCAAGCCCTAACGCAAAATCGGCCGCCGCACCAAAAAAATATAGGGCCTGCGTTGCGTTTCGCAACGGGATAGATTGCCGCTACGGCAGACGCGACCGGTGCGCGCGCTAGGCTGCTTCAGGACGTGATCCGGTTACGCGCCACGATAACCCACCAGCGCGTGAGGGTCGGCAAGCGGCTGGCGACATGCCAGGGATCAGCCTGGAAGGCGCGGAGCACCAGATCGCCGCGCCAGCGCCAGTGGCTGCGCAGCACCAGCCCAAGCAATATTTCGCTGCGTCGGCGCGGCGGCAGCGTGTCGGGAAGGGCGCGCTCGACGATCTGCGCCGTGAGCGCCTGAATCACGTCACCGCGCTGGTTTGTCAGGCTGCCGCCATGCTTGCGATAGAGATAAAGATCTTCATCGAGGGTGACAAAGGCGAATTGCCGGGCCGCGCGCAGCCAGAAATCATAGTCTTCGACGCCGAACAGATCGACGTCATACCCGCCCAACGCTTGGGTCACACGGGCGCGATACAAGAAGCAGGCGCCGATATTATTACCGAGCAGAAGCCGCTCGACCGGACCAGCTTTTGACTGTCCCAGTTCGGTGCCATGTTCGTCGATCAAGGTGAAGGCGGCGTGTGCGATGTCGGCTTCCGGATGCGCGTCGAGCGTCGCGACAAGGCGGCCGAGCATTTGTGGCCGCAGCAAATTGTCGTCCGACGTCCAGCTGTGAAACGCGCCGCGCGCCAACGCAAAGCCCGCATTGAGCGCAGCGGGCAGGCCGACATTGGTATCGAGCTGCAACAGCCGGACCCGTTGATCGTGCGCCGCAGCAGCGGCCATGATCGCGGGCGATTCGTCGCGCGAGGCGTCATCGACCAGAATTAGCTCGAAATCGGCAAAATCCTGCGCGAGCACCGAGTCTATCGCTTCGCCGAGCCAGCGCGCCCCATTGTGCACGGGCATTACCATCGACACCCGTGGCGGCGTGGTCGAATCGAGCGTATCGGTCCCCATCAGTCACTTGTCCTAACCGCGACGACCGAAGCTTCCAATCGCCTTTACCAAAGTTGCTGACGCGCCAGCGATGCGCGCAATCAAATTTCGCATTGCAATTGGGCCGACATGAACGACATTGGACGCAATGCTGCGTCAATATGAACTTGTCGAGCGCGTGCGCGCTTATGACCCCGACGTCGACGAGGCGCTGCTCAATCGCGCCTATGTGTTCACCGTCCAGAAGCACGGCAGCCAGAAACGCGCCTCGGGCGATCCCTATTTCAGCCACCCGGTCGAAGTCGCCGGGATTTTGACCGACCTGCACCTCGATTGCGAGACGATCGTTACTGCGCTGCTCCACGATACGCTGGAGGACACGCTGGCTACGCCCGACGAGATCGAGCGCTTGTTCGGCGCGGATGTCGCGCGGCTGGTCGACGGGGTGACCAAGCTCAGCAAGATCGAAGCGCAGACCGAGAATGAGCGTGCTGCTGAAAATCTGCGCAAATTCCTGCTCGCGATGTCAGACGATATTCGGGTGCTCCTGGTCAAGCTCGCCGACCGGCTGCACAATATGCGCACGCTGCATTTTATCCAGAACCCGGAAAAGCGGCGGCGCATCGCCAAGGAGACGATGGATATTTATGCCCCGCTCGCCGAGCGGATCGGCATGTATGAATATATGCGTGAGATGCAGTTGCTGGCGTTCAGCGAGCTCGAGCCCGAAGCCTATGCCACGATCACCGGCCGCCTCGCGAAGCTGACCGCGGGGGGCAAGGACAAGGTCGCCGGGATCAGCCGCGACTTCAAGGAGTTGCTCGCTGCCGCGGGAATCGAGGCCGAAATCTCGGGACGTGAAAAACATCCTTATTCGATCTGGCGCAAGATGCAGGAACGCCATGTCAGTTTCGAACAGGTCACCGACATCATCGCTTTTCGCATCGTCACCCCGACCGACGCCGATTGCTATGCCGCGCTCGGGCTGATCCACCGCAAATGGAAAATGGTCCCCGGCCGCTTCAAGGATTATATTTCCACCCCCAAGCGCAACGGCTACAAGTCGCTGCACACCACGATCATGCACCAGCAGAATATGCGGATCGAGATCCAGATCCGCAGCCTGGGTATGCACCAACAGTCCGAATTCGGATTCGCTGCCCACTGGGCGTACAAGCAGGGCGGCACCGCCCCTGACGGTCAGGCGGGCTGGATCCGCGACCTGATCGAGATTCTCGAACAGACGCACGATGCCGAGGAGTTCCTCGAAAACACGCGCATCGCGATGTACCAGGATCGCATCTTTGCCTTCACTCCAAAGGGCAGCCTGCACCAGCTACCCAAAGGTGCGACCCCGGTCGACTTTGCCTACGCCGTCCACACCGGGTTGGGCGACCGCACCGTTGGGGCCAAGGTCAATGGTCGGCTGGTTCCGCTCCGGACGCAGCTCGCCAATGGCGACACTGTCGAAATTCTCTCATCCGACAAACAGACGCCGCAGCCGACCTGGCTGGGTTTCGCCGTCACCGGCAAGGCGCGCGCCGCGATCCGCCGCCATGTGCGGTCGAAGGAAAAGGTCGAGCTCGCCGCTCTGGGCCGCAAGATGTACGACGAAATTGCGCTGCGCCTGCCGAACAAGGTCGGCGACAAGGCGCGCAGCGCGGCACTGAAGCGGCTCAAGCTTGACGATGACAGCGCGCTCTATGTCGCGATCGCCAAGCAGCGGCTGTCCGACAATATGGTGCTCGAAGCGCTGGTTCCCGGCATTACCGCCGACATGAAAGCCAAGCCCGGCAAGTTCGGACAGGGCGCCGCGGTGTCGATCGCGGGACTGACCCCCGGCGTCGCGTACCAGCTCGCCGATTGCTGCCACCCCGTCCCCGGTGACCGCATCGTCGGCCTGGCTCGCCCCGGCGAGGGGATCGAGGTGCATGTCATCGACTGCCCCAGCCTCGCCGACGGGGTCGATGCCGACTGGATCGACCTGCGCTGGCAGGAGGACAGTGAGGGCGGCAACGCGCGGCTGTGCATCGTCATCCTCAACGAACCCGGCACGCTGGCCGAAATGTCGGGCATTTTGGCCGCCAATTCAGCGAACATCACCAATTTGCGGCTGTCGAACCGCGAGGGCGGTTTTCACACTTACGACGTCGTCGTCGAAGTGCGCGACGTCCACCATGTGATGCGGATTCTGTCAGCGCTGCGCGCGTCGGACACGGTGGTGCAGGCGGAGCGATTATAACATCCGATTTGGGATGGTGGGGAGCGGACGAGCCCCGCTCCGCGGAATGATCGTCGCTCACGCGAAGGCGGGGGTGATGCACCTAAAGCTGATGCCCGGTCCGATCTCGCTTCGTCGCCAGATATTGCTCGTTGTGCGGATTGGTCGGCAGCGCCAACGGCAGGCGTTCGACCACTTCGACGCCCTCTTTCTCCAGTCGCGCGACCTTTTCGGGGTTGTTGGTCATCAACCGGATGTGCGGAATGTTCAGCAATTTCAGCATCCGCCCGGCAATTGCGAAATCGCGCGCTTCGACCGGAAAGCCGAGCCGCAAATTGGCGTCGACCGTGTCATAGCCCTGATCCTGCAGCGCATAAGCGCGCAGCTTGTTGACCAGCCCGATGCCGCGCCCTTCCTGCCGCAGGTACAGCAGCACCCCCCATGGTGCGTCGGCCATCGCGTGAAGCGCGGCGTGAAGTTGCGGCCCGCAATCGCATTTCAGGCTGCCGAGCACGTCGCCGGTCAGGCACTCGCTGTGGAGGCGGACGACGGGCGGATTGCCGTCGCGCTGGCCGATGACCAGCGCGACATGATCCGAAGCTTCCTCGGGCGAACGGAAAGCGATAATTTCGGCGGTTTCGCTGGCCGCAACGGGGAGGCGCGCGCGCGCGGCGATCTGCAGGCGCGCCGGGTCGAGCAGCGTGGCGACATCGCCGTCGGTGCATCCTGTCTCGGCTTCACCGAAAGCGTCGCGGACAAAAAAGGCCGGAAGCAGGCCCGCATGGCGAGCCATCGTCATCGCGGCGGCCGCGGCGGCGTCACCGCCGGTGGCGATTGTACGAAACGGACCTTTGAGCGGGTGGGCGAGATCAAGCGCCGGGTCGGCGATCGCCAGCGCCGCGGCGACGGTGCTGGCGGCTGAGGTCAGGCGCACCGGACCAGGTGCCGCCGCGACACGCTGATTGGTCAGCTTCAGCGTTACCGCGCGTTCGCCCGACAGCAGAACATCGTGGCTGGCAAATTCCACGAGCGCGTCGTCGCGCGCGTTTTCGACCGCGAGCAGGTCGAGCGCGCCCCCCGCACCTTCGACGCGAAAGGGCCACCCCCGCCGCAGCGCGGCGATCGCGCGCGCGGCCCGGCGGCCCCCCTTATGATCGGAGTCGCTCAAAAAGCGAATTCCGTCACCAGCGGGATATGGTCCGACGGCCGTTCCCAGCTGCGCGCCGGCTGGACGATGCGGTGCGACACCGCTTTGTCAAGCAGGTCGGGGGTGACCCACATATGGTCGAGACGGCGGCCGCGGTTCGACGCTTCCCAATCCTTCGCGCGGTAACTCCACCAGGTGAACAGCGGGGTCGGCGCCGCGATGAAATGGCGGCCAAGATCGACCCAATTCGATGCCGCCTGCAACCGCGCGAGCGTTTCGACCTCGATCGGCGTGTGGCTGACGACATCGAGCAGCGCCTTATGGTTCCACACATCGCTTTCGAGCGGGGCGACGTTGAAATCGCCGGTCAGCACGGTGGGGGTGCCATTCAGCGCCCCCGACCATTCGGTCATACGGCCAAAGAAATCGAGCTTCTGCCCGAATTTGGGGTTGAGGGTGCGATCGGGAATGTCGCCGCCCGCCGGGATATAGACATTGTCGAGCCGGACCCCCGACGGCAAAGTCACCCCGACGTGGCGTGCCTCGCCATTCGCCTGCCAGTCATATTTGCGCACTTCAGTCAGCGGCACCTTGCTGACGATCGCGACGCCATGGTGCATCCGCTGACCGTGGGTGACGATGTGGGTGTAGCCCCGCGCCCGGAACATATCCTGCGGAAAGGTGCCGCATTCGACTTTGGTTTCCTGCAAGCACAGGACGTCCGGTGCTTCTTCGAGCAGGAATTTTTCGACGATGCCGATGCGGGCGCGGACGCTGTTGATATTCCACGAAGCGATGCTGGTGCGAGTCATGCGGTGGCTCTATCGGCGCCGCGCGCGCGGCGCAACGCAGAAGGTTTGGTGTGGGCGCGCCGAGCATAAAAAACCCCCCACCCACGGGCGGTGGTACGGGAGGGGT
>NZ_JAIBES010000052.1 GCF_019459305.1 Sphingopyxis sp. | reverse complement strand
TCTGTTCGGCAGCTATGCGCGCGGCGACTGGGTCGACGAGCCCGAGAATGGCTATCAGTCGGATTATGATCTGCTGATCATCGTCAGCCACGCCAATCTCACCGATATTGCCGAATATTGGTATGTCGCCGAGGATAAGATTCTGCGCGATGCGGAGATCGCGCGGCCCGTCAACATCATCGTCCACACTCTCGAGGAAGTGAACCGCGGGTTGAAGCGCGGCGAATATTTTTGGGTCGACATCGCGCGCGACGGCATCGTGCTTTACGATCTGCCCGGCAGTGAACTGACCACGCCGATGCCGCTGACGACATCTGATGCCTATGAAATGGCCAGCGGTTATTTTGCGGACTGGTCTGCGAAGGTGAACGATGCGCTCGAGATCGCGGACTTTTGCATCGAGAAGCGAAAGTTTAACGACGCCGCCTTCACGCTGCATCAAGCTGCGGAACGTGCCTACACCTGCTTCCTTCTGGTGCGCAGCCAGTATGTCCCGCGTTCGCATAATCTGAAGTTCCTGCGCTCGCTGGCAGAGGACCGCGACCCGCGGCTCGTCGAGGCCTGGCCGCGGGCGACGAAGCTCGACCGCCGGCGCTTTGAACTGGCGAAACGCGCATATGTCGAGGCTCGCTACTCGGCTGCGTACGACATCGGTAGCGATGATCTGCAGGCGATCAGGTCAGCGGTGACCATTTTGCGCGACACGGTCGAGACGGTGTCGCGCGAATGGCTCGATGGGCTCCGGCAGAAGGCCGACCTCTGATCACTCAGCAGCCGCTGGCAACAGCGCGTCGAGAAAAGGTAGCCGTATTTGCGCAGCCGGGCCGTATACAGGTCGAGGCAGTCCCTGAATGGCCCCGCACGCAAATCGCGGATCGTCCAGCTGCCGTTCAAAAAATCATCCAGCGTCATAGCTTCCTTCTCTGCGATGAGTGCAGAGGAGCAGCGTAAAACTATGCCGCGCCGATCACCGCAAAGTTGTTGGAAACCAGGGCATTCGCGCGCCCACTCGGCATAGTGGGCCGCTTGGCATAATCGAAGCACTAACGCATCACCGAACAAGAACTTCTTTGGCTTGGCAGCTGTGTTGAGGAACTGGGTCGCGCCGTTCACGCGATCTGCTCCAAACGCATCGCCGAACTTGCAGCGCGCGCGGCCCAGAGTCCGCCTCTCGCTTCCGGCTGATATCCTGGCTGCAACCGCGATGTTGCTGGGCCGGGATGTCCAGCATCCGCCCAATTGCGCTACCTCTGGCTCGGCGGATATTGCGTCGACGCTCTACAGACTGAATCTTGCGTAGAGGCGTGCGAGCATTGAAGCATGCGGGGAATGGCGCATGCCATCAGATCTTGCAGACAATCTTAAGAAATATATCAAATACATGTGGTCAGCTTCTGCGAACCGTGCGCGCAGCGGCACGCGTCCGCAGCGATGTTCCGCAGCACCCAGGCGCCCGCAGCCATGTACATTCTCAGGAACCGGTCCAGAATCCGCACGCACACGTAAGGACGTCAGCTACCGTAGCGACCCGCTCCAGAACTATCATATATGCGAAACCGATGACTGCGCCTGCCACCCGGCCATGCCGTCGGTGATGCCCAGTACCGATGTGGCTTCGCGGAGCAGGAAAATCAGACCAATAAAAATAGCCAGCATCAGAACGTCTTGGCGAATAAAGCTCAGTCCCAGCGATCGCTGGCGCCAGGTCAGCATGGCGTAGCGTAACGCCTCTGCCAGCACGAATACGACAAGCGCGGCGTTAATCCCGTAATGCGTCAGTACCCAGGGCAGTGCGGCAACGATTACCCCCAGTTTCACGCCATTGCTAAGGGCGACGTTCGCTGGTTTGCCGATGCCCATCATCGTTGCGTCAGCCATCGTTGCCGCAATTCCGAACCACGTGCCGACCAGCAACACGGTTAGGAAAAATCCCGCTGCCTTGTAGCGATCGTCATAGAGCAAGTAGATAAATTCGTCGGCGATCGCGATGCCGAACGCCAGGCTGACCGACACGCTCGCCAGAACCAGCAGGCGCATCGGCCCGATCGCGCGCTGCAAGTCGCTGCCGCGCAGGGCCGAGGCCGAAACGCGCGGAAAGATCAGGAGGCTTCCAAGGCGCTGAAACAGCTGCATGATCGTGTCGGAAAAGGTTCGGGCGATGCCGTAAATGCCGAGCAGGGTGAGCGGGATCGCATCGGCGAAGTAGAGCCGATCGAAGTTCATCGCGAGGAAATAGACCAGCGATGCGAGGAATATCCATTTGCCGAAATGGATGATCGCCCGGACCGCCTCGCGCTCCCACGCCAGCCGGTGCGAGCGCCAGTCGATCAGAAAGAAGCTAGCCGCCGCGGGTATCGCAGTACTGACTAGAAGGCCCCAGATGAGCGCCCAGATCGTCGGCATGTAAAAGGCGAACCCGATCTGGACCAGAGTGCCAAAACCCGCGGAAGCCAGATCGAACAAGGCCAATTTGCGGACCGCGAGCTGCTTCTGGAGCAGGAAGCGCGCCGGTGAGGTAAGGCCGGTAATGATGAAAATCGGAGCGACCGCCGGCAAGAGCAACAGCAGCTCGGGGTTGTCATAGCCATGGGCGATCGGCGCCGTGAGCAACATTGCCAGTACGAACAGCAGCAGCCCGCGGACGATCTGGATGGTCCAGGCGGTATTGTAAAATTTCGGTTCGTTGCCGCGGGGATGGTTTACGATGCTTTGCCCGACCCCGATGTCGGTGAGCAATTCCCCTCCGGTTCGCAGCGTGTTGATCAGCAGCATAGTACCCAGCAACGCTGGGGCGAGCAGCCAGGCGAGAACAATATTCGAGCCGAGGCGGAGCGCCTGCTGCGCGACATAAGTCGCGGTCACCCAGCCTGCGGCGCCAAAAATCGCCTGCCGCGGATGCAGAATGCCGCGCACCGCAGCGATCATTCGCGAGGGTGAGCCCAAGCCGGACGCATCCTGTGGCGGGCGGTCATCCACGTGATACACTCGCCTTCTTCGAACCCGTCGCCGCGTGCAGCAGGCCACTCCCCATCGAGCCACGGCCCTTAGCAGCGCCATCGATCAAGGCAAATGACAAACGAATATGCGGTGATAATAGGGATGCTGGAACGAGGGACGAGTATGAGCAGAGGGTCGAATGGCGAAACGGGGCACGTGCCAGCCGCCGAAGCGGCTAACGCGCTCCCGGCCAAGAAAGTGCATTCGATTCAGTTGATGCGCGCTATTGCGGCGATGCTCGTCGTGCTCTTCCATGTCCACCAGGCGTTTGCAATCCGGTTCACGACCCCCTTCTTCGCGGCCGAATCCTATCTCTTTGCGTTCGGCGCGGTTGGCGTGCATATATTCTTCGTCATCAGCGGATTTATCATGGTTTATACCAATCCGCCCGGCAAAGCCTTTGCGGCAAAGACATTCTTCCGGCGGCGCCTGCTGCGAATCTATCCGATCTACTGGCTCTGCGCGGCGCTCTACCTCGCCGTCCACGTCCTCATCGGACAAGCCTATGCCTTAGGCCTTCGGGAAGCGGCGGGCGCGTTGCTGCTCTTGCCCGGGAACGCATCGAGCATCATCGGCCCTGCGTGGACCCTCGCGTTCGAGATGTATTTCTATCTCTGTTTCGGACTTGCGATGCTTGCCGGCTCCGGCCGCGGCCTGACCATATTGATCGGTTTTTTCACGATCTCGGTCGCCGCGGGGGCGGTGGTGCAGATCGACCATCCGGCATGGACCCTGGTCACCAGCAGCCTGCTCCTCGAGTTTATTGCTGGAGCGGCGATCGGATGGCTGCTTGTGTCGGGCAAGTTGCCCAGACGCGGCGGTCTGACAATCACCGTGCTCGCGATTATCCTTTTCGGGGCGGGAATCGCAGCAGGATATGAGCGGGCACCCTCGGTGGTCATGTGGGGCGTACCCAGCGTGATGCTAATCCTCGGCCTCGCGATGCACGAAGCCGCGCGTGCGCCCTCGGCGCTCGTTCGCAAGCTCGGCCATTTTGGCGACAGCAGTTACGCGCTCTACCTGATTCACATCCTGCTCGTGACGCTCGCGATCGAACTCGCCCGCCAGATCCCCTGGCTCGCGGAGCAGCCACCCGCTCTCATCGCGATCCCGTTCGCGCTCGCCGCCTTGCTGGTCGCCGAATTTCTGCACCACCGCGTCGAAAAGCGCATGTTGGGCTGGCTTACCCCGCGGCGGAAATCCCCTCTGCCGCTGGTGCAGACCGGTCATCCCTGACTGGCTGCGCGGCGCCTTGACGCGCTGATCGTCGCGGCGGCTGCTTGCGGGTCATTTTCTCGCGTTCGACCTGGCGAATGATCCCCGCAATAATACCGAGCGAAATCGCAAAGACATATTGCGCATAAAATGTGACGAAGACCCACTCGTACAAGCCGTGCAGCGCGAGCACCAATATGGCGACGCTGGCGCCCAGCACAATTTCGCCGCGCGGGTCCGTTCGGTTTCCAAATGCAAAAGCCAGCCCGCGCAGGATCGACCAGATAATCAGCATCACGAAAGTAATCAGCCCGGGCCATCCAGTTTCCGCCGCAATCAGCAGATACATATTGTGCACCGGTGCCGAGCGACTTTCAAAGTTCCATATCACCCCGGCCCGTTCGGAGTAACCGCTGACGTTGGCAATCAGAATATACTGGTTCGCCCCCACACCCATCGGGTGATCGGACCACATGGCCTTCGCGGCCGCCTCGAAGGAGATACGTTCTTCATTCGAGCCCTCCGAATCCGGACGCAGTTCGTAACGATCGCCAAAGCTCGCAATCACCACGGGGGTGACGACCGCGAGGGCCAGGACGGCGAGCCCGGCCATTTTCCATTTGTGCGCGGTCGGCTTGCGCACGATTGACAGGAAAAACAGGATCGCCATGCCAATGCCGACAAAACCGACCGCGCCGCGCGAAGCGCCGAACGCGACAGCAACCAGCGCGGCCAGCACGCCCAGCATGAAAATCTTTCGACGTTCTCCTGCCAGCAGGAAAGCCAGAAGAGGCAAAGTCACGCAATGGAGCATGAGCCCGAGCAGGTTCTGGTGCCCCATTGTGCCGGCCGCCTGCGCAGCGCCCGAGAATTTTTGATCGATCGTCACAACCACCTGAAAAATCGCACCGGTGGCCAGCCCCATCGCAAGCCAGCGCAAGGCTCCGGTTTGCCCGGCGAAAGACGCCACCGCCATGAACAGGATGACCACGCGCATGAGCTGGAACACGTAAAAGCTTGTGCTCATCGGCACGGTCGAAAAGCCCATCGAAAGCCCGGCGGCGACGAGATAGGCGATGAGCAGCGCCAGAAACGGCAGGCGACGGGCCGGCGCGCGCGAAACGATGACCAGCGCCAAGGCAAGCGAGTCGAGCAGGGTGATAATCAGGCCTTTTGCGTAGCCCGACCAAGCTGGCCAAGAAATCAGCGACGCATCGAGGTTGAGAGCGCTGATCGTGAAGGGAAGCACGCCGACGGCAAAATAGGCCCATTTACGTTGCGAGGGCTTTGACTTCAGCCAAGCGACGGCCAAGGGAATGGCCAACAATATAAAAATGAGTGCAATAATGCGCATGGCGATTGTGCCTTAGCAGCATTCAAGCGAAGCGAAAGGCGCGGACGAGCACGAGCCGCGACACGTCTTCGTCAAGACCGCCCAGCCTATTCGCGGCAGCGAAACCGATAGCGTCAGTATGTCGTTCCTCTTCGTTGCTACCATGTTCGCTGTTGGCATGGCCGGGGCGGTGAAGCATGCAAAATTGCGCCTGCCACCGGACATCGCCGGGCGCCTGAGTTTGCAGGAGGCGCGGCGAGCACGGATGAAGGGTCGGGTTCGGCGAATCGCGGTCATCCCGTTCATCCAAATGCTCGGCCAAGCCCCACCTGACGCATCCATCACAAGACCGCAGCGAGCACCAGCGCTAGCGTTCTGCGCCGAAAACGGTCGGCTGCATGGCGACAAGTTTCCGGTCGATCTCGGCTGACCGGATTTCCAACGACGCCCATTCCGGGTGGCGGCTGGCACCATCACCAAATTCGGAGCGGAGGCGGGTCTGGGTATCGATGACAATGTCGCGGTCGCGCTGCAACATGTCCCACTCCTCGCGCGCAAACTGGAGGGGGTGTTTGGGTGCCTGCGATGCTAGCAAGGCCGCCTGCTCCATAGCATCACGACGAACCGCGAGGTCGATGGCGTCACCAACGGTTGCAGGCTCCTTGCCGTCGGCGTCGAGCAGTGGCTTGCCACAATAGCTGGCAGATTTGGCATGATGCCGGAGAATATAATTAGCAAAGGCGATCCCATCCTGCGGCGCGAGTTGATCCCGGATCTGGCGCACCGTCTGCATGTCGCTAAGGTTGATGTCGGACAGGGCGATATCCCTCCCCCCTGGCGCGCAGCCGCCCAGCAGCACAACAAAAAGCAGAATAGCTCGAGACATGACCAATCCTTCTGGCCTGCTCGAATACCCGATCAATATTAACAATTCGCGTTGCGGCCCCGCAACGCAGCGGAGCGACGACCTAGGCCACGGCACCGAATGGGTTAGGCGGACGATCCCGCCATCGCCGGTTCGCGCTGCCGCTGCATCATGCGGCGCGATATCCGGTGGCCGATCCGCACCATGGGCTTTTCAATCAGGAAATAGGATTCGATCGCCAAGGGAATGAATGCGAACGCGAGCATCAAGTCCCAACGCGCATAAACCGTTTCGGCGCCACGCGCGCGAGGCGCTGCCGCAAGGCAGCGGACAATGCGACCAGCACGCCGACCATAATATTGATGAAGCTGCCGCGCGGTGCGAAGACCAGCCAGCCGACGAACAGACCCGCCAGAATGATGACGGCGGCGCTCCGCCGAAATGCGGCTGCGAACGCAAAGATCAGCGGCCATACGAGGTAAAACTGTTCTTCGACCGCGAGACTCCAGGTGTGGATAAGCCACCATGAATAGGAAAAACCCGAATAGTTGCAGACATAAAACGCTCTGCGCAGCACCGCCCCATTGTCGAGGCGCAACAAATCCCATTGCCCCAGCAAATAGATGACAATCACATAGATGTAGAGGGCTGGCATGATATGAAAGATGCGCCGGCTGACCCGGTCACGCTCGTTTTCCTCCGCGACGAGCAGCGTCGTTATCAGATAGCCGCTGATCATAAAAAAGATACTGACGCCCAGCTGCCGAGCGACGAAAAAATGGTCAGGCTCCTGTCGCCGATCGACACACCCAGAGAATTGAGCGCGTCGATCAGATAAACTTCGCGCGCGGGATATGCAAATAGGTGGCCAATGACCACCATCAGCACGCTGATCCCGCGCCCAGCGTCGATTATCGCGTTGCGCCCGATCGGCTGACTCTAATCCATCGGCCATCTCGATACGCGCGGCCCCAGCCGGGTGCAAGTACCCGCCAGTCCGCGCGCCGGTTTCGCAATGCGGAGCACGCCCGCCTTCGGGGGGCGGGGCACTGCGGCGACGGTCTCAGTCGCGGCAATGGTAAGACGCCTTTACTTCAAATTAGCGTTTGCGTGGCACCTCTCTCTCAGGGACGCGGGGACGATCATCATGTTGCAAACAGAGTCGCTGAATCAGGAATTTGGCCGTTGTCGGCGCTGCCCATGGTTTGGCGCCATCAAACCAGCGGTACTCGCAGCGGTCGCCACAGACTCAGCAGACGCGGCCGTCTGTTCGGCTGAGCCAGCAGTCGAAGTATGATTTTACCATCAAAGGAAAACCTATGCGCCGTCTTGGTCTAGTGTCCGCCTTTGCTCTCGCAACCGCCTCGTGCGGCGGCGGCGGGGGTTCGGACAGCAGCAGCTCTGCCCATACCGTGGTGCTGCCGCCAGCGCCCGCGCCAGCGCCCGCGCCGACACCGACGCCGACGCCCGCCCCGCCGCCCACGAGTTCCGCAGGATCGGAAAACCCGTCAACGCAGGGCGTTGTCGCGATCGCCAGCAACTTCGATCCGATGAGCGAATTGGTGTCGACGTCGCTGCCCCCATCGGCCGCTCCCGACGTAGTAGGCGCATTCCGCTTCATCTGTATGCCGGGCCAGCTCAAGAAAGACGACCCGATCGTGTTCCCCGGGCAACCGGGCAGAAGCCATCTGCACCAGTTCTTCGGCAATGATGCTGCCGATGCTTATTCGACTTATACCTCGCTGCGGACCACTGGCAATTCGACCTGTATGTCGCGGGTGAATCGGTCGGCTTATTGGGTGCCCGCCCTGCTCAACGGAAAGGGCCAGGTGGTCCGGCCCGACTATGTGTCCATCTATTATAAGAGGCGCCCATCGTCGGATCCGGTCGTGTCCGATCCGACCCACCCCCAATATCAGGGAAAAGCAACGACCCTGCCCAATGGCCTAAGGTTCATCTTCGGGCGCGACATGCTAAACCTGGCCGATGCGCCGACAGGTAAAATGCACTTTAACTGTGAAGGACCGGTGCCCTTCACGCGCAAGGACTGGCAAAATTTCGAGGAAGCTCAGGCCGGCTGCCCGGTGGGCAACCGGATCGGGGTGCAAATGAGTGCGCCCGATTGCTGGGACGGGAAGAACCTCGACAGTACCGATCACCGCAGCCATCTTTCTTATGGCTCCTATGGCAATTGGGGCTATCTGAAATGCCCAACAACTCACCCCTTTGTCATTCCTGCCTTCGTCATGGGGGTCTGGTACACCCAAGCAGCCGGCGAGACGTACGAATTTGTTTCCGACGCGATGGACACATCGCCGACGCACAAGCGCGGGGATACTTTTCACGCCGATTTCTTCATGGCGTGGGATCCGACCGTCCACAATCTGTGGGAAAAGAACTGCATCGACAAGATGCTGAACTGTTCGGGTGGTGACCTTGGCAACGGCCAGCGGCTGAAGCAGAGCTGGGAAGCCAGCTGGACCGCCAGCCCACGCCTCGTGGGCCTCTCCGGTAGCTGAGCCATCCCTTCCGCCGAACGAACGTGCGCCGCAGGGCATTCGCGGCAACGCGGCGTCCGGTCGGTTAGTTTGAGCGGCGTCGACTGATATTTTCTCGTAAGGTTCCGCAGCAGGCCTCAATTGCAGCGGTCATGCGATCGTCCGATCCTATCGACATTCGCCATGAAGCTGCGGTAACGTGAGCTGATGGCGGCGTTCTACAAACTTCATGATAATTGGCCTAGGCACGAGCGGGCCTTCGACGATAGCGCGCGAACGACAGGTGCATGGCGATGAAAATGCTGGCGCTGATATGGGTGCTGGCCGGCTCGGCGCTGTCCGGCGATGCACGCGAGGAAAATCTCGCGAGGAATGCCGGCGAAGTAAGACAGGTGCCGTCGGGATTGCCGGTGGCCAGCTTGCTTGGTCCCAAACGCATCCCGCCCAGCGCCGCGCCCGATGTTGTCGGCGCCTTCCGCTTCCTGTGCGGTCCGGGGCAGCTAAGCTATGACGACCCCATCGTCTACCGAGGTCAACCGGGCAAGGCGCACCTTCACCAGTTTTTCGGCAACCTCGGAGCGAATGCTCACTCGACCTACGAGAGCCTGCGCAAGTCCGGTGAAAGCACCTGCCAGAATGAATTGAACCGCTCCGCCTATTGGATGCCAGCCATGCTCGACGGCAAGGGCAATGTGGTTCGCCCCGATTCCGTGTCGATCTATTACAAGCGCCGCCCCGCCAGCGATCCGGTATGCAAGGTTGCGGGCAAGGACTGCGTCGGAATCCCGCGCGGACTTCGCTTTGTGTTCGGCTGGGATCAGACCCGCCCCAATGAGCCGCAGCCGGAAAACACTAAGCTGTTCAACTTCAAGTGCGTGAACGTCTGGACACCGACCACCGCTGCATTCCCTGATATGGTCGAGCCGATGAAGGCCTGCAAGCCAGGGCAATGGCTGTCTGCCACCATTGCCACCCCGCAATGCTGGAACGGTGTCGATCTCGATTCATCCAACCATCGCAGCCACTTGGCCGACATGGTCCGCGACCGGAACAGCGGGAAGAACGCCTGTCCCGCCTCGCATCCTTACATCATCCCGCAATTCACGATGGGCGTTGGCTACAGCATTGAAGCGGGCGACGAACCCAAGCTTTGGCACCTTTCGAGCGATGCTATGCTGCCGCCAGCGCTGCGCCGCCCGGGCGCAAGTTTCCACAGCGATTATTTCGAGGCCTGGGAGGACGACATACGGCTTCGGTGGGAAGCGGGATGCATCGACAAGCTCCTCAATTGTTCGGATGGGGACCTGGGAGACGGGCAGATTCTGTCCCGCGGCAAACATTATCCCCAGCGGCAAGTTTCGCGCCGCCTGGTCGCGGTACCCGAAAATGCCGACCATGGCGCCGAACATCATGCGGCCAATTCCGCTCGCTAGGACGCACCTGGCGACGACAACGAACGGCGGCTCGAAGGCGGCCCCGGTCGAGCAAAAGCATCGCTGACACGGTCGGAACCGCATGCGAAGCGCATGGTGAGCCGACATCGCAGCATCGCGCGCCGCACGTGCGGCAGGCGATCGCCGCCGCCAACAAAAAGGCTCTATTGACGAGCAACAGAGCCTTTCTGATTTCGGGACGTCATGGGTTGACCGTCCCGAGACAGGAACCTCCCGCGCCTCCGGGGTAGCAGCGCAGCGGGAGACCTGTGATCTAGCACCGGGTGGTTAACATACGGCCAAATCCCTCACCGCAAACAGGGGAGCGTGGGACGATTTCTCGCCAGCGACCAAGGTCACCGAGAGCATCCATGTCCGACCGGCCCTGAAGGCTGCGCCCCTTGGCATGCCGTGCCGCAGGCGCCGCCCGCGACGACAAAGCCAACGATTTCCGCTTCGCAGGCTGACGCCGCAAAGCCCTGCTTTAAGAAGCACCGCTGCATCACGAGGGCCAAGGCGCACCATATGATATTGGCGCGCAACATGCCCGATCGACCGCAGATCTGGCTAAATTGCAGGGGATAGTTTTGCATCGCCCGGTCGCTGCGACGCCCGTATCGCCAGCCACTCGCTTCGGTAGCTAAAAATGGCACGTGGCTTGCCGCAAGTATGCCGCGTCGCTTCCCTCATCGGCGTCGCGTCGCCGCGATCACCGGCAATTCAGGCGGGCTTACCCCGGCGCTGGGGACCGCGAGGCGCGCTTACAGACGCTCGCCCGCAAGTATCCAACCGCTTTCACGTGTCACTAGTCGGCCGACGGGGCCGCCTGTGCAATCAGCCGCATCTCGTCCACCGTCTTGCGCGATTCGGCGATGATCTTGTCGACGCCATCGACCGTGATCGCGAGCCCGCCCTGCTCGTTGGACCTCGAAAGTTGGGGCGATCGATGGGGATGAAGGCCTCTTGGATTTCTTTTCGTTGCCATAGCTCTAAAAGATGTCGACTTTAAACAGGTGGGTTAAAGTGGTCATCGCAACACTTTACTCTTTCAGGAAAGATGGAGTGCAAGCCATGGCCTATCGCAGCAGGATATATTTCGCCGACCGGCAGAAGTCAGAGATCTGGGATCGTTGGCAGCGCGGAGAGTCGATGAGTTCGATCGGGCGGAGTTTTGATCGAAACTCCTCTTCGATCCATCCGCTGATTGCGCGCGCTGGCGGTTTTCGTCCTGCCGAGCGCAAGCGTTCGAGGTTCGCGTTAACCTTGCCGGAGCGTGAAGAGATACCGCGGGGTCTGGGAGTGGGTGCCTCTCTCAGGCAGATTTCGTGCGGTTTGAGGCGGGCGCCATCGACGATCAGTCGGGAAGTTCATCGTAACGGTGGCAGCGGTAAATACCGGGCCGCGAGATCCGAGGGGTCCGCCTGGGACCGCGCTTTGCGGTCCAAACTGTGTAAACTGGCTTGCAATCAAGAGCTGTGCCGGACACTCCACCCTGCTACGCCGCCAATGGTCGCCAGAACAGATTGCGGGCTGCCTGAAGAAGCGGTTCCCCAGAGATGAGACTGGCCGCGTGTCTCATGAGACCCTCTATAAAATCCTGTTTGTTCAGGCCTGCGGCGTCCTCAAGAAGGAGCTGATAGCCCATTTGCGGTCACCGCGCTCCATGCACCGTCCGCCTCATTCAAGCCTGAAGAGCAGTGGTCTGGGGCACATCAAGGACATGGTCTCCATCCGTGAGCGCCCAGCGTCGGTTGACGATCGGGCTGTGCCGGGGCACTGGGAAGGGGATTTGATAGCGGGCACGAAGAACAGCCACATCGTGACCTTGGTCGAGCGTCAGTTGCGTTATGTTATGATGAAAGTGGTCAACCGTGACACCCAAATCGTTGTGGCAGCTCTGATCAAGCACGCTCACAAGCTACCCGATGAACTCGACAGGTCCCTGACATGGGACCGCAGAAAAGAACTGTCGGGCCACCAGCAATTTACTCTGACAACCCGATGTGCAGGTGTATTTTTGTGATCCCAAGAACCCGTGGCAGCTCGGTTCGAACGAAAATACCAATCGCCTGCTGCGCCAGTATCTGCCCAAGGGCACTGATCTGTCGGTGCACAGACAGGCCAAGTTCAACGCCATTGCAAGGGCGCTGAATGAGCGCCAAAGAAAAACCCTGGACTATGACACACCAGCAATGCGATTTAATGCATGTGTTGCGACGAACAGTTGAACCCACCACACCAATGCGGACAAGAACATCAAATGCAATCTGAGAAAGCTTCGTATCCGCTTCGTTTTGTTGTGCTTTGTGACAGCATGAATTTCGAACTTTGGCAGGCGAACTGCATGCTCGAAGCGGTCAATTCCGGTTCGGCGATCCCAGTTGGCATCGTCTTCCGCGATGCCGACACGTCGAGCGCGCCTCAGAATAGCTGGCGACGGCGATGGGACACTCGGCAACTGGCATTGTGGCGCATCTTCGACCGATTCTATGTCCGCCGATTTAGCCGGGCAGCGAGGCGAATAAGCCTTGAGAACTTTTTCGCCGAAATTCCGTCATGCCTAGACAGGCCGATAAAATTAGGAAAATTCAGCGAAAAGTTAAGCGAAAAGGCGTTGGATTTTATCCGCAGCGTTGAGCCCGATTTTGTTCTTCGCTTTAGCTACGGCATCCTTCGCGGCGATGTACTTAACGTTGCACCCTACGGTGTTTGGTCATTTCATCATGGCGACCCGACCTTGTATCGAGGCCAACCACCTGGATTCTGGGAAATTTTCAATGCATCGGCTGTTACCGGAAGCATACTTCAGGTGATTTGTAATGAACTCGATGCTGGCACCGTCCTTCACCAAGGCATATTCAAAACCCATGCTTCGTCTTATGTAAAGACAAGGGACACAATCTATTTTGGTTCCCAATCTTGGGTGCGTAGAACCTGTGCGGCAATACAGGCGAATGGCTGGCCGCAGGCTGCCGCTACCGAACGAGGCAAGGGGCCAATATACCGCCAGCCTACGAACAAAGAAATGCTGCATTTCTTATGGAAAACGGTGCGCAAATTTTGTACCAACCAGATCACTTACAGATTTTACCGGCAGGATTGGAACGTCGGGACTATTGATGCCCCGATTACAGTAGTAGCGGGGCTTTCCGGGAGGGAACTGCAGTCTCAAGCGCTAAGCAGCGTGCATTGGATGGAACCGACGCAAACCGGATTCTACGCAGACCCCTTCGGTTATGAGCAGGATACTGATGGATCGATCCGCTTGTTCTTCGAGACTTTTGACTGGCGTGCCGGCCGGGGAGAAATCGGCACGGCGACCTATTCGAATGGCAGGTTCGGCCCAGTGACAACGGCATTGTCTGCCAATACTCATCTTTCCTATCCGTTCGTTATACAGGAAGCTGGTCGCCCGTCCTTCATACCGGAGCATGCGGCCGCTCGCGATGTGTCGCGCTTCAACACCGACAGCGAAGGCGTCGCGATTGCGAAAACGACGATATTTCCTAAGTCGGAGCTAATCGACACTACGTTTGTCAATTGGGACGGGATCACTTGGGCTTTTGCGACAATCGAAGCCGAAACCAGCAATACGCACCTTTATATTTACTATGCCAACAGCATGGCCGGGCCATGGCATGCACATCTCCTCAATCCTGTAAAGACCGACGTCAGAAGCGCACGTCCAGCTGGCACCCCTTTCGTGTCAGAGGGACGTCTGTACCGCCCGGCACAAGACTGCGCGACGCATTACGGCAGTGCTATAACAATCAACGAGATTATCAAGCTCAGCAAAACTGAATTCGAGGAACACATCATCTCGCGCGTTGCGCCTGTACCGTATGGCGGATACGCCTACGGCTTGCACACGATTTCGAAGGTCGGCGGGCGGACACTTATCGATGGGGCGAAAAAATCTCTCCGAATGCCTAGATGACTACTTCGTTAGGATCGGGATAATGCTGCGTCCGCTTATTCGACGATAGCGGTATGTTAGTGCCCCCTGCGCTTCCGCGAATTTCGAGATTGTGCTGAGCGCCGCGACCTGAAGAGATTGCCTCAAAGGCCAGCCTTTCCGCCAGTTCCTTAACGCGTTACGAAGGATTTGTGCAGGATATAGGGCGATTAGGGTAACCGATAGAATAGGGCTGAAGAAGAGTCCGACGCAGATCAAAACCGGTAACACAACTGCCCAAAGCATTGCGCGTCGAACAATAGCTTGCCCCTGCCGGTCGCGGCTCGCACCCCCCCGGTCTATACACTGGCTTATACCCAAGCCCGCGCGTTGGCTCCGGCGATAGAATTGGCCGATCCTATACATCGCTGCATCATGGTCAGTCATGGGTTCGTCGATGCGCCAGATTAGCCAGCCAGCCGACCGGAGGCGCGCGCAAAACTCGGGTTCCTCGTGGGCAACTTGGTCGTCGGCGAACCCCCCCACGTTCTTAAATGCGCTAGCTCGCACCAGCGAGTCTCCCCCGCAGGCATCAGCCTCACCGACCGGCGTGTTCCATTCCTGCTGACAAATAGCATTGTAGATCGAATAATGTGGATAGCGCTCAAAGCGGCGGCCGCAGACCACGGCCACATTGGGGTGCCTGGCCAAGAAACTCACGGCTTTAGTCAGCCATCCTTCACGGATCGTGCAGTCACCATCAACAAATTGAATAAACTCGATACCGGGATCGTTTTCCAGCGCTCGGAAAGCTCCGGCGTTCCTCCCGCGCGCTGCGGTCAACGGAGTAGCGGGGTCCAACTCCACGATTTCTGCACCCATCCTCCGCGCAATGGCAACGCTGTCGTCGCTCGATGCTGAATCGACGTAGATTACTGCGCCAATCGACGCGATCGACGCAAGGCACATCGCAAGCCGCTTGCCCTCATTCCTTCCGATTACGACGACAGCGAGAGCAACCTTTTGCATGGCACCTTATATTTACGTACATCGCAATTGGCCAGCCTCTTGATTTAAGAGCCGGGGTCTCAGCATATCTTTACGGAGGGTCAGGCAGTGCAACCAGCCGCTCAGTGGCGAGATCTTTTAGTCATCTACCTGAACTGATGGGTCGTCTTGTTTTATGACTTTTCCGCTGGTTTTAGGCATTAAGGGATGCCCGATCCGGGGTGGCCACCCCGGATCGGGCATCCCTTAATGCCTAAAACCAGCGGAAAAGTCATAAAACAAGACGACCCATCAGTTCAGGTAGATGACTAAAAGATCTCGCCACTGAGCGGCTGGTTGCACTGCCTGACCCTCCGTAAAGATATGCTGAGACCCCGGCTCTTAAATCAAGAGGCTGGCCAATTGCGATGTACGTAAATATAAGGTGCCATGCAAAAGGTTGCTCTCGCTGTCGTCGTAATCGGAAGGAATGAGGGCAAGCGGCTTGCGATGTGCCTTGCGTCGATCGCGTCGATTGGCGCAGTAATCTACGTCGATTCAGCATCGAGCGACGACAGCGTTGCCATTGCGCGGAGGATGGGTGCAGAAATCGTGGAGTTGGACCCCGCTACTCCGTTGACCGCAGCGCGCGGGAGGAACGCCGGAGCTTTCCGAGCGCTGGAAAACGATCCCGGTATCGAGTTTATTCAATTTGTTGATGGTGACTGCACGATCCGTGAAGGATGGCTGACTAAAGCCGTGAGTTTCTTGGCCAGGCACCCCAATGTGGCCGTGGTCTGCGGCCGCCGCTTTGAGCGCTATCCACATTATTCGATCTACAATGCTATTTGTCAGCAGGAATGGAACACGCCGGTCGGTGAGGCTGATGCCTGCGGGGGAGACTCGCTGGTGCGAGCTAGCGCATTTAAGAACGTGGGGGGGTTCGCCGACGACCAAGTTGCCCACGAGGAACCCGAGTTTTGCGCGCGCCTCCGGTCGGCTGGCTGGCTAATCTGGCGCATCGACGAACCCATGACTGACCATGATGCAGCGATGTATAGGATCGGCCAATTCTATCGCCGGAGCCAACGCGCGGGCTTGGGTATAAGCCAGTGTATAGACCGGGGGGGTGCGAGCCGCGACCGGCAGGGGCAAGCTATTGTTCGACGCGCAATGCTTTGGGCAGTTGTGTTACCGGTTTTGATCTGCGTCGGACTCTTCTTCAGCCCTATTCTATCGGTTACCCTAATCGCCCTATATCCTGCACAAATCCTTCGTAACGCGTTAAGGAACTGGCGGAAAGGCTGGCCTTTGAGGCAATCTCTTCAGGTCGCGGCGCTCAGCACAATCTCGAAATTCGCGGAAGCGCAGGGGGCACTAACATACCGCTATCGTCGAATAAGCGGACGCAGCATTATCCCGATCCTAACGAAGTAGTCATCTAGGCATTCGGAGAGATTTTTTCGCCCCATCGATAAGTGTCCGCCCGCCGACCTTCGAAATCGTGTGCAAGCCGTAGGCGTATCCGCCATACGGTACAGGCGCAACGCGCGAGATGATGTGTTCCTCGAATTCAGTTTTGCTGAGCTTGATAATCTCGTTGATTGTTATAGCACTGCCGTAATGCGTCGCGCAGTCTTGTGCCGGGCGGTACAGACGTCCCTCTGACACGAAAGGGGTGCCAGCTGGACGTGCGCTTCTGACGTCGGTCTTTACAGGATTGAGGAGATGTGCATGCCATGGCCCGGCCATGCTGTTGGCATAGTAAATATAAAGGTGCGTATTGCTGGTTTCGGCTTCGATTGTCGCAAAAGCCCAAGTGATCCCGTCCCAATTGACAAACGTAGTGTCGATTAGCTCCGACTTAGGAAATATCGTCGTTTTCGCAATCGCGACGCCTTCGCTGTCGGTGTTGAAGCGCGACACATCGCGAGCGGCCGCATGCTCCGGTATGAAGGACGGGCGACCAGCTTCCTGTATAACGAACGGATAGGAAAGATGAGTATTGGCAGACAATGCCGTTGTCACTGGGCCGAACCTGCCATTCGAATAGGTCGCCGTGCCGATTTCTCCCCGGCCGGCACGCCAGTCAAAAGTCTCGAAGAACAAGCGGATCGATCCATCAGTATCCTGCTCATAACCGAAGGGGTCTGCGTAGAATCCGGTTTGCGTCGGTTCCATCCAATGCACGCTGCTTAGCGCTTGAGACTGCAGTTCCCTCCCGGAAAGCCCCGCTACTACTGTAATCGGGGCATCAATAGTCCCGACGTTCCAATCCTGCCGGTAAAATCTGTAAGTGATCTGGTTGGTACAAAATTTGCGCACCGTTTTCCATAAGAAATGCAGCATTTCTTTGTTCGTAGGCTGGCGGTATATTGGCCCCTTGCCTCGTTCGGTAGCGGCAGCCTGCGGCCAGCCATTCGCCTGTATTGCCGCACAGGTTCTACGCACCCAAGATTGGGAACCAAAATAGATTGTGTCCCTTGTCTTTACATAAGACGAAGCATGGGTTTTGAATATGCCTTGGTGAAGGACGGTGCCAGCATCGAGTTCATTACAAATCACCTGAAGTATGCTTCCGGTAACAGCCGATGCATTGAAAATTTCCCAGAATCCAGGTGGTTGGCCTCGATACAAGGTCGGGTCGCCATGATGAAATGACCAAACACCGTAGGGTGCAACGTTAAGTACATCGCCGCGAAGGATGCCGTAGCTAAAGCGAAGAACAAAATCGGGCTCAACGCTGCGGATAAAATCCAACGCCTTTTCGCTTAACTTTTCGCTGAATTTTCCTAATTTTATCGGCCTGTCTAGGCATGACGGAATTTCGGCGAAAAAGTTCTCAAGGCTTATTCGCCTCGCTGCCCGGCTAAATCGGCGGACATAGAATCGGTCGAAGATGCGCCACAATGCCAGTTGCCGAGTGTCCCATCGCCGTCGCCAGCTATTCTGAGGCGCGCTCGACGTGTCGGCATCGCGGAAGACGATGCCAACTGGGATCGCCGAACCGGAATTGACCGCTTCGAGCATGCAGTTCGCCTGCCAAAGTTCGAAATTCATGCTGTCACAAAGCACAACAAAACGAAGCGGATACGAAGCTTTCTCAGATTGCATTTGATGTTCTTGTCCGCATTGGTGTGGTGGGTTCAACTGTTCGTCGCAACACATGCATTAAATCGCATTGCTGGTGTGTCATAGTCCAGGGTTTTTCTTTGGCGCTCATTCAGCGCCCTTGCAATGGCGTTGAACTTGGCCTGTCTGTGCACCGACAGATCAGTGCCCTTGGGCAGATACTGGCGCAGCAGGCGATTGGTATTTTCGTTCGAACCGAGCTGCCACGGGTTCTTGGGATCACAAAAATACACCTGCACATCGGGTTGTCAGAGTAAATTGCTGGTGGCCCGACAGTTCTTTTCTGCGGTCCCATG
The DNA here is from genome assembly GCF_019459305.1 of Sphingopyxis sp. Lineage (GTDB taxonomy): Bacteria > Pseudomonadota > Alphaproteobacteria > Sphingomonadales > Sphingomonadaceae > Sphingopyxis. The sequence continues at coordinate 12,287 of NZ_JAIBES010000052.1, read as the reverse complement.
TCAGGGACCTGTCGAGTTCATCGGGTAGCTTGTGAGCGTGCTTGATCAGAGCTGCCACAACGATTTGGGTGTCACGGTTGACCACTTTCATCATAACATAACGCAACTGACGCTCGACCAAGGTCACGATGTGGCTGTTCTTCGTGCCCGCTATCAAATCCCCTTCCCAGTGCCCCGGCACAGCCCGATCGTCAACCGACGCTGGGCGCTCACGGATGGAGACCATGTCCTTGATGTGCCCCAGACCACTGCTCTTCAGGCTTGAATGAGGCGGACGGTGCATGGAGCGCGGTGACCGCAAATGGGCTATCAGCTCCTTCTTGAGGACGCCGCAGGCCTGAACAAACAGGATTTTATAGAGGGTCTCATGAGACACGCGGCCAGTCTCATCTCTGGGGAACCGCTTCTTCAGGCAGCCCGCAATCTGTTCTGGCGACCATTGGCGGCGTAGCAGGGTGGAGTGTCCGGCACAGCTCTTGATTGCAAGCCAGTTTACACAGTTTGGACCGCAAAGCGCGGTCCCAGGCGGACCCCTCGGATCTCGCGGCCCGGTATTTACCGCTGCCACCGTTACGATGAACTTCCCGACTGATCGTCGATGGCGCCCGCCTCAAACCGCACGAAATCTGCCTGAGAGAGGCACCCACTCCCAGACCCCGCGGTATCTCTTCACGCTCCGGCAAGGTTAACGCGAACCTCGAACGCTTGCGCTCGGCAGGACGAAAACCGCCAGCGCGCGCAATCAGCGGATGGATCGAAGAGGAGTTTCGATCAAAACTCCGCCCGATCGAACTCATCGACTCTCCGCGCTGCCAACGATCCCAGATCTCTGACTTCTGCCGGTCGGCGAAATATATCCTGCTGCGATAGGCCATGGCTTGCACTCCATCTTTCCTGAAAGAGTAAAGTGTTGCGATGACCACTTTAACCCACCTGTTTAAAGTCGACATCTTTTAGAGCTATGGCAACGAAAAGAAATCCAAGAGGCCTTCATCCCCATCGATCGCCCCAACTTTCGAGGTCCAACGAGCAGGGCGGGCTCGCGATCACGGTCGATGGCGTCGACAAGATCATCGCCGAATCGCGCAAGACGGTGGACGAGATGCGGCTGATTGCACAGGCGGCCCCGTCGGCCGACTAGTGACACGTGAAAGCGGTTGGATACTTGCGGGCGAGCGTCTGTAAGCGCGCCTCGCGGTCCCCAGCGCCGGGGTAAGCCCGCCTGAATTGCCGGTGATCGCGGCGACGCGACGCCGATGAGGGAAGCGACGCGGCATACTTGCGGCAAGCCACGTGCCATTTTTAGCTACCGAAGCGAGTGGCTGGCGATACGGGCGTCGCAGCGACCGGGCGATGCAAAACTATCCCCTGCAATTTAGCCAGATCTGCGGTCGATCGGGCATGTTGCGCGCCAATATCATATGGTGCGCCTTGGCCCTCGTGATGCAGCGGTGCTTCTTAAAGCAGGGCTTTGCGGCGTCAGCCTGCGAAGCGGAAATCGTTGGCTTTGTCGTCGCGGGCGGCGCCTGCGGCACGGCATGCCAAGGGGCGCAGCCTTCAGGGCCGGTCGGACATGGATGCTCTCGGTGACCTTGGTCGCTGGCGAGAAATCGTCCCACGCTCCCCTGTTTGCGGTGAGGGATTTGGCCGTATGTTAACCACCCGGTGCTAGATCACAGGTCTCCCGCTGCGCTGCTACCCCGGAGGCGCGGGAGGTTCCTGTCTCGGGACGGTCAACCCATGACGTCCCGAAATCAGAAAGGCTCTGTTGCTCGTCAATAGAGCCTTTTTGTTGGCGGCGGCGATCGCCTGCCGCACGTGCGGCGCGCGATGCTGCGATGTCGGCTCACCATGCGCTTCGCATGCGGTTCCGACCGTGTCAGCGATGCTTTTGCTCGACCGGGGCCGCCTTCGAGCCGCCGTTCGTTGTCGTCGCCAGGTGCGTCCTAGCGAGCGGAATTGGCCGCATGATGTTCGGCGCCATGGTCGGCATTTTCGGGTACCGCGACCAGGCGGCGCGAAACTTGCCGCTGGGGATAATGTTTGCCGCGGGACAGAATCTGCCCGTCTCCCAGGTCCCCATCCGAACAATTGAGGAGCTTGTCGATGCATCCCGCTTCCCACCGAAGCCGTATGTCGTCCTCCCAGGCCTCGAAATAATCGCTGTGGAAACTTGCGCCCGGGCGGCGCAGCGCTGGCGGCAGCATAGCATCGCTCGAAAGGTGCCAAAGCTTGGGTTCGTCGCCCGCTTCAATGCTGTAGCCAACGCCCATCGTGAATTGCGGGATGATGTAAGGATGCGAGGCGGGACAGGCGTTCTTCCCGCTGTTCCGGTCGCGGACCATGTCGGCCAAGTGGCTGCGATGGTTGGATGAATCGAGATCGACACCGTTCCAGCATTGCGGGGTGGCAATGGTGGCAGACAGCCATTGCCCTGGCTTGCAGGCCTTCATCGGCTCGACCATATCAGGGAATGCAGCGGTGGTCGGTGTCCAGACGTTCACGCACTTGAAGTTGAACAGCTTAGTGTTTTCCGGCTGCGGCTCATTGGGGCGGGTCTGATCCCAGCCGAACACAAAGCGAAGTCCGCGCGGGATTCCGACGCAGTCCTTGCCCGCAACCTTGCATACCGGATCGCTGGCGGGGCGGCGCTTGTAATAGATCGACACGGAATCGGGGCGAACCACATTGCCCTTGCCGTCGAGCATGGCTGGCATCCAATAGGCGGAGCGGTTCAATTCATTCTGGCAGGTGCTTTCACCGGACTTGCGCAGGCTCTCGTAGGTCGAGTGAGCATTCGCTCCGAGGTTGCCGAAAAACTGGTGAAGGTGCGCCTTGCCCGGTTGACCTCGGTAGACGATGGGGTCGTCATAGCTTAGCTGCCCCGGACCGCACAGGAAGCGGAAGGCGCCGACAACATCGGGCGCGGCGCTGGGCGGGATGCGTTTGGGACCAAGCAAGCTGGCCACCGGCAATCCCGACGGCACCTGTCTTACTTCGCCGGCATTCCTCGCGAGATTTTCCTCGCGTGCATCGCCGGACAGCGCCGAGCCGGCCAGCACCCATATCAGCGCCAGCATTTTCATCGCCATGCACCTGTCGTTCGCGCGCTATCGTCGAAGGCCCGCTCGTGCCTAGGCCAATTATCATGAAGTTTGTAGAACGCCGCCATCAGCTCACGTTACCGCAGCTTCATGGCGAATGTCGATAGGATCGGACGATCGCATGACCGCTGCAATTGAGGCCTGCTGCGGAACCTTACGAGAAAATATCAGTCGACGCCGCTCAAACTAACCGACCGGACGCCGCGTTGCCGCGAATGCCCTGCGGCGCACGTTCGTTCGGCGGAAGGGATGGCTCAGCTACCGGAGAGGCCCACGAGGCGTGGGCTGGCGGTCCAGCTGGCTTCCCAGCTCTGCTTCAGCCGCTGGCCGTTGCCAAGGTCACCACCCGAACAGTTCAGCATCTTGTCGATGCAGTTCTTTTCCCACAGATTGTGGACGGTCGGATCCCACGCCATGAAGAAATCGGCGTGAAAAGTATCCCCGCGCTTGTGCGTCGGCGATGTGTCCATCGCGTCGGAAACAAATTCGTACGTCTCGCCGGCTGCTTGGGTGTACCAGACCCCCATGACGAAGGCAGGAATGACAAAGGGGTGAGTTGTTGGGCATTTCAGATAGCCCCAATTGCCATAGGAGCCATAAGAAAGATGGCTGCGGTGATCGGTACTGTCGAGGTTCTTCCCGTCCCAGCAATCGGGCGCACTCATTTGCACCCCGATCCGGTTGCCCACCGGGCAGCCGGCCTGAGCTTCCTCGAAATTTTGCCAGTCCTTGCGCGTGAAGGGCACCGGTCCTTCACAGTTAAAGTGCATTTTACCTGTCGGCGCATCGGCCAGGTTTAGCATGTCGCGCCCGAAGATGAACCTTAGGCCATTGGGCAGGGTCGTTGCTTTTCCCTGATATTGGGGGTGGGTCGGATCGGACACGACCGGATCCGACGATGGGCGCCTCTTATAATAGATGGACACATAGTCGGGCCGGACCACCTGGCCCTTTCCGTTGAGCAGGGCGGGCACCCAATAAGCCGACCGATTCACCCGCGACATACAGGTCGAATTGCCAGTGGTCCGCAGCGAGGTATAAGTCGAATAAGCATCGGCAGCATCATTGCCGAAGAACTGGTGCAGATGGCTTCTGCCCGGTTGCCCGGGGAACACGATCGGGTCGTCTTTCTTGAGCTGGCCCGGCATACAGATGAAGCGGAATGCGCCTACTACGTCGGGAGCGGCCGATGGGGGCAGCGACGTCGACACCAATTCGCTCATCGGATCGAAGTTGCTGGCGATCGCGACAACGCCCTGCGTTGACGGGTTTTCCGATCCTGCGGAACTCGTGGGCGGCGGGGCGGGCGTCGGCGTCGGTGTCGGCGCGGGCGCTGGCGCGGGCGCTGGCGGCAGCACCACGGTATGGGCAGAGCTGCTGCTGTCCGAACCCCCGCCGCCGCCGCACGAGGCGGTTGCGAGAGCAAAGGCGGACACTAGACCAAGACGGCGCATAGGTTTTCCTTTGATGGTAAAATCATACTTCGACTGCTGGCTCAGCCGAACAGACGGCCGCGTCTGCTGAGTCTGTGGCGACCGCTGCGAGTACCGCTGGTTTGATGGCGCCAAACCATGGGCAGCGCCGACAACGGCCAAATTCCTGATTCAGCGACTCTGTTTGCAACATGATGATCGTCCCCGCGTCCCTGAGAGAGAGGTGCCACGCAAACGCTAATTTGAAGTAAAGGCGTCTTACCATTGCCGCGACTGAGACCGTCGCCGCAGTGCCCCGCCCCCCGAAGGCGGGCGTGCTCCGCATTGCGAAACCGGCGCGCGGACTGGCGGGTACTTGCACCCGGCTGGGGCCGCGCGTATCGAGATGGCCGATGGATTAGAGTCAGCCGATCGGGCGCAACGCGATAATCGACGCTGGGCGCGGGATCAGCGTGCTGATGGTGGTCATTGGCCACCTATTTGCATATCCCGCGCGCGAAGTTTATCTGATCGACGCGCTCAATTCTCTGGGTGTGTCGATCGGCGACAGGAGCCTGACCATTTTTTCGTCGCTCGGCAGCTGGGCGTCAGTATCTTTTTTATGATCAGCGGCTATCTGATAACGACGCTGCTCGTCGCGGAGGAAAACGAGCGTGACCGGGTCAGCCGGCGCATCTTTCATATCATGCCAGCCCTCTACATCTATGTGATTGTCATCTATTTGCTGGGGCAATGGGATTTGTTGCGCCTCGACAATGGGGCGGTGCTGCGCAGAGCGTTTTATGTCTGCAACTATTCGGGTTTTTCCTATTCATGGTGGCTTATCCACACCTGGAGTCTCGCGGTCGAAGAACAGTTTTACCTCGTATGGCCGCTGATCTTTGCGTTCGCAGCCGCATTTCGGCGGAGCGCCGCCGTCATCATTCTGGCGGGTCTGTTCGTCGGCTGGCTGGTCTTCGCACCGCGCGGCAGCTTCATCAATATTATGGTCGGCGTGCTGGTCGCATTGTCCGCTGCCTTGCGGCAGCGCCTCGCGCGCGTGGCGCCGAAACGGTTTATGCGCGTTGGGACTTGATGCTCGCGTTCGCATTCATTCCCTTGGCGATCGAATCCTATTTCCTGATTGAAAAGCCCATGGTGCGGATCGGCCACCGGATATCGCGCCGCATGATGCAGCGGCAGCGCGAACCGGCGATGGCGGGATCGTCCGCCTAACCCATTCGGTGCCGTGGCCTAGGTCGTCGCTCCGCTGCGTTGCGGGGCCGCAACGCGAATTGTTAATATTGATCGGGTATTCGAGCAGGCCAGAAGGATTGGTCATGTCTCGAGCTATTCTGCTTTTTGTTGTGCTGCTGGGCGGCTGCGCGCCAGGGGGGAGGGATATCGCCCTGTCCGACATCAACCTTAGCGACATGCAGACGGTGCGCCAGATCCGGGATCAACTCGCGCCGCAGGATGGGATCGCCTTTGCTAATTATATTCTCCGGCATCATGCCAAATCTGCCAGCTATTGTGGCAAGCCACTGCTCGACGCCGACGGCAAGGAGCCTGCAACCGTTGGTGACGCCATCGACCTCGCGGTTCGTCGTGATGCTATGGAGCAGGCGGCCTTGCTAGCATCGCAGGCACCCAAACACCCCCTCCAGTTTGCGCGCGAGGAGTGGGACATGTTGCAGCGCGACCGCGACATTGTCATCGATACCCAGACCCGCCTCCGCTCCGAATTTGGTGATGGTGCCAGCCGCCACCCGGAATGGGCGTCGTTGGAAATCCGGTCAGCCGAGATCGACCGGAAACTTGTCGCCATGCAGCCGACCGTTTTCGGCGCAGAACGCTAGCGCTGGTGCTCGCTGCGGTCTTGTGATGGATGCGTCAGGTGGGGCTTGGCCGAGCATTTGGATGAACGGGATGACCGCGATTCGCCGAACCCGACCCTTCATCCGTGCTCGCCGCGCCTCCTGCAAACTCAGGCGCCCGGCGATGTCCGGTGGCAGGCGCAATTTTGCATGCTTCACCGCCCCGGCCATGCCAACAGCGAACATGGTAGCAACGAAGAGGAACGACATACTGACGCTATCGGTTTCGCTGCCGCGAATAGGCTGGGCGGTCTTGACGAAGACGTGTCGCGGCTCGTGCTCGTCCGCGCCTTTCGCTTCGCTTGAATGCTGCTAAGGCACAATCGCCATGCGCATTATTGCACTCATTTTTATATTGTTGGCCATTCCCTTGGCCGTCGCTTGGCTGAAGTCAAAGCCCTCGCAACGTAAATGGGCCTATTTTGCCGTCGGCGTGCTTCCCTTCACGATCAGCGCTCTCAACCTCGATGCGTCGCTGATTTCTTGGCCAGCTTGGTCGGGCTACGCAAAAGGCCTGATTATCACCCTGCTCGACTCGCTTGCCTTGGCGCTGGTCATCGTTTCGCGCGCGCCGGCCCGTCGCCTGCCGTTTCTGGCGCTGCTCATCGCCTATCTCGTCGCCGCCGGGCTTTCGATGGGCTTTTCGACCGTGCCGATGAGCACAAGCTTTTACGTGTTCCAGCTCATGCGCGTGGTCATCCTGTTCATGGCGGTGGCGTCTTTCGCCGGGCAAACCGGAGCCTTGCGCTGGCTTGCGATGGGGCTGGCCACCGGTGCGATTTTTCAGGTGGTTGTGACGATCGATCAAAAATTCTCGGGCGCTGCGCAGGCGGCCGGCACAATGGGGCACCAGAACCTGCTCGGGCTCATGCTCCATTGCGTGACTTTGCCTCTTCTGGCTTTCCTGCTGGCAGGAGAACGTCGAAAGATTTTCATGCTGGGCGTGCTGGCCGCGCTGGTTGCTGTCGCGTTCGGCGCTTCGCGCGGCGCGGTCGGTTTTGTCGGCATTGGCATGGCGATCCTGTTTTTCCTGTCAATCGTGCGCAAGCCGACCGCGCACAAATGGAAAATGGCCGGGCTCGCCGTCCTGGCCCTCGCGGTCGTCACCCCCGTGGTGATTGCGAGCTTTGGCGATCGTTACGAACTGCGTCCGGATTCGGAGGGCTCGAATGAAGAACGTATCTCCTTCGAGGCGGCCGCGAAGGCCATGTGGTCCGATCACCCGATGGGTGTGGGGGCGAACCAGTATATTCTGATTGCCAACGTCAGCGGTTACTCCGAACGGGCCGGGGTGATATGGAACTTTGAAAGTCGCTCGGCACCGGTGCACAATATGTATCTGCTGATTGCGGCGGAAACTGGATGGCCCGGGCTGATTACTTTCGTGATGCTGATTATCTGGTCGATCCTGCGCGGGCTGGCTTTTGCATTTGGAAACCGAACGGACCCGCGCGGCGAAATTGTGCTGGGCGCCAGCGTCGCCATATTGGTGCTCGCGCTGCACGGCTTGTACGAGTGGGTCTTCGTCACATTTTATGCGCAATATGTCTTTGCGATTTCGCTCGGTATTATTGCGGGGATCATTCGCCAGGTCGAACGCGAGAAAATGACCCGCAAGCAGCCGCCGCGACGATCAGCGCGTCAAGGCGCCGCGCAGCCAGTCAGGGATGACCGGTCTGCACCAGCGGCAGAGGGGATTTCCGCCGCGGGGTAAGCCAGCCCAACATGCGCTTTTCGACGCGGTGGTGCAGAAATTCGGCGACCAGCAAGGCGGCGAGCGCGAACGGGATCGCGATGAGAGCGGGTGGCTGCTCCGCGAGCCAGGGGATCTGGCGGGCGAGTTCGATCGCGAGCGTCACGAGCAGGATGTGAATCAGGTAGAGCGCGTAACTGCTGTCGCCAAAATGGCCGAGCTTGCGAACGAGCGCCGAGGGCGCACGCGCGGCTTCGTGCATCGCGAGGCCGAGGATTAGCATCACGCTGGGTACGCCCCACATGACCACCGAGGGTGCCCGCTCATATCCTGCTGCGATTCCCGCCCCGAAAAGGATAATCGCGAGCACGGTGATTGTCAGACCGCCGCGTCTGGGCAACTTGCCCGACACAAGCAGCCATCCGATCGCCGCTCCAGCAATAAACTCGAGGAGCAGGCTGCTGGTGACCAGGGTCCATGCCGGATGGTCGATCTGCACCACCGCCCCCGCGGCGACCGAGATCGTGAAAAAACCGATCAATATGGTCAGGCCGCGGCCGGAGCCGGCAAGCATCGCAAGTCCGAAACAGAGATAGAAATACATCTCGAACGCGAGGGTCCACGCAGGGCCGATGATGCTCGATGCGTTCCCGGGCAAGAGCAGCAACGCGCCCGCCGCTTCCCGAAGGCCTAAGGCATAGGCTTGTCCGATGAGGACGTGGACGGCGAGGTAGAGCGCCGCGCAGAGCCAGTAGATCGGATAGATTCGCAGCAGGCGCCGCCGGAAGAATGTCTTTGCCGCAAAGGCTTTGCCGGGCGGATTGGTATAAACCATGATAAATCCGCTGATGACGAAGAATATATGCACGCCAACCGCGCCGAACGCAAAGAGATAGGATTCGGCCGCGAAGAAGGGGGTCGTGAACCGGATTGCAAACGCCTGGTGGACATGGAAGAGCACGACGAGCATCGCCGCAATAGCGCGCATCAACTGAATCGAATGCACTTTCTTGGCCGGGAGCGCGTTAGCCGCTTCGGCGGCTGGCACGTGCCCCGTTTCGCCATTCGACCCTCTGCTCATACTCGTCCCTCGTTCCAGCATCCCTATTATCACCGCATATTCGTTTGTCATTTGCCTTGATCGATGGCGCTGCTAAGGGCCGTGGCTCGATGGGGAGTGGCCTGCTGCACGCGGCGACGGGTTCGAAGAAGGCGAGTGTATCACGTGGATGACCGCCCGCCACAGGATGCGTCCGGCTTGGGCTCACCCTCGCGAATGATCGCTGCGGTGCGCGGCATTCTGCATCCGCGGCAGGCGATTTTTGGCGCCGCAGGCTGGGTGACCGCGACTTATGTCGCGCAGCAGGCGCTCCGCCTCGGCTCGAATATTGTTCTCGCCTGGCTGCTCGCCCCAGCGTTGCTGGGTACTATGCTGCTGATCAACACGCTGCGAACCGGAGGGGAATTGCTCACCGACATCGGGGTCGGGCAAAGCATCGTAAACCATCCCCGCGGCAACGAACCGAAATTTTACAATACCGCCTGGACCATCCAGATCGTCCGCGGGCTGCTGCTGTTCGTACTGGCAATGTTGCTCACGGCGCCGATCGCCCATGGCTATGACAACCCCGAGCTGCTGTTGCTCTTGCCGGCGGTCGCTCCGATTTTCATCATTACCGGCCTTACCTCACCGGCGCGCTTCCTGCTCCAGAAGCAGCTCGCGGTCCGCAAATTGGCCTTGTTCGATCTGGCTTCCGCGGGTTTTGGCACTCTGGTCCAGATCGGGTTCGCCTTTTACATGCCGACGATCTGGGCGCTCATCTGGGGCCTTCTAGTCAGTACTGCGATACCCGCGGCGGCTAGCTTCTTTCTGATCGACTGGCGCTCGCACCGGCTGGCGTGGGAGCGCGAGGCGGTCCGGGCGATCATCCATTTCGGCAAATGGATATTCCTCGCATCGCTGGTCTATTTCCTCGCGATGAACTTCGATCGGCTCTACTTCGCCGATGCGATCCCGCTCACCCTGCTCGGCATTTACGGCATCGCCCGAACCTTTTCCGACACGATCATGCAGCTGTTTCAGCGCCTTGGAAGCCTCCTGATCTTTCCGCGCGTTTCGGCCTCGGCCCTGCGCGGCAGCGACTTGCAGCGCGCGATCGGGCCGATGCGCCTGCTGGTTCTGGCGAGCGTGTCGGTCAGCCTGGCGTTCGGCATCGCGATCGCCGACGAATTTATCTACTTGCTCTATGACGATCGCTACAAGGCAGCGGGATTTTTCCTAACCGTGTTGCTGGTCGGCACGTGGTTCGGAATTGCGGCAACGATGGCTGACGCAACGATGATGGGCATCGGCAAACCAGCGAACGTCGCCCTTAGCAATGGCGTGAAACTGGGGGTAATCGTTGCCGCACTGCCCTGGGTACTGACGCATTACGGGATTAACGCCGCGCTTGTCGTATTCGTGCTGGCAGAGGCGTTACGCTACGCCATGCTGACCTGGCGCCAGCGATCGCTGGGACTGAGCTTTATTCGCCAAGACGTTCTGATGCTGGCTATTTTTATTGGTCTGATTTTCCTGCTCCGCGAAGCCACATCGGTACTGGGCATCACCGACGGCATGGCCGGGTGGCAGGCGCAGTCATCGGTTTCGCATATATGATAGTTCTGGAGCGGGTCGCTACGGTAGCTGACGTCCTTACGTGTGCGTGCGGATTCTGGACCGGTTCCTGAGAATGTACATGGCTGCGGGCGCCTGGGTGCTGCGGAACATCGCTGCGGACGCGTGCCGCTGCGCGCACGGTTCGCAGAAGCTGACCACATGTATTTGATATATTTCTTAAGATTGTCTGCAAGATCTGATGGCATGCGCCATTCCCCGCATGCTTCAATGCTCGCACGCCTCTACGCAAGATTCAGTCTGTAGAGCGTCGACGCAATATCCGCCGAGCCAGAGGTAGCGCAATTGGGCGGATGCTGGACATCCCGGCCCAGCAACATCGCGGTTGCAGCCAGGATATCAGCCGGAAGCGAGAGGCGGACTCTGGGCCGCGCGCGCTGCAAGTTCGGCGATGCGTTTGGAGCAGATCGCGTGAACGGCGCGACCCAGTTCCTCAACACAGCTGCCAAGCCAAAGAAGTTCTTGTTCGGTGATGCGTTAGTGCTTCGATTATGCCAAGCGGCCCACTATGCCGAGTGGGCGCGCGAATGCCCTGGTTTCCAACAACTTTGCGGTGATCGGCGCGGCATAGTTTTACGCTGCTCCTCTGCACTCATCGCAGAGAAGGAAGCTATGACGCTGGATGATTTTTTGAACGGCAGCTGGACGATCCGCGATTTGCGTGCGGGGCCATTCAGGGACTGCCTCGACCTGTATACGGCCCGGCTGCGCAAATACGGCTACCTTTTCTCGACGCGCTGTTGCCAGCGGCTGCTGAGTGATCAGAGGTCGGCCTTCTGCCGGAGCCCATCGAGCCATTCGCGCGACACCGTCTCGACCGTGTCGCGCAAAATGGTCACCGCTGACCTGATCGCCTGCAGATCATCGCTACCGATGTCGTACGCAGCCGAGTAGCGAGCCTCGACATATGCGCGTTTCGCCAGTTCAAAGCGCCGGCGGTCGAGCTTCGTCGCCCGCGGCCAGGCCTCGACGAGCCGCGGGTCGCGGTCCTCTGCCAGCGAGCGCAGGAACTTCAGATTATGCGAACGCGGGACATACTGGCTGCGCACCAGAAGGAAGCAGGTGTAGGCACGTTCCGCAGCTTGATGCAGCGTGAAGGCGGCGTCGTTAAACTTTCGCTTCTCGATGCAAAAGTCCGCGATCTCGAGCGCATCGTTCACCTTCGCAGACCAGTCCGCAAAATAACCGCTGGCCATTTCATAGGCATCAGATGTCGTCAGCGGCATCGGCGTGGTCAGTTCACTGCCGGGCAGATCGTAAAGCACGATGCCGTCGCGCGCGATGTCGACCCAAAAATATTCGCCGCGCTTCAACCCGCGGTTCACTTCCTCGAGAGTGTGGACGATGATGTTGACGGGCCGCGCGATCTCCGCATCGCGCAGAATCTTATCCTCGGCGACATACCAATATTCGGCAATATCGGTGAGATTGGCGTGGCTGACGATGATCAGCAGATCATAATCCGACTGATAGCCATTCTCGGGCTCGTCGACCCAGTCGCCGCGCGCATAGCTGCCGAACAGA